>JAWOCV010000221.1:0-73399 GCA_046483585.1 Marinilabilia sp.
AGGGCTACTTTGCTGATGCGTTTCCATGGTCCGTTTTCACGTTTCTCTTTCCGGAGACGGCGCAACTCTTCCACACGGAGGTTGATGTCGATCCCGGCATCCCGCGGCAGGGGATCTCGTTCTTCGAGGACTGCTGCCAGATCGGCCGCCAGTGGCAGAAGTTTCTTTTCCCGGGCTGTCAGCAGCATGTGAGCGATTCGCGGATGACAGGGAATTTTTGCCATTTCCCGGCCGTGCGAACTGATTTTGTTGTTTTCCAGGGCTCCCAGCTGGTGAAGGAGTTCCATGGCCTGATCTACATGACTTTTGGGGGGAGGCGTGATCCAGTTGAAGGCATACACGTCAGAGATGCCCCATAAAGCCATATCCAGCATCATGGAAGAGAGGTCCGATTCCTCAATTTCGGAAACGCGGTGTGCTTTCATCCGGTTTTCATCGGCCGGGGACCACAGGCGGTAACATTTCCCGGGTCCCAAACGGCCGGCTCTTCCGGTGCGCTGATCGGCGGCGTCTTTGGTGATCTCCACGGTGGTGAGGCGGGAGAGACCGGTGGAAGGATCAAAGCGGAGGGTTCGTGTAAAACCGCTGTCCACAACCACCGAAACCCCTTCAATGGTGAGGCTGGTCTCGGCAATGGAAGTGGCCAGGACCACCTTTCTTTTTCCATGGGGGTGGGGCATGATGGCCTCCGTTTGTTGGCCTGGCGACAACTGCCCGCACAAAGGGTGAATGGAGATCTCTGCCGGCAGGTTCTGCAAAAGTTCCTCGCATTTCCTGATCTCCGCTTCCCCGGGCAGGAAAGCCAGGATGTCCCCTTCATCGTTTTTGACGGCCTGATTGATGATGCGTGCCGTGGTGTGGGGAAGATTTTTCAGGTCCCTGATACCGGTGTGTTCGATCTTTACCGGATATTGTTTCCCTTCGCTTTCGAGTACAGAAGCTTCCAGGACAGAGGAGAGCTTGGGCATATCGAGGGTGGCCGACATGACCATGATTCTGAGGTCGGGACGCAGCACCTGCTGGGATTCGCGGCTCAGGACCAAAGCCGTATCGGCAAAGAGACTGCGTTCGTGAAATTCGTCAAAAATGACCAGCCCTGTATCTTCCAGAGCATTGTCGTTTTGAAGCTTGCGGGTGAGAATGCCTTCGGTCACCACTTCTATGCGGGTTTGTTTGCTCACCTTATTGTCGAACCGGATTCTGTAACCGACGGTTTGCCCCACTTCTTCTCCCAGCAAAGATGCCATTCTTGCAGCAATGGACCTGGCGGCCAGACGGCGGGGCTCCAGCATGATGATCTTCTTCCCTTCCAGCCAGGGTTCGTGCATGAGGGCCAGCGGGAGAAGTGTACTTTTTCCTGCTCCGGGCGGGGCATGCACGATGAGGGTATTTTCCTTTATCAAATGCGCTTTGATATCAGAAATGATCTCTGCAACAGGAAGATTTATGGTGGCCGCATCAAATTTTTTCACGTGGAACATTGGTTTGAGGCAAAGATATTCAGAAGGGTAAAAAAAACCCGGAAAACCTGCAATGAATTACCTGGAAGAGGCAACATTTGAGGTAACCGGGAGTTTTTAAAAATTAAACAGATTTTTAATCAATCTCGAAAGATATTTTGGCATTCACAGCATAGGAAACAATTTTGTTGTTTTCCACATTGGCATTCATGTTCTCAATGTAAACAGACTTGATGTTTTTAACGGTTTTTGAGGCTTCTGCCACAGCATTCTGGGTTGCTTCTGTAAAACCTTTGTCCGATGAAGCGATGACTTCAATAACTTTTACCATTTTCATAATACTATGTTTTAAATTTAACAATGAATGATTCCATTAAGAATATTCCTCGAACAATTCCTTAAAATCATCCGGTAATTGAGCCAGAATATCCTCTATTTCTCCTTTGGAAACGAATGTCCTTAACTCATTAATCACAGTTTTAACAATTTCTTCAGTTGATTCTTTCCAGGGAAACTCATTTTCGCCTAACTGGTCCTGATGTCTTTTAATTTCCTCCAAAAACTCATTTTTGTCTAATTTTTTGGGGTGCTCATGATATTTCCAACCCTCTACATAAATGGCTTTTATGAACATAGGAAGCTGGGAAAGCAAATTGAATGATTCCGGAATTGTTATTCTGTCCCGAAATGCATGTAAAACAGCCCGCAATATTATGCCCGTCCTGCTGGTTTCCTTGGGATGTCCAAGATTTTTGGCCAGATGATTGATAAATGCATTTCCTTCTTCTGCATATTTATTGAAATTTACACTCATAATGACTCCCCTTTCTTTAATAAGTTACGCAATTCCGGTGTAGTAAGCATCTCCTGTTGCATTTTAACATGAACTATTGACTTCGTCGAACTTCGTTTCATAAAATTATATCATTATGAATAATCCGGGATAAAACTTCAGGAAAACGAGTTATTAAAGCTCACATTCAATGCTGATTGTTATATACCTAATACTTTTTGAACCCTACAAAAGGATTTTACTCTTCTTCATATTGTATGACTTCTACGGGGCAACTTTCAGCTGCTTCCACAATTTCATCGGCATAATCATCGAAATTGACACCTTCTTTAACAATTGCTACATCGTCAGGTAAATCAAATACTTCCGGACAAATGTCCACGCAAAGATTACAGGCTGTGCAGCCTTCTTCCATCCATACTTTTTTAATAGCCATAACTGATATTTTTAAGGTTAATAATTTCTATGGGCCTTGATTTTAGCTTGCCTGATTTATGAATGAGCCCGGTCTAAGAAGCATCTTTATTGCCAAACTCTTCGTTGTTTGAAATTTTTGTAACCTCATTAACAATCAGTTAACTCCGGTACAAAAATTTAAAACGCCTCGATTTTGACAAAAATATACCTTTTTATACCGCACTCATGAATAAATCAGATCCAACCCTTGCCGAATGAAAATACAAAAAGACAATTGCAAGGTCAAGGATTAAAGGGAAAAGGTTTGGAGTTTATTCAACAAATTAATTATTAAAAAATTGTGTTCTTTGCGATAAGATGCGTGTTTGGCAGGGGGCTGGCTATAAGTTTTAAAGCCCGGAGATCCCCTTGTTTTTTACTGAATTTTAGTCGCTTTTGGAGCCAGGGATTATTTTTGAATAATCCGGGTTAGGTTTGGTCTCAAAGTTGTATTTTTAACCTGTGGCAATTCGAAATGTTATGGGGAAATCCTTCGTTTCATCGTCTTTCGCGCAGAATGACAGCAATAGCAGTTATCACCAGGTTTTCAAACGCCTGAAAAACAAATGGTTTAAATATTGTTCAAATACACTGGTGTCCGGGATGACCAGTATAGTTTGCTTCACTTTGTTAGCAGTGACCGGGTGAATAAATTTTCCTGACAACAGAGATTCAAATTCTAAAAGTACAAACCATGAAAAGCCGCGGATATCTTATAATTAATACAATCACACTTCTTTTTGTTCTGGTGATGAATGCCCTGTCGGGAACCGGATTTTTTAACGGGCGTACCGTCGGGGAGGTGAGTGGCAGGTTTGAAAACACATTTACACCTGCCGGCTATGTTTTTGCCATTTGGGGTTTGATCTATTTGTTGTTGATCGCCTTTGTGGTACATCAGTGGATGGCATGGTCAAAAGGGAAAGGAGAGCCGGAGTTACGACAAACCGGGCTTTGGTTTGCTCTTGCCAACCTCGCCAACGGCTTCTGGATCGTTGCCTGGCTTAATATGCATATTGGCCTGTCGGTACTGATCATATTTGTATTGCTGCTTTCATTGATCGTTCTTGCCGTTCGCCTGAAGCTTGAATTGTGGGATGCCCCTTTAAGGATCATTGCGTTTGTCTGGTGGCCCCTCACGGTTTATTTGGGGTGGATTATTGTGGCAGTTGTGGCCAATATGACCGTCTACCTGACCAGCATCGGCTGGGAGGGAGGTTTTCTTACAGAAGGATCCTGGACCATTCTGATGATCGGTGTAGCCACCATTATTTATCTTCTGTTGATCAACTTCCGGAATATGCGAGAAGCATCCATTGTCGGTATATGGGCTTTCATCGGCATCGCCGTCCGGCAATGGGATTCAAATCCTGAAATTGCGTGGATGGCTTTGGCGGCTTCACTGGTCCTTCTGGTTTCTGCCGGTTCCCATGCCTATAGAAACCGGGCCACCTTACCGCGGTTGAGAAACCGGGATTAAAATCACTGGTTGTTCCACCTTCGTCCACGGCCCTGTCTTCCCTGTCCGCGTCCATCTCTGGGTCCCTGCCGGCGACCGTGCCGGTAACGGTCAATGTCTGAGATCACTTCATTGAATTTTTCCCGTTGCTCGGGGTTGCAGAGTTCTTTGACCCGGAGAAAATGTGTGCTGGTTGCTTTTTTCAGGGCGTACTGGATTTCACCAGCGCTGGCGGCCAGTTGGTCCAGTTTTTCTTTATCAGGGTTCTCTTTTTTTATTTCCGAAAGAATGGCTGTGTCGATGCTGTCGAGTTGTTGTGTCAGGTCCGAAACATCCTGACGGTAATGGCTTTCAATTTCTGAAAACTGAGAGGCCTGCTCCGGGGACATGTCCAGGATGCTTACCATTTGGCGGTAACCCGGGCCGGGAGCAATGTGGTTTGAAGAAGCATCTGTTTGTATCTGGCGGGGAGATTCTTTTGTTGAAGAATCCTCTTCATTTCCCGGGGCCGGGACATAAGTGTAAAGCGCCCACCCGGCCAGGAAGGCCACGATAAGGATGATGATACTTAATATGGTTGTTTTTTTATTCATACTCGTATTCATATGAGTTAAGCCAGATATCTTCCAATTCAGAGGCGGGGTTTTCCGTGAAATAATATTCCGATGCAATGATTTCTGTGGCATCCGAAGTATTCTCACTTTGTTTGTCTGTTAAAGTGGCCGTAAGAAAGCCCAGGAACAAAAGGACCACGGACATGACCGATACGACGGCCGGACGTGCCAGCCAGGGGGATGGGGGGGGACCTTGTATGTGGGCCATAACCCGGGTCGCCAGAAACGGGGAAACTTCCTTTTCCTTTTCTGTCCCGACAAAATCAAGCAGGGCCCGGGTTTGCTCATAAACTTCCCTGCAGGCCTCACATTCCCTGATATGTTGGTGCATTTCTTCAGGAATGTCCTGAAGGTTTTTGATTTGCGCCAGTTTTGTATGGATCTCTTCACAGTTCATATACCCCAAATTTACCGGTTGTTTTTTCCTGACAATTCTTTTTGCAGGTTTTGTCTGGCCCTGAAAACAAGACTTTCTGCCGCTTTTTTTGACATTTTCAGAACGTCGGCCACCTCTTTCATGCTGAGTTCCTGATAATAAAACAGGACAAATGCTTTTTTTTGTTTGTTGTTCAGCTTGTTGATGGCATTTTTAATCTCTTCTTTTTGCTCTTTCCGGGTTATTGTATCATCCGCCGATTCATTATCACGGGTATTGTTGACTTCATCATTGATGCCGGCCAATGCCTTCAGTTTGTTTTTCCGGGTTTGATTGATGGCTTTGTTGACCGATATCCGGTAAAGCCATGTGCTAAACGCGGATTTTCTGTTGAAAGAGCGCAAGGCATGCCAGGCTTTTATGAAAATTTCCTGGGTCAGGTCTTCTGCGTCGTCGGCGTTGTGAAGGAAACCCATGGCCGTCCGGAAGACCTTTTGCCGGTACCTTTCCACAAGGATGGAAAAAGCCTCCGTCCGGCCCTGCATCGCTTGTTCTGCCAATTCATTGTCTGTAAATGACGACTGCATTTATTTTCCTTCCGGGGTTTCAGTAACTCAAAACAGCAACTGTTTTTGATCTCTTTCCCTAATAATAGATCGTTAGATTCTTAGATATTAGATTCCTGCCTGCCGGCAGGCAGGTAAGATGAATCGTATAATGTTGGTATACTGTAATTTAATAAGGAACATGCCAGTGATTTAAAAAATTGAATTACAAGGCATTGAAAAAGTTTAACGAACTATTGCCTAAAATACAAATTTTCTAAAAAATGGTAATAACAGGGACGGAAAAAAACCGCCCCTGCTTAAGAATGATTTGTTAATCATTGCCCTGTCCGGTGCCGCCGCCACTGCCGTCGCGCCGTTGTTGACGACCGGTGCCGTCTTCGAGGTTATCGCAGACGCCATTGTCATTGCTGTCGACAAAATTACCACCGCCGCCACGGCCTTGTCCGGCGCCCTGGCCCTGACCACGACCCAGGCCTTTCCCGTTGGCACGGCCTTTGCCGTTTCCGTTGCCGGGTCCGAGGCCTTTACCGGGGCGGTTGCCATCGTAGTTGTCGCAAACCCCGTCGCCGTCTTTATCAACAAACCCGGTACGCGGCTTTTGGGTGTTTTCCTGTTTCTCCTGACCGGCATTGTCGTTGTCTTGTGCCTGTACCGGCACGGTTGCAAATGCCATTCCTGTGATCAGTGCCAATCCTAAAACCAATTTTTTCATAACGTTTCATTTTTGATTGTTTTCATCCTTTTGACACATGCACCGGAACAATCATTCGCAGAAAGTCAAAAAAATTTTTTGGCAGAGGTTTGAATTGTGGATAAAGTTGTCCATATTTGCAAGTCAGATAACTATTGAATGGACCAAAACACTGGAAATATTGTCTGCCCATCAACCGTTAACATCAATTGTTGCGGTACTTCTGTCACTACCTGTACAGGTATGATGATGGGACGAATGTCTATGGCATAAGTCTCATTGACGCATCATATCTGTATCTCATCCAATTTTTTCAAGTAATTTTTGTATTACATTGCCATGAATAAATCAGATACGGGTGCGTCGATGCAACCGAATAGATTGTCTATTGTTTATTTATTAACTTTTAATACGAAACACTATGTCTGATTTAAAATTTGAAACACTTCAGCTTCATGCGGGACAAGAAGTTGATTCAACGACCAATTCCCGGGCGGTTCCCATTTATCAAACCAGCTCCTATGTTTTCAATGACTCGGATCATGCTGCCAATCTGTTTGGACTGAAAGAATTCGGGAACATCTACACCCGGATCATGAATCCCACAACAGATGTTTTTGAGAAACGTGTGGCTGCCCTTGAAGGGGGTGTTGCGGCGGTGGCTGTTTCATCGGGACAGGCCGCCCAGTTCATTGCCCTCAACAATTTTCTGGAGTCGGGAGACAATTTTGTTTCCACTTCCAATTTATATGGTGGGACATATAATCAGTTTAAAGTTCAGTTTAAGCGGCTGGGCATAACAGTGAAATTTGTGGAAACCGATGACCCGGCCGATTATGAGGCCCGGATTGATGAGAACACCAAAGCCATCTATGTGGAAACCATTGGTAATCCAAGGTTTAACATTCCGGATTTTGAAAAGCTTGCAAAAATTGCAGCCAAACACGGTATTCCTTTTATTGTTGACAACACTTTTGGTGCAGCCGGGTATTTGTTCCGCCCCATTGAACATGGTGCCAATGTTGTTGTACAATCGGGGACCAAATGGATCGGAGGCCACGGGACATCCATTGGGGGCGTGATTGTCGACGCTGGTAATTTCAACTGGGGGAGCGGGAAGTTTCCGACCTTTACCGAACCTTCCGAAAGTTATCATGGTCTGAAATTCTGGGAAACATTCGGCGAAGGGAGTCCTTTTGGTAACATAGCCTTTGCCATTCGTGCCAGGGTTGAAGGATTGCGCGACTTTGGTCCTGCCCTTAGCCCATTCAATGCATTTCTTTTGCTTCAGGGATTGGAGACTTTGTCGTTGCGCGTTGACCGAACCGTAGAAAATGCGCTGGAACTCGCCCAATGGCTTGAAAATCATCCGCAGGTTGAGTATGTCAGTTATCCCGGCCTTCCGTCAAGTCCTTATCATGAGCTGGCCAAAAAATATCTGAAACGTGGATTTGGAGGGGTCTTAATGTTTAAGATCAAAGGTCCTGCCGAAACGGCTGATCATTTCATCAACAGCTTATCTCTGGTGAGCCATCTGGCCAATGTGGGCGATGCCAAGACGCTCATCATACACCCGAGTTCAACCACTCATGAGCAACTTTCCCCTGAAGAGCAAAAGGCATCGGGCGTGGAACCCGGTCTCCTGAGGATATCTGCAGGAATCGAACACATTGACGACATAAAAGCCGATTTGTCTGCAGCATTTGAAAAAGTGGGGAAATAGTGACTACCTTTGTAAACTTTTAGTTCCGGAGCAGTACATGAACGGCCGCCTCAGTCTGTAGATATGAGGTCTGGTTGTTTGTGAACTGTTTTCCGGTATTTGAACATTCATTCACTTCCGCAAAATTGTATTTTTATGCCACGCCAAAGGTTGAATATTGGTTTATTTGGATTCGGGGTTGTCGGACAAGGTCTTTATGAGGTTTTGGAAAAAAGCCCCGCTCTGGATTCGGAGGTCAGTAAGATTTGTGTGAAACGCCGCATGAAGCGCTCTCTCTCCGAGGAGAAGTTTTGTTATGAGCCGGACGATATTCTGGAAGATGAAAGCATCAATACCATTGTGGAGCTGATCGACAATGCGGATGATGCTTATTTTATTGTCAAAAAGGCGCTTCAGAAAGGAAAGAATGTGGTTTCGGCCAACAAAAAGATGATCGCCGATAATCTGGCCGAAATGGTGTCCCTGGCCCGGGAAAATGATGTTTCGCTTCTTTATGAAGCTTCTGCTTGTGGCAGCATCCCGGTGATTCGTAGTCTTGAAGAATACTATGACAACGACCTTTTGCTGTCGGTAACCGGCATTCTCAACGGATCGTCCAATTACATTCTTTCCAAGATTTTCGATAACAATGAGAGCTATGCGGATGCTCTTCGAAAAGCTCAGGAACTTGGATTTGCCGAATCTAACCCCTCTTTTGATGTGGATGGGTTCGATTCGCTCTACAAACTGATCATTCTTACCATGCATAGTTTCGGGGTAGTGGTATCTCCGGATGATGTTCTGAATTACGGGATCTCAAACATTTCCGATTTTGATATCAATTACGCCCGTGAAAAAGGATACAAGATTAAGCTTGTGGCCCAGGTAGAGCGGTTGCGGGATAAAAAGATCGCTCTGTTTGTACTCCCCAGATTTGTGACCAGGGATAAGTACATTTACAGCGTTGAAGATGAATTCAACGGTGTGGTGATCAAAGGGGTGGCTTACGATAAACAATTCATGTTCGGGAAAGGGGCCGGCGGCCAACCTACCGGATCAGCCGTGCTTTCCGATATCACTGCTCTGGGGCATTATTACCGGTACGAGTATAAAAAGGCCAATTATTTCGGCGGGTTCAGTTACTTTAAGGAAGGGGCCATTGAAGTTTATCTCAGGTATCGGAACCCCGAAGTTCTTAAGCATTTTGAGTTTAAGTCGGTTTCGGAAGAATACCGCGGTCCCGAATATCACTATAAGATCGGGTTTATTCGTCTTGACAAGCTTATTGCCATAAAAGAAAAATTGCGTTCGCTGGATGTATTTCTTGCAGCAACAGGGAACGCCTTGAATTATTAGGAGGACAGGATTTAACCTGCCGCGCATCCTATCGTCAACACCGATCTTTTAATGTCCGGAATTTCATCCAGGGCATGGCATAAAGCTTCCAGGGTGGCCCCTGTTGTTACCACGTCATCCAGAATGAGGAGATGTTTGTTTCTTAATAATTCCGGAAACAGTACTTTGAAAATGCCCTCTACATTTTCCCAGCGTTCGTAACGGCCGCGCCGGGTTTGACTTCCGGAATGTTTGGTTCGTATCACGGCATCGTGCATGACAGGGATGCCTGAGACAGAATGCATGCCCTCTGCAATAAGGGAGGTTTGGTTATATCCCCTGATCGCCTGCTTGCGTGGATGAAGGGGAACAGGGACAATGGCATCCGGGGAAATCGGTATTTCCGCTTCATTCAGTATTTTACCCCCCAGTTGGCCAAGGTAGGTCCCAATTTCTTTTGCCCCCTTATATTTTAGTTGGTGAATGAGGTTTTGAAGGCGTTCGCCCTTCCGGTAATAAAACAGAGCGGAGGCATACTCGAGCCGGGCTCTGCCCCAGAACATTTGCACCACCGGGTTGACGGGCATTTTTTCATAACGTGTTCGGGGAAGTTCGGATTCACAGGCACGGCACAAAACATTTTGTGAGTGAGAGAGGGTTTCTCCGCAGCCTTTACAGACAACGGGGAAAAAAAGAGCTGAAAGGCCCGAAATGTGTTTCCTGAGGAGTGAGGGCATTGGTTAACAGTTTGGGGTTTTTTCTATTTGTCCGGAGGAGTGTTATCTTCCCCGGCATCAGTAATTCCAAATATACACCATATCTTTTAATTTCTGAAAAGGCTTAGCTGAAAAACAAAAATTATTTTTGATTGGAGTGATTCACGTACGCGATTCAAAAAAGTTTCTCAAAGATTTTACAAGGTTCAGGGAATAAATGATGAGGTTCCGGGTTTCTCCCAGAAGTTCCATGTAGATCATGTTGATCCGTGTTTTGCCCCGGCCTGAACGAATTTGGCGGATGTGTTTGAGTCTCAGGTTTTCGATGAGGGTAAAAATATTTTCCTGACGCTGGGAAAGTTCGGGAACCATCATATATTTTTTGTCCTTCTCGAGATGGACCATAAAGTTGAAAAAAGCAGTGGTTTCTTCAAGTAAGGTGTTGAGGTCCTCTTTTTGGTAGTCGACCAAACCTTTGTGCTGGTTCTTGACGTGTTCATAAACCGGTTTGGCTATTGTCGAAAGCGTATTGCCCAGCTCGGTAAGATAATCGAGTCCCTGAATGAAGAACTGTCCCTGGTCCTGCGATTCTTCGGGCATCTGCCCCAGCGTTCTGAAAAATTCAGTTTTTGCCCCTTTTATCCGGTCTTTGAGGTTTTCGGTTTTCTCGGTGACCTCCAGTAATTTGCCTTCATCCTGTTCCAGCAGCCCCTGTACCATTAACAGGTATATTTTTGATGATTCCAGCATCAACCTGCGTATGGTGTCACTGCCGGTGTTTCGCATCCAACCGATATTGGCGGCAATTTTGTCTGATATCTCCCTGTTGAAACGCTCCCTCTCTTCACAGCGCTTTTTATGATAACGGGTGCTCCGGTAAAGGTAAAGTACCATCAGGGGCAGGACAACGATCATCGTTGCCCATGGGATCCACCAAAGGAGAAGTGTCAGAACAAATGCGCCCAAAAACCCAAGGCAGGCCGTGATAAACCACCCCCCCATGACGGAGAGAACACCGGAAATCCTGTAAACGGCACTTTCGCGGCCCCATGCCTGGTCGGAAAGAGAGGTCCCCATGGCTACCATGAAGACAACAAAGGTGGTTGAAAGGGGAAATCCGAAGTAAGTGCCCGCACTGATGAGGATGCTCGCCACCACCAGGTTCACAGAAGCACGGAGGGTGTCGAAGTAGATTACTTCATCCACTTTTTGATGACCGCTTTCTTCAGGATCCGGCTTCCGAAAACGGTTAGAAAGGAATTGGTGCAATTGGTTGGGCAGCCATTGCCCGGCGTACCTGAAAATGGTCAGGAAATGACGGACCAGCGTTCTTGATAGCTGCGAGGGCTCGAAACGTTCATGTCCGGCCGACTGTCGGCCCAGGTATATTTCGGTTTCGGTTACCGTACGGGCTTTCCTGGAATAAAAAAGGGTGAGGACCATGACAATACCAGAAACCAGGAAAAAAGTCAGGTATATCCCGTCTTCGAAACCGTGGTTTTGCAGCCAGTCGTCACTCAGAAATGAAAGACCGAAATCTCCCGGTGGGACGGAAGCGCCCGATGTCATGAAAGCTTTGAAACTTTCCGTACCTGCCAGTGGTATGCCGATGAAATTGACCAGATCGTTGGCGGCAAAAGAAAGGGCCAATGCAAATGTTCCGAATAAGACCACCAGCCTTGGGATATCAATCTGGAAGAGCAAACCGGCGAGGTATAGAATAAAAAAAGTGACGGCCAATATCGTCAGGAAAAAGGAAGCCGGGTGCTCACCCAGCCAGGTAAAAACAGGATTTTCCCATGCGACCGAGCTTTCCGGTCCTTTTTTGAAAATAAGATATAAAATGACGGCAATGGCAAAGGCCCCTGTCAATGCAAACAATGCGCGGAATCGCCCGTGATAGCGGAATGAGAAGATCAGTCTTGAAAAAAACTGGACCACTGCTCCGCTTATGAAAGCCAGAAAAATGGATATCAGGATACCGGAAAAAAGCAGGAAAACGCGGCCTGTATTGATGAAATCGGAGATAACCATGCCGCCGGTAACAGAATTGCTGGTTTTTACAACGGCGATGGCCAGAGCAGCACCGGTGAGTTCGAAAACGATGGCAATTGTTGTAGAAGTCGGGAAACCCAGCGTATTGTAGGTGTCGATGAGAACAATGTCCACGATCATCACCGCCAGGAATATGATCATCAGTTCGGTCAGGTAAAAGTTCTGGGGATAAATGACACCTTTCCGTGCCACTTCCATCATACCGAATGAAAAGAATGTTCCGATCACCAGGCCGGCCCCGGCGATCCAGTATATGGTACGACGCGTTGCGACCCTGCTTCCGATAGCGGAGTTGAGGAAGTTAACGGCATCGTTGGAGACGCCCACCACCAGGTCCACAACGGCCAGGAGGGAAATTAAAATGGCTATGGTCCAGACAAGTGTCATATTCCTGCACGTTTAAGCCGCAAATTTAGTGGTGTACAGCGGCACTTTTCCGATCTTAATGTTAAGTTTTTATTAGCTTTATAGGAACATTTTTTTCAAATTTACGGTTAATTTCATTGTCATCAGCTTTTCACGGTAATTAACGATAACTTAACATACCATGGGATGAAATGAACCTGCACCGATGAACACAATTTCATATAAATTTGTGAGCAACAGAGTGAATATACACTAAACAGTGATTATGAAGTCGATCGCCCCCCAAAGAATAGTCGGGTATATAACCATCACCTTCCTGGTTCTGGCCCTGTTGTTTTTTGTGCTTAATTATTTGAGTCCCAATCTTGCCGTTTCCCTGCTGATCACCATCCCTGTCTTTACCGGGATTGTTTTTTCGGCTGTGAATTATTTCATAAACCTGTTCATATATGCCAAGATCAAACCCATCTATAAAACCATTCATAATTTCAAGCCTGGCATTAAAGAGACCAATGGCGGGGAAAACGATATTTTTTCGCAGGTCAATCGTGAAGTGGCCGAGTGGATGAAAGGGAAAACCATGGAGATTCAGCAGCTCAAACAACTTGAGAGGTACCGGAAGGATTTTATCGGAAATGTGTCGCATGAGCTGAAAACACCCATCTTCAATATTCAGGGCTATATCCTCACGCTGCTCGAAGGCGGCATTGATGATCCGGGGATCAACATGCTTTATCTGAAAAGGACTGAGAAAAGCATTGACCGCATGATCTCCATCATAGATGACCTGGAGGCCATTTCAAAACTCGAATCGGGAGAACTTGATCTGGACATTACCCGGTTTAATTTGTACCAATTGGTGGAAGAGGTGTTTGATCTGCAGGAGGTCAGGGCTGAAAAGAAAAATTTAAAACTCACATTTGGCAGGAGCGCCGATCGCAATGTCCAGGTTATGGCCGACAAACCGCGGATCTTCCAGGTTGTCAGTAATCTGGTGGTCAATTCTATAAACTATGGAAAGGAGGGAGGGCGCACCACTGTTAGTTTTTACGATATGGACAACCTGGTATTAGTGGAAGTGCGGGACAATGGCATTGGCATTTCCCGGAGAGATCTGCCCCGCATATTTGAACGTTTTTACCGGGCGGATAAAAGCCGCTCACGTGAACAAGGGGGGACCGGGCTTGGACTGGCCATTGTGAAACACATTATTGAAGCGCATAAGCAAACCATCAATGTTAACAGTACGCCAGGCAAAGGAACATCATTTACCTTTACCCTGGAAAAAGCGTAACATCAACGTAAAGTCAAAACAAATGGACGAAGCAACCAACTACAAGATTCTTTTGGTGGATGACGAACCCGATATACTTGAATTCATCGGATATAACCTGAAAAAAGAAGGATTTAATGTCTTCACTGCCACCAATGGAGAGAAAGCCCTTCAGATTGCCCGTGATGAAGATCCCCATCTCATTGTATTGGATGTGATGATGCCCGGCATGGATGGCATCGAAACCTGCGAAGAGATAAGGAAAATACCGGAACTGAAAAATACCCTGGTGGTTTTCCTGACAGCCCGTGGCGAGGATTATTCCCAGATTGCCGGGTTTGAGGCAGGTGCCGATGATTATATTACCAAGCCCGTTAAGCCACGGGTTTTAATCTCACGGGTGAAAGCACTGTTGAAGCGCTATCATCCCTCTTCTCAGGAAACTGTTGTTGCCGATGACACCAGAGTCGCAGTGGGGGGACTGATCATCGACCGCGAAAAATATGTGGTGATATCTGATGATCAGGAACTGGCATTACCCAAGAAAGAGTTTGAGTTACTTCAGTTACTGGCCTCCAAACCCGACCGGGTTTTTACCCGTGATGAGATCTATGCTTCGGTATGGGGAGATAACATTATTGTAGGTGACCGCACCATTGATGTTCACATAAGAAAATTACGGGAAAAAATCGGACAGGCACATATTAAGACCATTAAAGGGGTTGGATACAAATTTGTTGAGTGATTTTTTTGCATTGTTGGTCAAATATTGGCTTTATTTGTAACTTTATTTTGTAAATTGCATATGGAAGCCGGAACAGGAACCAGATTTGCAAAGACTAATTTAACCAGTTATGAAGAAAACCCTCTTGGTGGCAGCCGCTTTTTTAATAATTGGCGCAGCCTGTAAAGACGAAGAAAAGCCCACTCAAACAACTCAGACGAGTGAGAACCTGGAGCAGTCAGCCCCCTCCGAGCCCGATACCACCACAGAAAAGGTGGAGGAAGAAACGCCGGAACCCCCGGCGGAACCTGAAGAACCCAACAAATATTTTCTGATTGCCGGAAGTTTTGAAAAATCCGAGAATGCTGAATCTTTCC
Source organism: Marinilabilia sp. (assembly GCA_046483585.1). Lineage (GTDB taxonomy): Bacteria > Bacteroidota > Bacteroidia > Bacteroidales > Marinilabiliaceae > Marinilabilia. The sequence continues at coordinate 14,967 of JAWOCV010000221.1, forward strand.
AAAAACAACTGAATGAACAGGGGTTTCAGTCTGAAGTGATTACGCGCGACTGGGGGAAAAATAATGAATTCTATAAAGTTTCCTACATGGGCTTCCAGGATAAAAATGAGGCCATTGAAAGAATGAAACAGGAACGCAATAAGGACGGTAAAGAAGATGTCTGGGTTCTGGTGAAGCGTTGATCCCCGGTCATTTAATCTATTGAGCCGGTTGGGACAATCAATGACGGCCTATCTTGTGAACCAGGCATAAAGATCAATTTCCGGTGTGACATGCAGCGTTTTTATACCCAGCCTTCGGGCTGGTTCCAGATTTTCTTCCAGATCATCGGCAAATAAAGTTTCAGAGGGCAACAGTTGGTTTTGTTCGATGACCCGCTGATAAAGTTCCGGTTGGGGCTTACGGAGGCCTTCGATGTGGGAATAATAAAGTTTTTCGAAGAATTCTTCAAGATGGGCTGCACCGGGTACAGCTTTTTCAAACTTGTGGGTATGAAGTTCGTTGGTGTTGCTTAACACAAAAAGCCGGAAATGGGGTTTCAGCTTTTTCAGCATCCCGGCATGTGCCGGGGGGAAATCACCCAGAACCATGTTCCATGCCTCGACAATTTGTTCGTCCCGGGTTTCGGGTATGAGGTACTCTCTTACAACATTCAAAAAATCAGACGTTGATATTTTTCCGGTTTCATAGGCACGAAATGCCTCCCGGGTATGCTCGATAAAAGCATCCGTGGTCATTCCGTTGTCCATCAATTCCTGAAATGCCTCGCCCGCCCTTTTCATTTGCAGAGGGATCAAAACATTACCCAGATCAAATATGATGTTTTTTATGCCGCTGAGGTTTTGCATGGTGGAGTTTTGTTTCTGCAAATTTAATAATAATTGTGGGAGCCCTACTCCCGAAAATTGTTGAAGAATCCCAAACGTTTTTGTCAGATTCCGCTTTCAGCAGACGGCCATTTTTTGGTTTCTGTTTCCCATAATGTTTTAGGATTTGCGGCATGCCTCACTTCCCGTAAATTAAATTTGAATTTTCGTGTGGTGTTTTGTACTTTTGCATTCGCTTCGAAAGGGCCCATAGCTCAGTTGGTCAGAGCACCTGACTCATAATCAGGGAGTCGCTGGTTCAAGCCCAGCTGGGCCCACATTGATAATAAGCCACTTACAGACTTTTCTGTTTGTGGCTTTTTTGCTTAGTGTATCCAGCAAACATGCATCCAATGCAGTGATTGGGAATGCTCAAAACTTTGCCGAAAGAGCATTGAGCTGAATTCTTCTTCCTATATCTATCCAGCTTTGCATCTTTTCCTTTAATTTAGTAGCTTTAAAAGCCAATTTTCTCATCTTCCGATGACTTTATTTACTAAATCCAATACAATGAAAACGCATTTTTTAAAATCTGCAGTTATTGCCTCCATGGCTCTTCTTGCCGCCTGTTCTTCAGGTGAAAAAGAAGAAACTGAGAAGCCGAATATTGTGTTCATCATGAGCGATGATCATGCTTATCAGGCCATCAGCGCATACGATGACGGACTTATCGAAACGCCTAACATTGACCGGATCGCCAACCAGGGTGTTAAATTCACCAGAGCCTCAGTGACCAATTCCATCTGTGCCCCAAGCCGTGCGGTTATGCTCACCGGGAAACACAGTTTTGAGAACGGAAAAGTTGATAATGTGGATCCTTTTGACTGGGACCAGAACAATTTTGCCAAGATGCTGCAGGAGGCCGGCTACCAAACAGCCTTTATTGGCAAAAGTCATCTCCGCGGAGCGCCTCAGGGCTTTGATCATTATGCCGTATTGCCCGGGCAGGGAAATTACTACAATCCTGATTTTATTATTGACGGAGAAGAAAGAGAAGTGCCCGGTTACGTTACCGATATTACCACCGATATGTCGATTGATTGGTTGAATAATGCCACGGATAATGGGGAGCCTTTCTGTTTATTGTATCACCATAAAGCTCCTCACAGGGCTTGGTTCCCGGCGGAAAGGCATTACAGGGAATTTGTAGATAAAACTTTTCCTGAACCGGCAACGCTTTTTGATGATTACAAAGGCAGAGGAAAGGCTGCTTTAGAATCGGAAATGAATGTGTTGAAAGATATGAATTGGTCGGCCGACTCGAAATTGTATCCTGAAGTAATGGAGGAGCTGGGTATTGAAGAAACCCTTGACTGGGGTATTGATGCTTTTCGCAACCGCACAGGGCGTATGAGTGATGAGCAGAAAGCTGCCTGGGATGAGGTTTATGGCCCCATAAATGAAAAATTTAAAGAGCAATATCCCGATATGGATGAACGGGATTTGATGAAGTGGCGGTATCAGCGATATATGCAGGACTACCTGGGATGTATTGCTGCCGTGGACGAAGGCGTGGGAAGAGTTCTGGACTATCTGGAAGAAAATGGCCTTGCCGACAATACCATCGTGGTTTATACCTCCGACCAGGGATTCTATCTGGGCGAACATGGCTGGTTCGACAAACGATTCATGTACAAAGAGTCTTTCCGGACACCATTGCTGGTTAAATATCCCAAAGAAATTGATCCCGGAACGGTCAGTGACGCACTGGTCCAAAACCTGGACTTTGCTCCCACCTTTCTCGATTATGCGGGAGTTGACATTCCGGAGGATATTCAGGGGCGTTCTATGCGTAAGCTGATGAGCGGTGAAGATGAAGACTGGCGTGATGCTGTTTATTATACCTATTATGAGTATCCTTCAATCCATATGGTGAAAAGACATTATGGGGTGGCCACTCATCGCTACAAACTGATGCATTTTTATTATGACATCGACGAATGGGAACTTTACGACCTGAAAAAGGATCCGCATGAGCTGACCAATGTGTATGATCATCCGGAATATACAGAAGTGCGCGAAATGATGCACCACAAACTGGATTCCATAAGATCACATTACGGAGACAGCGATGCCAATAATGAACGGTTTTTGGAGTTTTACCTGGAAGCCAGGGGGCAGTAGATTTCGCCGTTCTGTTCCGGGAGCTCTTCAAAATGAACAGTCCCTGAGAGGAGGAGAATAAGCCCGGGAAAGACTGTATTTAAATAAAAGATCATTGTGGCCAAAACAAACAAGCAAAAATGGTTTGAGATCATTGCTGTTGTATTAACCGGTGCATTAAAGTACATTTTGATGGACTGGCTGGAACTGCGATTGTTCTACATAACAGGTGCCTGTTTGTTTTGGTCATTTTATATTCTCAGGCAATACCGGGCCGACAAAACGATTCTGCAAAACTGGGGCTTTCGAAAAGCCGGGTTCAGGCAATCTTTTTTGTTCGTTCTCCCCTATGCTGTGGTGATTATTGCGGCTATGGCATGGTATGGCATTACTTACCAGGCCCATTTCCTCAATTGGCATGTGGTCCCGGTTTTATTTCTGTATCCCGTCTGGGGCACCATTCAGCAGTTTTTGACGATCGCCCTTATTGCAGGAAACCTTCGAACCATCACTACAGTACATTTTAGCGATGGCCAGATCATCCTCCTGATCTCTGCTTTGTTTTCCATTGCCCATTTCCCGGATGTTCCTTTGATGGTTTTTACCTTTTTTATGGAGCTTTTATTTATCACTTCCTATTTCAAATACCGGAACCTTTGGACGCTGGGAATCTATCATGGATTGATCGGCAGCCTGCTTCTTTTCTTTGTTATGGGGCGGGATCTTTGGGATGAGCTTTGGATGGTCTTTTAAATATGGAAGAATCGTCTCAGGTCAGTCGCTTTCTTCAATCTGAAATGGACATACAACAAAAGGGCTGCGATAATGCAGGCCGACACCAGTACGATCAGGCTCCAGCCAAAAGATATGGTTGTTCCGGTATAGAGAGAAATGATCCCGTCGATGCTGAGCGATAATAGCCCTGAAGCCACCAGCGAATAAGCAATGATATTCATTCCTTTCTCACGGGTTCTTTTTATGAGCCTGACAAGCACAAAAACGATGATATAAGCTGCCAGAAGGAACGGTATGCCCAGCTTCATGCTCCAGCCGGTTCCTTCGGCGTAAAGGTCCAGAAGGACCAACAGGGCCGAGGTTGAAAGAAAACTTAAAGAGAGGCACAAAAATTTTTTTCTGTACAGGAACACGGCAAGAGTGGTGTTGATGAAAAGGACCAAACTCACCGTGGCCGGGTATTTCGACCAGGTAATACTTCCATTACCCACCAGATCAATGATCATTGTTATCAGGAAAATGGATATAAGCACCATTCCCGATATTTTCCAGAGGATGTGCCTTTTCTGCCGGCCGGTAAGTTTTTGGTAGTCCGTAAGCAGTTTCTCTTCTTGTTGATCTTTCCTGGATTTTATGAATGCCAGATCATCTTTATTTTTTTCCAGAAGTGGTTCTCCGCAAAGGGAACAGAAATTGGCATTCTCCTCCGGCTCCACTCCGCAATATGGACATTGTACCATGATCAGTTCGTGTTTGATCCCGTTTCGGGCGGGATGTTTTGATTTCTTAAAAAATCGAGGAACTTATCTTCAAACTCGCCGGAGGTGGTAACGTTTCCAAAGCTGAGGACCAGCTTGTCGTTAAAACCAATGGCCGCGCAGCTGATTTTCAACATCTTGTTCGGCGGAGGGGCAGTCAAAATAAACCGGTCAAGCATTGCCTCCGTTTCGGGCGGCAACTGTGCTTTTCCCAGATTGGTAACCACACCGCTGTATTGACTTGTTCCCAGCGAATTAAATTTCCACCTGAGAATCAGGCTTTTCAAAAACAGGGGGATGCTTCTGACATACAATTTTCTTTCGCTTCCGACATTCCGGGAAATGTTTTTATTGATCAGTTTCTTTTCCGTCTCAAGTTGCATTTGGTGGTACGTGGTCTTCAGAATCTCATCAAAGGTATAATCCCCCAGCCGGAGGTCTATCTCCGGCATGACAAACAACGAAAAGTTACGCATGGTTTTCGAGGGGAATATGTTCCGGAGGTTAACAGGGACCTGTACCCGCAATTGTTTGTGCATTTTGATGCGGGTGAGGGTGCCGAGGTTATGGTAAATGTCCTGTAAAGTATAAAGATACACGGCCACAAGGAAAACCGTAATGCTGACCCCTTTTTCTTTGGCGACTGCTTTAATCCCGGACATGGGAAGAGTGGCTGTCACTTGTCTGAAACGCGGCCGGGGCGCCAATGAATAAGGCGGGTGAAAAGCTTTCGACCTTTTCACAATGGGGGGGACATCTTCTTTGAAATAGCGCTTGTAGGCATCCTCGTATTCTTCTTCAGGTATAGGCTCGTCAGGCTTTTTGTAGGGGACGGTTTCGGTAATGTCTTTTCCACATTCTTTGGTATAGAGGACCAAAACACTTTTCAGAAATTCGAAGGCCCCTGCCCCGTCTGTGAGAATATGAGACACTTCCAGATTGATCTGGTTGTTTCTTATGAGAAATCTTAACAGCATTCCCCTTCTTGGAAATTTTCCACAAAGAAGGCCATCATCCACTTCAATTGGAATGTGTTGCGGCAGATGCTCAAGGTAATACCAGAAAAAACCTCTTCTGAGTTGCACAAGATAATAAGGGAAACGTTTTTCGGCCAGCAAAACAGCTCTTTGAAAAGATCGGATGTTGACCGGGTTTTTCAATACCGCCGAAAGCCGGATCACAGTGGTGACCTCTCTTGTTATAATGGCAGGAAAAATTTTTGCTGCATTATCAAGAGCTAACCAAAACCGGTCTTTCATCAGGGTTTTGTTTTTACGCATTGAATCCGGTACCACCATATTTTTCGGGAAAAGACCGTCAACTAAAGTTGAGGATTGTGCATTCTCCAAATTTATGAAATATCCACGACCTGGCCTTGTCTATAGGCAAGTAATCCCGCATGAAACTGATTACATGGGCCTGGTGAAAAAGTCAGATCAAGCGTTCAATGAGCATGTTTCACAATCTAAACCAGGCATGGATTGGTAAAAAGGGAGCTTTTGGTATGGGCTCATTCCATTTTTTCACGAAACTTTCTTATTTTAGCCTGAACGATTCATAAATTACCTGCCTTATGAATAATCCGGGTTAGTATTTCTGAATCTGGCATGGCTGTAAAACGACCGTTACATCCGACCTTAAAACACAAATTTTATAATGATGAAAAAACTAAAAATTGGCATTCTGGGGACATCCAACCATTACATGAAACGGATTGTTTTACCATTGAAGGAAACCCAATATTGTGAGTCGTATGCCATTGGTTCCCGCGATATTGAGAAAGCCGCCGGGCTGGCCCGTGAATTTGATCTCCCGCTCTGGTATGGTTCTTACGAAGCCGTTTTGAAAGACGGCGATGTGGATATGATCTATATTCCTCTTCCCAACCATATGCATAAAGAGTGGGTGGACAGATCCCTTGAAGAGGGGAAGCCCGTTTTGTGCGAAAAGCCCCTGGGGATGAATACGCAAGAAGCCATGGAGATGGTAGATAAATCCCGTGAGACCAATGTTCCCCTCATGGAAGGATTCATGTACATGTTTCACCCCATGTGGCAACACGCCCGGGATATTGTGCGTACAGGCCAGATCGGAGGGATCCAATACATCCATACCTCCTTTTCCTACAATAATCCTTCGCCGCAGAACATCCGGAACATTCCCGAATATGGTGGAGGGGCCCTTATGGATATCGGATGTTATGCCATCTCCGTTCCACGGTTTATTATGGGAGCCGAACCCGAAAGGGTTATGTCCTTTATTTCGCATCATCCCGAATTCGGCACCGACATGCATACATCGGGGATCCTTGATTTTGGAGGGCCCAGAGCGACATTTGCCGTTTCCACAGCATCACAACCCTTCCAGCGGGTTGATATTGTGGGAAGTTCGGGCAGTATTACCGTGCATGTGCCGTTTAATACTTATGTGGATGTGCCGGCAGTTATTACCGTTACCGACGGCATAGGAACCCGTGACATCAAATTCCCCGTTTGCAATGCGTATGGCCTGATGTTTGATTCCTTTGCACGCGCCGTCGAAGAGCAAGGCCCCCTGCCGGTTTCCCTGAAGGATGCGGTGGACAACATGAAAGTCATTGATGCAGTGCGACAATCTGCCAGATCGGGTGATTGGATAAAAAATGGATAAAAACTGATATAGAAATGAGAAAGGCAATATTTACGATTCTTCTGGCCCTGATTGGCCTTGTTTCATGCGGGAACCAAAACAGCTACTTTGAAATAATATCTTTCAACGTAAGGTTTAATAATCCGGATGATGCCCCCAATGATTGGGAAAATAGAAAATCAATGGTCAGTGAATATTTTTCGGAGAAAACCCCCGAAATAATAGGGATGCAGGAGGTTCTTCCCGAACAGTTGGAGGACCTGAGCGCTATGCTTGAGAATTATGATTATCTGTCTGCAGGCCGTGAAAACGGGGAAGACAAGGGGGAAGCATGTCCGGTCTTTTACCGGAAAGATATGTTTGAATATCTTGACGGGGGATATTTCTGGCTGTCAGAAACCCCTGAGGAAGCCGGCAGTATGAGCTGGGGTACTGACTTCCCCCGGATTGTTACCTGGGTGAAGCTGAAAAGCGTTGAAACCGGATATGCATTTTTTGTCTTCAATACCCATTTTTCCCATATGAGCGAAGAGGCCCGGAGCAAAAGTGCCACTCTTTTGCTGGAGCAAATCGATGAAATTGCGGGATCGACGCCTGTAGCTTTGACTGGTGATTTCAATACCACCCGGGATACAGAAACTTATCAGACTCTTGTTGGGGGCGGGGATGAACGCGCTCAAATGTGGGATGCTGAAGAGTTGGCTGATGAAACCCGGAAAGGGGAAATCACTTTTAATGGTTTTGATCCTGATTTTGATGGGTCGCGCATCGATTTTGTTTTCGTGAATGAATTTTTCGATGTTGATTTTCACAGCGTAGATGAGGTGCGGGAAGATGAGGTTTTCATTTCAGATCATTATCCTGTGAGAGCAAAAATCACCTTCAGACCGGATTCACGAAAAAAGAGAGACCCCCAATAGAAATATTTCAGGGATCTCTCCAGACTTTAACAAATGGATGGGAATGGATAGGGATCAGAATTTGTAGCTCACGCCGATGCTGAAAGAACGGCCCGGATTGATGCTGTTGTATATTTGTTGCCGGGCTTCATAAGCTTTAAAGTAGCTTTCCCGTTTTTCGTTGAGCAGGTTTGATATTTTGATATCCACGGTTGTTTTCTTGTTTTCCCCCAATTTTTTGTTGAGGTTGAAATTAAGACTGTGAAAAGGCTCGGAATAGATATCCGGGAAAAGGCCTCCGCCCACGATTGTAAGGGTGGGACCTTTTACGTTGTAAAAGACGCCTGCATCCAGTCCTTTATTACTGTCATTGTAACTCAAACCGGCGTTAATCACATAAGGCGATTGACCTGCCATTTCGCGGGTGTCTTCTATGTTTTCCCCGGTTTTTTCGAAATTTTTCCGTGAGCGGTATTCCGATTCAGACATGTCGATTTTCGACATTACAAAAGTGACATTTCCGTTGGCGCTGAAATTTTGGAGCAGAGGGGAGATTGCTTTCAACCCTTTGGTGAATTCAAATTCCGCTCCATATACAGTGCCATCTCCCACATTTCTTGGCTGATATTCAGTGCTTGTTTGTTGTTCGGGGATCCTGACCAGCTCAATGGGGTCATCAAATTTTTTGTGAAATATACTGGCCGAGATATTCTGGCCGCCTTCAAAATAGTGCTCCCATCTGAGGTCCAGATTGTCGATGCGGGTTTCGGTCAATTGGCCGTCCCAATCGGAATAGGAATCGAAAAGGCTTCCGTTGAAGATCCGGTTACTGACCGGATCCAGTATCTGGGCAAACGAAAGTTCCTTAAACGATGGTCTGGCGATGGTTTTGGAATATGAAGCCCGTATGTTTTGGTCCTCATTTAATGCCCAGCTCAGGTTGACAGAAGGAAAAACATCGGTTGATTCCAGCACTTTTTCATTCTCAAGGTTTCGTCCGTTACGGGTATCGCCACTGGCATAACGCTGATCTCTTCCGGTATGTCGCTGAATGTAATTTTCCAGTCTTAAGCCGAGGGTGGCTTTGACATCCTTTAGGGGGAAAAACTCATTGGAGATGTAGAGGGCGGTATTGTTTACATTGGAACTATAAGCATTGGAGTTGGGGCGGCTGTTTCCCGACTGATAGGAAATGTTGTAAGGATCGTTGGGGTAAAGATTGCCGGGTTGCAGAATAAGAGAAGGATCTGCTTCCGGAAAAGAGCGCAAACTACCCCCGAATTTGACATTGTAGGAGAGTATTTCATAATCCCTTTCTTTGTAGGAGTGACTGGCACCGAATTTCAAGGCGGCATCGTTTTCATTGAAGCTGTATGCTTTGGTGATGTCGATTTTGGTTGTTGTATTGAGCTCCGTTAATTCGCGCCATCTTCTTGTCGGGAAACCTCCTGCTCCTGCGTTGAAATTTGGATCACGGTTTTCTGAAAGGGTGAAAGTGGTGTTCCTGATATCCGGATCATCCGATGTTGAGAATGTTGGTGATAGTCGCCAGTCTACCTCCCAGTCGGAGTTTTTGAAGATATGCGTGCCGTTGAGTAAAACATTTGTAAGGGATCTTTCATTGTATTCCAGCGTGTGTGACAATCCATTATATCCCGATTGACCCACAGCCGAGTGGCTGTTATCGATGTTGAAAATGCCTGCAGTAGAGGCTCCGTTCTGGAGACGTATCAACGTTAAGGTTAATTTATTGAGATCGTTTTTATAAGCGATGCCTCCCAGAAGGCCTGCCAATATGTTTTTTTTCCCGTTTTCTCCGTTTTGACGTGTGGCATATTGCATTTCATAATTGTCCGGGTCCTGCTGTTTTTGGTAATCGCCGAAAGCCATGTCGTCGAAATATTTGTATTCCGTTTTGTAAGTCAGAGAAAAAATATACCCCAGCTTAGGTTTTTTATCTTCCTGGTTCAGATCGATCTGATTGCCATAGGCGATGCCCAGGCTGTAATCTGTAAAACTTTGCCGGCGTTTGGCTGCCAACTGGGAATTAAAACTGTTGACGAACGATGTTACCTGTTCCCGGGAATGGCCACTAAAGGGTGAGGGTATTTCGGATTGACGTGCGCCTGCAGGCAGGGCTCTTGTGCCGTCGTCAAATCCCAGAAAATCCGTGTTACCCCCGTCATAAGAGAGATAATCTGAGTTGAAATGCATGTCGGGATTGAAGGAAGTACTTGCCGATACGTTGAAAATTTTTCTTTCGGGAAAATTCTTGGTTTCCACATTCATAAGGCCGCCGGTAAAATCGGCGGGCAATTCGGCCGAAAAATTCTTACTCACCATCATATTATTGATGAGGTTGGAAGGGAAAATATCCATCTGCAGACTGTTCCTGTCCGGGTCAAGGCCTGGAATATCGACATTGTTGAGGGTTGTTTTGGAATAGCGGTCGCCCAATCCTCTGACGTAGATGTATTTTCCATCTTCTACCGTTACTCCTGTTACTCTTTTGGCTGCTTCCACTGCAGTTCCGTCGCCTATCTGCTGGATTTTGGCTGCTGAAATACCGTCAATCATAACGGATGACCTCCTTTTCATGGTCTGGAGTGCTGCCTCATTATTTCGGATCATTGATGCACTGACAACCACATCTTCCAGCTCGACGGAGCTTTCTTTAAGTCTGATGTTATTGAAGTTGGTGACGTCATCTTCCTTAACCTCCACATCTTCAATGGTCATCGACTGAAAAGAAATAAAGGAGAATTCAATGTCATAAGTTCCGGGTTTTAAATTGAGGGAAAACTCACCGTCCAGGTCTGTAGCAGTGCCCGTTGTTGTCCCTTTAATGATGACGCTGACCCCCACAAGCGTTTCACCGGTTGCGTCATCATATACTGTTCCTCTTATCGTACCCTGCTGTGCAAAAAGTGAAGAGGTAAGGAATAAAAATATAACAATTGCTATGTGTTTCATTATCAGTTTGCTTTGATCTTTGTGCGAAAATATTTCTATTTCTGTGTTTTTCGTCTTTTCGCGGAGTTAAATGGCAAGAAACAGACCTGCAAAACCCGGGTTTTGCAAGCCTGTTTGATCTTCAGTTTTTTTCCTTTTAGTAATTCATTGCTCCTGCTTCGTGGGCCCAGGTCCATCCGAAAACAGATGTATCGATGGCGCCTGGATTAGCAGGCTCGCTTCCCGCGGTTACTCCTTCGGGCACATTTCCGTCAACGACATAATCAGCCAGATTCTCTTCGGGCACATCAAGTACTATGTTTTGAAAGACGACATCACCAATGTCATGTGAGACTCTGTTGATGATCTGTCCTTCATTGATGGCTGTGAAGAAGATGTTGTTGAAATGAACACCGGTGTTGTCATCGGTATTGATCAGATCCGATGATTCAATGTTGTCACTGTTGGCGATGACGATGCCGTTTTTGATTGTGTAAGGGGCAAAATCGCCGGTTTCCCCTTCTGATCCCTCCGGCCCGTCGAGTTCGAAATTGTGGTCATCCGGGGATATCACCATGAAATTGTCGAGGGTACCGGTCCACATCTGATCTGCGTCAATGGCATCATCATAACAATTCCATACCACAGCATTGCTTACATTGACGGTTCCGCCGAACCATTCGATGCCGTCGTCCTGATTCGAAACCACTTCGATGTTTTCCACAACTGTACCGTTTCCAACGCCACCAAGCGTCAGTCCGTTGATCTCGTTGCCTTCGCCGATGTTAGAGCCACCATGGCGGATAGAGATGTATTTCAATACGCCCGAATTATCATCCTCATCGTTTCCGCCATAAAGACCATTTGGATCCGATGTGGGGATTCCCTCAATCTGAATCTCACTGATGTCACCATCATCATTGGATGCAGAAATGGGGGCGCTGCCCAGGACAATGACGCCACCCCAGAGTCCGTCCTGAACGGGATCCAGGTTCGGGCTTCCGAAGTTTCCGGCTTCTACATCTTCGGGGGTGATTTCATCGGCCACTGATGTGAAAATGATGGGGGCGTCTTCCTCTCCTTCGGCCATCAGTTTGGCTCCTCTTGCCACGAGGAGTGCGGTGGCGTTTGATCCGGTTCCGGCTTCTCCTTTAATGATGGTTCCGGCCTCAATGGTCAGTGTGGCTCCTTCTTCAACGGAAATTCTACCACCCAGTTGATAGATATTTTCTTTCTCCCAGGTAGTATCTTCCGTAATGTTTTCCGATACAATGACGTTGGTGTTGTCATCTTCCGGGTCCACGTTGTTGTCGTCATCGTCATCACAAGCTGTGAATGTTACAGCCACTCCCAATCCAAGGAGAAAGCTTAAAAGCATTAAATGGTTTTTCATTGTTTTCTGTTTTTGGTTTGTCGTTATATTTTGACACTACAAAAGAACAATGGCACCATTGCGTGTACTTTAAGCCGTGTTTAATTAACCGTTAATAAAGACCGGTGATGTTAAGAATGAATTAATATTGCGGAGATTTTCGTATAAGGGACGAACTGAAATGACAACACCCCAAAGACCCGGGCAGTATGGAAAAATGGACTGCCGGTCATTGGGGTGTTGATGTTTTTGCGGAAAGATGATTGGTCTGGGGAACTATTTTCCCCGTTAATCCATTAGCCGATCATTCTTTGGCGAGGAGGTCTCTTCTTTTTTCCTCAAATTCATTGCGATCAATTTCGCCTTTGGCGTAACGCTCTTTTAATATTTCGAGCGGAGAGGAGTGTTCTTCTTCTATGACATCCTTAATACCTCTTTTCGTGGCCCAGGAAAGAAAGGTGAGGGCCGGAATGGTAATGAGCCATCCCCATCCGATGTTCCATGCACCGGGACCTTTTTTCTCTTTTTCTTTCTTTCTATTTTTCTCTTCTTCTTTCATAACAATGCTATTTTTTGATTTTAAATTGGGCTTTCCTGATATATCAGGTGGCCCGTAAAAGATACAATATAATATATTTACAGGACTTAGTAAAGAAAATCCTTTCTTTTTGCGAAAACAAAAGAGATTGATTTTCGTTGCTGAGAAGGGAAAATATTTCTATTATTGTCATATGGAAGATAAAAAATTCAATCCTGAAAACATGGATCATCTTAACGATCCTGACCGGTTGGAAAGGCTGGCACCCGGTAAAGTGATGGATTTTATTAAAATGAAGGCACCCGAGAAAATTGTGGACATCGGTGCCGGTACCGCCTATATTACTTCCGCTCTTGCCAGGTTAATGCCCGGGGCTAAGATCGAGGCATTTGATATCGAGCCTTTGATGGTGGAAGAGATGCAAAGGGCATTGCCAAAATCCGGCAATATTACCCCTCACCTGATGGAAGAAAACCGTCTTCCGCTTTCGGATGAATATGCGGATCTGGTTTGGATGATCAATCTTTACCATGAAGTCAGGAAGCCATATTTGTTATTGCGGGAAGTAAAGCGAGTGTTAAAGCCGGGTGGAAAACTTCTGATCATCGACTGGGCCAAAAATCCTGAATCTACGGAAGATGGTCCGCCACTTGACCACAGGATCGATGAAGCCACCATTACCTCTCATTTGATTGAGGCCGATTTTTTTAATATTAAAACCACCGAAGAGTTTCCCGATCATTTGGGGATTATTGCACAGAAATAGAAGGCGAATGTTTAAACAATAGATCGTTAGATTTTTAGATATAAGATATAAGTCGAATCGTATGCCACTGAAGATCTGTGTTTTAACAAAACAAACCTTTTAAATATAAACAACTGATTCAAAGGTTGTTGAAAAAGTTTAACGAACTATTGCTTAAATAAAGAAGAGATAACCCAGGGAAATGGCCGCGATGATTCCCGCAAAGTCGGCGATTAAACCACAGACAACAGCATGGCGGGTTCTTCGGATGCCAACAGAACCAAAATAGACGGCAATGACATAAAATGTGGTATCGGTGGCTCCCTGAACGGTACTGGCAATGCGCCCCACGAAAGAATCGGCTCCGTGCATTTCCATGGCATCGACCATCAAGCCTCTTGCACCGCTGCCACTCAGGGGTTTCATCAAGGCCGTTGGCAGGGCTTCGATAAAATCGGTATTTATTCCCGCCGAAACAAAAAGAAAAGCAATGCCGTCAATTAACATCTCCATGGCACCTGATGCCCTGAACACACCTATCCCTACCAATATGGCGATCAAATAGGGGATGATCTTTACGGCGATCCAGAATCCATCTTTGGCTCCCTCTATAAACGACTCGTAAACATTTTCTTTTTTTCTTATGGCCATTAAAATAAAGGTGATAATGATAGAAAAAAGAATAATGTTGGCGGCTAGAAGGGAGATGGTTTGGATCTCATCACGTTCCAGCGTGGATAATCCCCAGATCACACCGCCAATAAAAAGACTGAGTCCCCCGAGATAGGAAAGAACCACTTTGTTGAGAAGGTTGATTTTCTGGGCTATAGCTACGGCTATCAGGCCCACGATCGTACTGAAAAACGTAGCCAGCAGGATGGGGAGAAAAATATCTGCCGGGTTAGCGGCCCCCATTTCGGCACGATAAACCATGATCGACACAGGAATGATGGTGAGCCCCGATGTGTTGAGCACCAGAAACATGATCTGGGCATTGGACGCCGTATCTTTTTGATCATTGGCCGTTTGCAATTCCTTCATGGCCTTCAGTCCCATCGGTGTTGCCGCGTTGTCCAGTCCGAGCATGTTGGCCGCGATGTTCATCATCATGGAACCATAAGCAGGGTGATTTGGGGGTAAGGTTGGAAATATACGTCTGAAAAAAGGGCCAATAATCCTGGACATGGCATTGATCATGCCTCCTTTTTCGCCGATGCGCATCAGGCCCAGCCACAAAGTAAGTACACCGGTAAGTCCGAGAGAGATCTCGAAACCTGTTTTGGCATAGTCGAAGGTGGCATTCATCAATTCCGAAAAGACCTCCATGTCCTGAAGGAATATCAGTTTGATCAGGGCTACCACAAAGGCGATCAGGAAAAACGCGATCCAGATGTAGTTCAATACCATCGATTATCTTTTTCAGGTCTCATATAAAGAAGGTCCATATCTCAATACTCCCCGTTGATCTTTTTTCAATGTGTTGGATCAACAAAAATAACATTCTTTTTTCTTTGTTGTTATGTGCGCCTGAGTTTCTTGTATGCATCATGCGGTGCACCGAATTCTTTACATACGATGTTGTTCACCTCTACTTGCCATATTTTGACATTCCGGACGGCGGGATCACTGTATTCGAATTGTTTGTCACTATACTGACCCATTATGTGATCCAGCGCTTTTCGTTTTTCGTCCATATCTTCCGGGAACGATACTCTGCCTTCCGCGACAATGCTTCTGGCTTTCATCCGGTAACTGCAGGCCACTTTGGGATGTTGAAACGCCAGTTCCTCACCCACGTTAAACGAGAGGCAGATGTTGTTGTTGTTTTCCAATGCCCTTACGATGCGGCCTTCCGGTGCGCTGTGAAGATAAAAAACACCTTCGTGATAACCAAAATTCATGGGAACCATATAAGGAAGCCCGTTTTCATCAACCACCCCGGCAAAGCAGATCTGGCACTGCCCGATCACCTCTTCTATAAAAGCGCGGTCGGTGTGGGTGTATGTCTTCATAATTGTTGAATATTTCGATTGGGTTTGTGAATTTTTAGCTTGTTTGGTGTTTGCTTTGGGGAAAATACAGATGGTGATAATTAAACCACTGTCCTTTCTCCCAGTTCTTTTGATATATATATAAAAGCCTGCTGCAGGCTATTTAACTCTTCCAGTAGTTGCATGAATTTTTCCTGGTCTTTTTCTTCCTCGGCCTTTTTGAGCTGTTGACGCTTTTCATCCAGGAGAACTTTTACTTTTCGCCATTTCAGCTCATTCACCACTTTGGGAACCAGTTCTTCGAGACGGTCGCGTTCCGTTGCTATCTCGGTGTTTCTGGTATGGATTCTGCTCAGCGGATATTCGCGGGCGATGAGATCGGAGGCCAGGCTGCTGATGCGGCTGTCGGCACTTGAAACGAAAAAACCGGATGATTCGAACCCTTCCTGGTGGTGGTTCTCCTCATACAATTGCATGATCCGGTTGTAGAGTGGATTGGTGCTTTCCAGGTCGTCCTGCCGGAGTTCCGAAACAATGTACTCGCCAACGGTAACTTCACGGGTTCCCTCCTCTGTTTCGAATTCGCCCAGTGGGCACTCCCCGTATTTCAGTAAAAAGCGCAATACTTCTCTTTCTTCGGTTTCGAAGGGGTTGGTGGATGATGAGGCGGCTTTGGTTACGGCCGGATCGGTGGGTTGAGGCTGAGAACTACTGCTTTGCTGATTGGTGTAATAATTTTTACTTCTTTCTTTCTCATTTTTTTTCTTGCGAAGCTTTCCTATCTCCATAAACAGCACCTGCTCCTCCACTTTCATCAGGTTACTGCATTCTTTTACATACTCCGTTCGTGTGATGGCATCCGGGATAACGGAAATGGTGCGAACGATGTCCTGTACCAGTTGGGCGCGACCAACTGGATCGTTTTTTGTCTCCTGCATCAGGAGGCTGGTTTTGAACCGGATAAAATCGGTTTCATGGGCCTTAATGTATTCCCGCATTTTTTCCCCGCCAAGCTTTCGGGCATAAGAATCGGGATCCTCACCATCGGGCAAAAGCAGGACTTTGACATTGAGCCCCTCTTCCAGGACCAGGTCGATTCCCCGCAGGGAAGCTTTGATGCCGGCCGGATCCCCGTCAAAAATGATGGTGAGGTTTTTACTGAAACGGGCGATCAGTCTGATCTGGTCAGTTGTCAGAGCTGTCCCCGAGGAGGCCACCACATTGCTGATGCCGGTCTGATGAAATGAAAGCACATCGGTATAACCTTCTACCAGGATGCAACGGTCCTGCCGGGAAACTTCCTGCCGGGCCTGATACATACCGTAAAGGACCTTCCCTTTGTGATAGATCTCCGATTCGGGTGAGTTGAGATATTTGGCCGTTTTGGCATCGGACCTCAACACGCGGCCCCCAAAACCGATTACTTTCCCTGCAAGACTGTGAATGGGAAAGATGACACGGCCCCTGAACCGGTCCGCCTGGTAATCGTCGCGAACAATGGTAAGGCCGGTTTTTTCCAGGTATTCCAGTTTATAACCCTGACGAAGGGCTTCCCGGGTTAAGGCGTCCTTTGATTCCGGCGAATAGCCAAGCTGAAATTTTTGAATGATGTCATCGCGAAATCCCCGTTCCCTGAAATAACCGAGACCCACCGATTTTCCCTCATCGGATTTGTGCAGCCTGTCCATGAAATAATTGGCTGCAAAATTGGTAACCACCAGCATGCTTTCACGGGCGTCTTGTCTGGCCGTTTCCTCCGGCGTCAACTCTTTTTCCTCGATGGGGATGTGGAATTTTTTGCCCAGGATCCTGATGGCTTCAACAAAAGGGATTTGCTCATGATCCATCAGAAAATTTACTGCATTTCCGCCTTTGCCACAGCCAAAACACTTGTAGATGCCTTTGTGGGGAGAAACAATAAATGAAGGTGTTTTTTCATTATGGAAAGGACATAGACCAATGTAATTGATCCCCCGGCGTTTCAGGTTCACAAATTCGGAAATAACGTCCGTTATCTGCCCCTGTGCAGTCTCCATTACCCGGTCTATGGTACCCTTGTCAATCATGCTTCCTCGCTTTCTTGGTAAGACTTTCAAAGGTAAAAATTTTTTATAAGGATTGCCCGGGCAATTCATAAATCCGACTAATCCATTGTTCGTTCCTGCTCTTTCCTCTTCCGTGATTGTTTTGAAGATGGTATATTTGTTTGCGCCGAAACCGAAAAATCGTTTGTTATGAAGAAATTGGTGGTTCTGTCGGGAGCCGGTGTCAGTGCAGAAAGCGGGATCAAAACCTTTCGTGACATGGGTGGCCTGTGGGAGCAGTATGATGTGACCGAAGTGGCTTCACCTGAGGCCTGGGCCAACAACCGGAAGTTGGTCCTGGATTTTTACAATCAACGGCGAAAGCAACTGTTCGAAGCTTCTCCAAATGCGGCTC
Source organism: Marinilabilia sp. (assembly GCA_046483585.1). Taxonomy (GTDB): domain Bacteria; phylum Bacteroidota; class Bacteroidia; order Bacteroidales; family Marinilabiliaceae; genus Marinilabilia. The sequence goes on from JAWOCV010000221.1 coordinate 32,993, forward strand.
ACTATGGGCTGGCCGAACTGGAAAAACATTTCGATGTTCATGTCATCACGCAAAATGTGGATGATCTTCATGAAAGAGCCGGAAGCAGGAAGGTGCTTCATCTGCACGGGGAGTTGAAAAAAGCCCGTAGTACGGCCGACCCCTCTCTTGTTTATGACCTTGATCACTGGGAACTGAAAGAGGGAGATGTATGTGAAAAGGGTTCACAGCTGCGGCCACACATTGTATGGTTTGGAGAACCCGTCACGGCAATTGAGGAAGCTGCCGGAATTGCGGAAAGTGCCGAAATATTTGTTGTTGTGGGCACCTCATTGTCTGTCTATCCGGCTGCCGGGTTATTACAATTTGTGAGAGATGGTGTACCTGTCTATATCATTGACCCCGGATCGCCGAAGTATGAGGAATCTCCTGAGGTGCATGTGATCAGGGAAAAAGCCTCGGTGGGGGTGGAAAAATTAAGGAGACAATTGCTTGAAGGGAAATGATATTTTTTCCACTGATTCAATCCTGCAGGCTACTTTTTTAATGCCTCTGCGCCGGAAGTGATCTCGATCAGTTCGTTGGTGATGGCCGATTGCCGTTCTTTGTTATAGGTGAGCTGAAGTTCATTGATGAGGTCTGAAGCATTATCGGTGGCCTTGTGCATTGAGGTCATCCGGGCTCCATGTTCTGCAGCCAGCGATTCCAGCACTACCTGGTATAAAAGGGAGCGAAGGGTTTTGGGCATAAGCGTATTGACAATGGACTGCCGGTCGGGTTCCAGGATGTATTTGGAAATGGGTTTGTCACGTTTTATCTCAGGAATGGTGACCGGAAGGAATTGCTGAGTCTGAACATGTTGTACAGCCGCATTAATGAATTCGTTGTACACCACAATTGACTTGTTGAGAATGCCGAGGTCGTATTCGTCGATCAGTTCATCGGCCATCATGGAAATTTTGGAAAAAGAAGGTTGGGCCAGGTGTCCTTCCTCCCATATATGAGGCGTGATGCCACGGGATTTCAACATTTTCCAGGCTTGTTTGCCAAGCACCCGGATCTCAACGTTTCCGGCCTTGTAATCTTCTTTAAGTTCTGTTTTGAGAAGTCTTTGTACCGCTTTTACAACATTGATATTGAAGGCCCCGCATAAGCCTCTGTTGGATGCGATGACCCACAGAACCACTTTCGGACCTTTTCCCGGCATTGTGTAATTGATATTGATATTGGGATGAGCCGCAACCATATCGTTAATGATTCCGATCAGATGAGAGGTGTATGGTCTGATGTGCCAGACATCATCCTGGGCCTTTTTGAGTCGTGCGGCCGAGATCATTTTCATGGCGCTGGTCACCTGGCGGGTGGTTTTAATGGCCCCGATGCGCGTGCGTATGTCTCTCAGGTTTCCCATTTACTGTTCCTCCTCATCAGCAGGTTTGAAATGTGAAGCCACATCATGGGCCACTTCTTCAATTTTTGAAGTTACCTGGGCGTCGAATTTTTCCTGCAGTATATTTTCCATTACCTCCGGGTGTCTTAATTCCAGTGTTTCCAGAAATTCGCGCTCAAATTCCCGGACTTTATCCATGGGGACATCTTTCATCAGCCCCTGAGTACCGCAATAGATGATGGCCACCTGTTTTTCTACGGGAACAGGCTGGTATTGAGGCTGCTTGAGCAGTTCCACATTTTTTCGCCCTTTATCGAGTACAGCCATTGTCGCTGCGTCGAGGTCTGAGCCGAATTTGGAGAATGCTTCCAGTTCCCTGTACTGGGCCTGGTCGAGCTTAAGGGTGCCGGCCACTTTTTTCATGGGTTTGATCTGGGCATTTCCGCCGACCCGGGATACGGAAATGCCTACATTGATGGCCGGACGTATCCCTGCGTTGAAAAGGTTATTTTCGAGGAAAATCTGTCCATCGGTGATGGATATCACATTTGTGGGGATATAAGCCGATACGTCTCCTGCCTGTGTTTCAATGATGGGCAAGGCAGTAAGCGTTCCGCCACCCTTTAATTTATCCTTCAGCGAGTCCGGCACATCATTCATTTGCGAGGCGATCTTGTCGGATTCAATGATCTTGGCGGCCCTTTCGAGCAGTCTGGAGTGAAGGTAGAATATGTCGCCCGGGAAAGCTTCACGTCCCGGGGGACGCCGGAGCAGGAGCGATACTTCCCGGTATGAGACCGACTGTTTGGAGAGGTCATCGTAAATAATGAGGGCATGCCGTCCTGTATCACGGAAATACTCACCGATGGAGGTTCCGGCAAAGGGTGCATAGAACTGCATGGCTGCAGGGTCGGAGGCATTGGCCGAGACGATGATCGTATAATCCATGGCCCCATGCTTTTCCAGGGTATGCACCAAATGGGCTACAGTTGATCCTTTTTGCCCGATGGCTACGTAGATACAAAAAACCGGGTCTCCGGCATCATAAAAAGACTTTTGATTGAGGATGGTATCGATGGCTATGGCGGTTTTTCCGGTCTGACGGTCACCAATAATGAGCTCTCTCTGTCCCCGGCCAATGGGGGTCATGGCATCGATGGCCTTTATCCCTGTTTGCAGGGGTTCTTTTACCGGTTGTCTGAAAATGACCTCAGGGGCCTTCCTTTCCAGGGGCATTTCGAACAGGTCTCCCTCTATGGGCCCTTTTCCGTCAATGGCTTCTCCCAGGGTGTTGACCACGCGGCCTACCATGGCATCTCCCGCCTTTATCGAAGCAATCAGTCCGGTCCGCCGGACGATGTCGCCTTCTGATACCAATTGGGAATCTCCGAAGAGAACAACGCCCACACTGTCGCTTTCCAGATTGAGAATGACTCCCATGCAGTTGTCAAATTCCACGAGTTCGTTCGATCTGGCATTGGTTAACCCGTACACGCGGGCGATGCCATCACTGACCTGCAGAACGGAACCCACTTCCTCCAGCTCTGTGGCTGACTGAAACCCTTCAATTTCTTTGCGTAAGATTTCGGATACTTCCGACGGACGTATTTGTTCCATACCGGTATGTATTAACTCAAAAGTTTTTTCTTCAATAATTTCATTTGGTGGGACACACTGTTGTCCAGTATTTTTCCATCCACGATCAGGATCATTCCCCCCAGAATATCCGGTTTTACTTCAGGATGAAGCTCAATGGGTGCATCAAATTCTCTTTCCAAGAAGATCTTAAGCTCTTCAATATAATCTTTTTCTAAAGAAATGGCCGATATGAGCCTCACATTTCTGATCCCTTTATGTTTTTTGTATAATTCTTCAAAAAAACGGATCATGTCGGAAAGCAGGGGTTCGCGGTTTTTGTCAATGACCAACCCAACGAAATTTAGCATAACGGGGTGCTGCTCATCCCCCAGAACCTTCTGCAAAACCTCTTTTTTCCTGGAGGCTTTAATGACCGGATTGTTCAAAAACACACAGAACTCCTTCACCTCCTGGCAATGGGCAAGAAGCAGTTTGGCGTCATGATAAAGTTTGTCGAGGATTTGTTTTTCTTTTCCCAGCTCGAACAAACCGGTTGCATAACGAACGGTTATGGGGCCTCTGTTCATTTTGTGCGTTAATTGAAATTCATTTGGTTAAGATAGGTGTTGATAACCTTCTTTTGCCGTTCGGGGTCGCTCAGTTCCTCCTTAATGACTTTCTCGGCAATATCCAGCGAAAGACGTCCGATGGTATCCCTGATCTCGTACAAGGCTTCCTGCCGCTGTCTTTTGATTTGCTGATTGGCCTGCTCAAGCATTTTGTCGCTTTCTTTTTGAGCTGTTTCCCGTGCTTCTTCCAGGATGTCCGACTTTAACCTGCGGGCTTCCTTCAGTATATTGTCCCGCTCTTTCCGGGCCTCCTCCCGTATCTGACGGCGTTTTTGCTCCATCATCTCGATCTCTTCCCTTGCCTTTTTGGCATCTTCAAGGGCATAAGTAATCGTTTCTTCCCGCACTTTCAGGGCACGAAGGATAGATGGCCAGGCGTAACGCCGGAGAACCACCAGAAGTATTATAAATGTCAGGGATGTCCAGAAAACAAGTCCCGGACTTGGCGTTAATAGTTCCATAATTGTTATTTATTCCGGAAAACCAACAAACTGTTTTTCCTTTTTGCGATCAGTCGACCAACCAGGCCACAACGATGGCGAACAGCGATACACCCTCGATGAGGGCGGCTGCCACGATCATAGCCGTTTGTATTTTTGAACTGATTTCAGGTTGCCGGCTCATGGCCTCCATGGCCGATTGTCCGATTTTGCTGATTCCAAAGGCCGCGCCAAAAACGATAATGGCCAGTCCGATAACAGTCAAAGAAAGAGTTTCCATGTCTTAGTGTTTTATGATTTTTAATGTTCTGATTCACTTGTACTCATACCAATAAAAAGGGATGTCAGCAAGGTAAATATATACGCCTGCAACAATGCCACCAGAAGCTCCAGCATCAGCATCACCAAAGATAATAACACGGAAGCTGGTGCAATATAAATGGATTTAATTATAAAAATGATCGATACCAGGCTTAAAATGATGATATGCCCGGCCGTGATATTGGCAAACAGACGGATCATCAGAGCAAAAGGTTTGGTAAACATCCCCACGATCTCAACGGGAACCAGAAAAATCTTCACCATAAAAGGCATTCCCGGCGCAATAAATATGTGCTTCCAGTAATCTTTGGAGGCGAACAGATTAATGGCAAAAAATGCAAAAATGGCCATGGTTGCGGTGAAACTGATGTTCCCGGAGAGGTTACTGCTCCCTGGAAAAAACGGAACCAGACCAATCAGGTTGTTGATCCAGATGAAAAAGAAAAGCGTCAACAGGAAGGGCACGAATTTATCGGCTTTTTCTTTTCTTATCTGGGCCCGGGCAATGTCGTCGCGGATAAACAGGATGATGGGTTCCAGCAATGCTCTGAAGCCTTTTGGGGGAGCCATGCCATGACGTGCGTAAGCTTTAGCTGCCGATATGAACATTAACAGTATGAGCAGTGCTGATAACAGCATACTTCCGGTATGCTGTGTTATGGAGAAATCAATGGGAGCCGGGTTGGTAATAGCGCCGGATTCATCTTTGTGGAGTGTCCCCTCCTGGTCTGTTAAATAGAAACGTTCATTCTCAAGAACCACATGATCATCTCCTATCGGAGCCGGCCCTTCTGAATGGTAAAAATCATCGGACGAGTAAAACCAGGGTTCTCCGTCATGCCAAAGGATCACCGGCAGCGGCATTGAGAGGTGAATGTCCTGCCCGTGGCGGTTGGTGTAATCAAGAATATGCCATTGATGGGAATCACTGATGTGTCCCATGACCAACTCAAAAACATCAAGCGGTTCATCGTCATCCGAACTCCCGGCAGCCAGGGAGGCCGGGTTGAATACAACCAAAAATAAAAATATGAAGAAAATTGGTCTCAATGCTTAATCCGGTCTTATGGTTATCTATGAATTTTTGTTATGCAATGGCAAAATTCAGTTTCTTCGGATGGTTCCGGTCTGGCTCAGAATGTCTGCGATGCTTAAGCTCAATTACAAAGGCCATATACGCTAATAACGTATGGATGTTTCAATATTTGTATGGCATTATCTATTCCGGCCGAAAAGCCATTTTAATTTCCATTTTGTGTCGAGGGCCATGAGTACCAGGTAAGCAATGATTGTTGGCATAACATAAGCCTCCAGGTCATCGTGTTCCTTTTCAAAAAAGATGATGATAAGAAACGGAAGCAACAGCATTTTTAACATGGAGAAGCTCATTAGAGCCCATCCCGGGGATTCCGGCCATGACTTGCGTAACTTATTGATGAGATAGGTGCTTACAGGGAACAACATGATTATAATGGCCACCAGGTAAAACCAGTTTTTCGGAATATGGCCCGCTTCAATGAAAACAATAAGGCCTGCCAGTCCTTTGAATAGCAGGCCGTAAAAAATTTCCTTGAATAATAAAGCTTTATAAAGGATAATTCCCATATGCAGTGGGATTATTTTTTAATTTCTTTGTCTTTTTCGGGCTGCGCTGTCAGAGGGGGTTGTTGTTGTTTGTTCTTTTGGTCGCCCATTGTACAGTTTCCGGTAAAGATGGCACCCGGCTCAATATTGAGTTTTCCGGTTTTCAAATCGCCGTTGACTTTTGAACTGGTTTTGAGGGAAAGCAATTCGCTGACATTGAGTTTCCCTTCCAGCGTACCAGCTACGTCGGCATTACTGCAGATCACTTCACCTTTAACCAGTCCGTTGGAGCCGATCACCACTTTCCCTTTTGAATTTACATTTCCTTCAATGTTGCCGTCAATGCGTATGTCGCCATTGGTTTCGATGTCGCCCACAATTCTGGTCCCTTGCCCGATCATGTTAGGCAACTTGTTTTCGGGCTGCTGCTCATAAGTCTTTGCCATGGTCCTTGTTTTTTGTTTTATTTATTTGTTTTGAATGAGTGCGGTATAAAAAGGTATATTTTTGTCAAAATCGAGCTGTTTAAAATTTTTGTACCGGAGTTAACTGATTGTTAATGAGGATGCAAAAATTTCAAACAACGAAGAGTTTGGCAATAAAGATGCTTTTTAGACCGGGCTCATGAATAGTCCGTTAAACTTTTTCATTAACCTTTGAATGGTTTGTTTATGTCGCAAAAAGAGAGCAACCTTTCCCTTCAGCTTCGAGCTTTGAGCTTTGAGCTTCGAGCTTTCAGCGACTACTGACTCTGCGACTGAGCTACTAATATCTAAAATTCCATCAATCTATTGTATTTTGAAGCAAAATTAAAAAGATTCTTTGAATTATTGTTGGCGGTTCAGTAATTCCCTTAATCCAAGCAGTTGTTTTTCTTTTTTTACTTCTCTCAACTTTTTCGCGGTTCTTGTATAATACTTGTGATTTTCGATAAAGTTGATCTGTTTTTTGGTCCATTCCCGCGGGGACATTTTCCCGTTGAAAGTTTGCACTTCCTTATAAAGATTATTGGCCACGGGAATAAAATCCGATCTTCCAAGGTAATTCAGGTCGGCATCCTTTAGTATGGCCTCTAAGTGATTGCGTGGAATGGCTTCCTCGTGGGTGACACGAATCAATTCCACGATTTCCGCGATTTGTTCGTCGGTAAAATTATATCCGTGCAACACTTCCCTAGCCAATTCGATGCTGTTGTCCTCATGGTTTTCATAAGATATCAGAAAACCGGTGTCATGGAAGAGTGCTGCGGCTTTTACCAGCAATACCTCTTCTTCGCTGATGCCTTCCCCGCGAGCGATTAGTTCGGCCTGGGTGACGACATCGATGGTGTGTTTTACATTATGGTAAGTAAGTTCGCTCGGCAACTCGTTTTCCATGCGATTGAGAACAGCTTCCTGCATGTCGGTGAATCTAATATGCTGAACACGAACTCTGAAAAGTTCATTGGGATATTTACCCTCCCCGTCTACAGATAGTTCCGGTAAAATTCCTTTAATTAAATACATGTCCGTTTCTCCTTTATATTTTACGGGCATCTTGCCGCGGTATTCTCCAATAAAAAATTCACTGACCAGTTGCCAGGTTGTTCCTGAGATATTGATCTCGCCGGGAATTCCGGACGATTCCATCCGGCTGGCAATGTTAACTGTGTCGCCCCAAATGTCAAACGAAATCTTTTTACGCCCAACCATGCCCGAGATGACGGGACCTGTGTGGATGCCAATACGCAATTCCCAGTAATCCTTCTTTTCGATCATTTTAAGGCGCCGCATTTCCTGCATAAATTGTTGCATTTCCATACCGGCCAGTACCACCTCTACAGGGTTGGTGCTGTTTCTAACGGGCAATCCTCCTGCACACATATACGCATCACCAATGGTTTTTATTTTCTCAACGCTGTATTTTTCTACAATTTCATCAAAATGCAGAAAAAATTTGTCAAGTTCATCGATCAGCTTTTCAGGATTGATCTGCTCAACAATGCGGGAGAATCCCTGAATATCTGCAAACAATACCGTCACCTGCTGGTATTTCTTGGATTTTCTTTTGGGTCCCTGATGGGTGTGAACGATAGAATCGGAATCGTATTGTTGCTGAATGCGATGGGCCTTCTCTTTCACTTTAAGAGCCAGCGCAAGCCGCTCGGCGGTCAGGGCTTCCACCTTTTGATGAATATATCTCCGTACCCAAACCATTATTACAATAATAAGGACGGGTACTAAAATTATAATGAGAATGATATTTAGGGAAAATATGTCAACCATTTTAAACTGATTATCAAAATTTATCCGCACAATATAAAAAAAGTCTTTAAAAAACAACCATTAATCTTTACTTTCGTACAGTTTATAAAAAATGGTTCAAACCCTTTAATGTTTGCAAAAGCAAAAAATGCTATATTTGGTCCGTAAATTACAATCAATCTGACTATGGAAAGCCTGATGCACAGTATTCTGGTTCCTTATGATTTTACCGAGGTGGGTTACTATGCCATTTCTCATGCCGTGAATCTTTCTCATGTGTTGAATACCAACATCACATTGTTACATATTGTAAAAAAGGAATCCGAAAGTGACGAAGCCAAGGAAAAACTTAAATCCGATGCTTTGAAAGCTGAAAAGGATTTTGGGGTCCGGCCGGAGATCCTTGTTAAGGAAGGAACCATTTTTAAGACCATCAATCAGGTTTCCGAGGAATTGGAAAATGTGATGGTGGTGATGGGGACCCATGGCATGAAAGGCCTTCAGAAACTTACCGGGAGCTGGGCTCTTAAGGTGATTGTTGGCTCCAGGGTTCCTTTCCTGGTTGTTCAGGAACCTCCCAGGAAGAAGGACTTTACCAGGATTGTGTTTCCAGTGGATTTTAAATCCGAAAACAAAGAGAAATTGCGATGGGCTGAATATATGGCCCGGTATTTTAAAACCAAGATCTTTCTTTTTTCATCTTCGGCAAAGGACGGGGGAGTAGACAACAGAACCAAGGCCAATGTTGTGTTTTGTAAAAATTTTCTGGAAGAGAAGAATATTGATTATGAGCTGGTTCTGGCGAAAAGCAAATCCACTTTCTCCCAGGAAACCATTGATTTTGCCAAAAATAATGATGCCGATCTGATCATTATTATGACCACACGAGACATTGCTTTTCATGATTATGTGCTGGGCGCCAATGAGCAATACATCATTGCCAACAGTGCCAGGGTGCCGGTGTTGGTCATAAATCCAAGGACCGACCTTATGAAATATGGTTATGGCGGTGGCTTTTAATCATTCGTTTTTGTAATGCCGCACCAGATGGTCTGTGGAAATATATCCGGGAACGGCGACCTCCTTTCCCGATACTACTATATGTTGCGCTTCATCGTTTCTTCGGATGTTTAAATTTTGAAGGATACCACTGACTTTTCTCCCGGGCACCAATGGCTCAGTCGTCCCTTAAGTTATTTCAGGAGACCTTAAATCATTTGCTTATGCCAGCAACCCTGGCTTTATTAAGATACTTATCATCAATAATATTATGAATCATCCTGGGTGTTAAATCTAAACATCTAACGGTCTATGGGCGAAATTAACCGTTTGTAAAACACAGAAGTAAATCTTCAATAGATCGTTAGATTATTAGATGTAAGATGCCTGCCTGGCGGGTTATGAAAAATTAGACTTGTTGTACAAACCATAGTTTGTTTTGTATAGCAGGATTGTAATAAGCAAACGGCAGACAGGTAAGAAAATCCGTATAGCACTGATATATTGTGATTTAACCTTAGAAACGCCGAAGTTTTAAACAATCGAAATACAAGGTATTACAAAAGTTTAACGGACTATTGAATCTTAGTTCTTTCAAATTAAAAACTTTGCGCCTGCCTGGCGTGTAATGTGAAACAAGATTAATTATACAAACAAAAGTTCGCTTATATTACAGGATGCTAATATTAAAAACGGCAGACAGGTCATTGCGCCTGCCTGGCGACAAATGGAATAGAGGCTTTCTATCTTTTAGTAAGAGCCTTTGAGTCAAAACAGTTCTATTTCATGACACGGCAGACAGGTCTCTGCGTTTAGCTTTTTTTAATCTTCAAACTGCCGGAGATGACGTCCGGGAAGTGTATTTTTTGTAATTTCGTCCATATCAAATAAATTACGGCTTACATGGATTTGATCTTTGCTACACATAACAGTCACAAAGCTGAAGAAATAAATAAACTGCTCCCTGCTCCCTGGAATGCAAGGCCTTTATCTGCTATCGGATATAAGGAGGATGTCCCTGAGACCGGAGAGACGCTTGAAGACAATGCTTTACAGAAAGCCAGGCATATCTGGCAAGAGCTTGGCGTTGATTGTTTTGCTGATGATACCGGTCTTGAGATTGATGCACTTGGAGGAGCACCGGGCGTTTATTCGGCAAGATATGCAGGCCCCGGTAAAGACAGTACCAAAAATATGCAAAAAGTGCTGAAAGAGATGGAAGGGATTACCAATCGCAGAGCCAGGTTTCGTACGGTGATCGCTCTTATTCTGAATGGCGAAACAACGCTTTTTGAAGGAAAGGTGGAAGGAGAGATATTGAGGGAGTTAAGGGGCCATCATGGATTTGGCTATGATCCTGTCTTCAGACCTGATGGGGCGGCTTATTCATTTGCTCAGATGCCCCTGGATGAAAAGAACCGGATCAGTCACAGGAGTCAGGCCATTGGTAAACTTGTCCGTTTCCTGGAGGCCGTTAAAAATCATTAGCATGCTAAAGTTTTGGATATTTCCATTCTTTTTACTTTTGGCCGGAAGCTTTATTCCGGGGTTAAGCGATTTAAACGGACAGGAACGCTGGAACGCCTATTATTCCTATAAAACATGTTTTGAACTGACAGAGACCGACCGTTTTATTGTTGGAGCGACGTCTCTTGGCCTGATCTATTATCACAAGGAAACCGCTTCAGTTTCTGTGAAGAATAAAGTTAACGGCCTTTCAGACACCGGTATTTCAGCCATAGGTTACGCACCCGAAACGAACACTCTTTTGACCGGGTATACCAATGGTAATATTGATCTTGTACAAGGAGATAAAGTGACCAATATTCCGGATCTTAAGATAGAGAATATGACCGGCAGTAAACAGATCAATCACTTTCTCTATCATGAGGGCATGGTGTATTGCAGTACCGATTTTGGGATTCTTGAGATCGATGCCAGCAGGGATGAAATAGCTTCTACCTTTATTCTCGGAGATGAGGCTTCTTCTTTGAAGGTTTACCGTACTCTTGTTCAGGAGGATTATATTTATGCAGCCACATCAGAGGGAATTCTGCGGGCAGATCTTTCCAAAGGTGGGCTGACTTTTTATGAGAACTGGGACCTTTTTTCTGAATCGAACGGCAGGTATTGTGATCTGGAGAAAACCTCTGCTGGCATCATTGGCATGCGCGGTGATATTGGGCAGACCTGCGAACTGGAATTATACAATGATGAGGGTACCGTATCAGGAGACGCGTTTTCAAACTTCAGAAGTCTTAAGGTCAATGAAGAAGACATTTTGGTGGTGACTGACAACGAGTTGTTTAAACTTGACGGTGATCTTTCTGTTTCAGAAACATTCGAAGCCCTGGACACTGGTGATGAAGAGCCCTATGTGCCCCGTTATCGTGATGGTATAGTGGGTACGGATGGGAAGTTATGGATAGCCGACCATAAAGGCGGGCTCATGTTTGAACAACCGGCCGGTTTTTTTAACCGTGTTTTACCATCCGGACCTTTTACCAACTCGGTTTACCATACTGCCAAAGCCGGAGATGATCTTTGGGTGGTTCCCGGGGGGTTCGGATCTTTGCATAATAATGCTCAAATCCCTGCGTCGGTTTCCATATTGAGCGAAGGGTACTGGACCTATTTTAACAGTACCAACACTGAGGCGTTTGAAGGTCAGAAGGATCTGATCAATATTGCGGTCAATCCCCTTGATGAGAACAATGTTTTCGTGGCCTCCTGGGGGAATGGCGTCTTCGAATTTGAAAAAAACTCAGATGAAGAGTTCGTTCTGAAAAATCATTTTACCGAGGACAACAGTGCCCTGCAAAATGTTCCCAATACTTCTGCCGACAGATATACCCGGATCTGGGGTCTTACTTTTGATCAGGACGGAAGACTTTATATGTCGAATTCTTCTGTAGAAAGTGGTATTGTTGTTTTTGATGCGAAAGAAGAAACCTGGCATCAATATGATTATGAAGCCATTTCTCTGCCATTAAAGCCCGGCGAAATTTTGATAGACGACAATGGTTTTAAATGGCTTTTCGTTGTTGAGGGGCGTTCTCATGGACTCTTTGTGTTCGATGATAAAGGCACCATTGCCAATGATGAAGATGACCGGTATCGATCTTCGATGAATCCTTCCGATGACAATGATGAGAGAAATGCCGGCCAATTGTTGTTATGGGATGAAAGCGGGGAAGAAATTACCCCGAATGTGCTTAGCTTTGCCAAAGATAAAAACGGATACATATGGGTTGGCACCGATAAAGGGGTAGTGGTTCAATATAATCCGGGACGCATTTTTGATGTTTCAAAACCGGTTTTTTCCCGCATCAAAATTGGGCGGGAGGATGAAAGCGGACTGGCCGATTATTTGCTTGAAGACCATAAAATTACCGCTGTAGCTGTGGATGAGGCTAACCGTAAATATCTGGGGACTGAAGGTGCCGGGATTTTTCTTGTTTCAGAAGACGGCACACGTACCATCAACCATTTTGATATGTCCAACAGCCCTCTGCCTTCGAATAATATATTCAACATCGACATAGATGATGAGAGCGGAGAGGTTTTCTTTTCCACCGACAAGGGCCTGATCAGTTATATGGGAGACGCCGTGGAGGGAGAGGAATCATTTGGATTTGTATATGCTTATCCCAATCCGGTCAGGCCCGGTTACGATGGACCTGTGACCATAACAGGCCTGGTCGACCGGACCAATGTCAAGATTACCGATACAGCCGGCAATCTTGTTTTTGAAACGGTTTCTTTGGGAGGAAAAGCCATATGGAATGGAAAAAATTTGTGGGGGCGTAAAGTGGAAGCCGGGATCTATATTGTATTTTTGTCGTCACCAGACGGAAGTCAGACGATGCATACGAAAATTGCGGTTGTCCGATGATTGTAAAACTCCGATAAAGCGAATGTAGATGTCAAAACGGAATTTGGGTATTATTGGTATTATTCTGGTTTTCGCTATTATCATTACCGGTGTTTTTTGGTGGTTATATAGTCAGCAGAATATCAGTGAAGGAGATACCATTGATGTGGTGCCCGTAGATGCTTCAGTTGTACTCAGGGTTAATGACCCGAAAGATCTTTTTTCTGTTCTGGAAAATAAGATCAACTACCGCCAGGAACTTGAATCTTTTGAAAGCTTAATGTCCATATTTGACATTATTCAATACACTGATACATCCTCATTTTTCACGGACGGGCCTGGCAATGGAATGCTTGATTCCCCTGTTTATCTGGCATACAGTAAAGTTGGAAAAGAAACCATTGAATGGAGTGCGCATTTTCCGGTAAGTAACAACCGGCAGGGGAGCAATCTCAAAAGCTGGCTGGAGGATAATGCCAGAAAAGAAAGGGATTATACAGGTTTTTCAATTTACGAATTGAGATTGAGTGATTCTTCATTAACCTTTTATGCAACTTTTCAGAAAGGGGTCTTTACGATAAGTGGCTCTTCATTACAGGTTGAGTCTTCAATCCGTCAACAACAATCCAACCATTCATTGGCTGAAGACACCGGTTTTTCTGAATTGGAAAAAACCACCAGCAAAAGAGCTGATGGAGCCTTTTTTGTGAATTTTTCAAGGTTGGCCGATTTTTCCAAACCTTTTCTATCTTCCGGATCAAGGGATATTTCTTCCTTTATGGGGAATATTGCCAGGTGGGCGGGTGTGGATTTTGACATAAAAAACGACGAAATCATGCTTAACGGGTTTATTTCGGCCGCCGGGGAATCTTCGTATGCATCCCTTTTTGAAGGCGTTGGGACTCGTCGTTCCACTCTTGCGGAGGTGCTCCCATCAGATACGAGATTGTTTGTTGGATATAATTTTTCAGATGGCTCCCGTTTGAGCAGAAATCTGGTTGACTATACCGAACAATCAGACGAAGCTTCTGAATTTGATACGCTTAATACTCATTTTGAAAACCGAACCGGATCTTCCTATATTGAGACCTTTCTTAATCTTATCGAGGGAGAATTGGCATTTGGGTGCCTGGATTACAATTCCAGTGATCCCGGTGAAGGCAGGTTTATGGTATTCAGAACCAAAGGGGAGGTGAAGAGTCTGCCTGTATTGCAGAACATTCAGGAATATTTTGATGTAGAAACAGATCCGGTGGGTCATTTTGAGATGGATGAATCCACCTCGTTCCCTATCTATCGTGGGTTTTCAAACAATCTTAACAACCTGGCATGGCAAAAGTTGTTTCCCGGTGTACCCATGCAGTATTTTTCATTCTTCAGAAATTATCTTGTGTTTGCTGAAAGCCGTAAAACATTGGAATCAATTCTTTACGACAACGTTTTGAAGAGAACACTGGACAATCATACCTATTATTCCGAATTTAACGAAAACTTCTCATATGAGGAGAATTTCTTTCTGTTTGCCGAAATTCCTCATTTGTATCCCTATATTAAGGAACATCTTAGTCAGGACATCTTTCACCCCACAGATGAGCAGGAAAAGAGTTTATTTAATTTTTATGCCGGGGGCATACAGATCTCCAATAACTCAGGCCTAAATTATACGACCATTCATGCACAACATGCCCCCCATCGTGATAAGGAGCCACAGACCATCTGGCAGAGCCGTATCGATTCTACGGTAGCGATGAAACCCGTTCTGGTCGACAATCACAATTCCGAAGAGAAAGAGATAATGGTGCAGGATGAAGCCAATAATCTTTATTTGATCAACAACCAGGGAAGGGTTCTCTGGAAAAAATCGCTTGACGGTCCTGTGATGAGTGATATACACCAGATTGATTATTACCGCAACAACAAGCTTCAATATCTTTTCAATACGTCCCGGAGACTTTATCTTCTGGACCGTAACGGGAATCATGTGGCCCGGTATCCTTTTGATCTGTCTTCCAGGGCCACCAATGGGGTGGCAGTGTTCGATTACAACGATAACCGTGATTACCGGATCTTTGTTGCGCTTGAAGACCGTAAAGTTTATTTGTTCGACAAGACCGGCTCCCGGATCCAGGGTTGGAATATCCCACGGACCGAAGGTATTGTAAAACAGCCCGTTCAGCATTTTCGTACCAGCGGAAGAGATTATATCGTTTTCAGTGACCCGTACAGGAATTATATTATGGATCGCCGGGGCAATCACCGGGTAACTCCCGAAAAAGGATTTCAAAGAAACAGCCGGAGTTCTTTTTCTCTTGAATACCCTGATTCAGAAAAATCTGCTCTTGTTACAACGACCAGTAATGGCTCATTGGCAAAAATAATGCTGCCTTCGGGACGTACAAGTGTAAAGCAAAATACTTCAGTTGAAAGCCCCGAGCATTCTTTCCTCATGTTGGATGATAACAGCCCCCGGTATGTGTTTTTGACGAGCGGGGAAATGCAAATTTATGGCCCCGGGGATGAACTTATTACGCAAACCGAATTTGATGTTCCCATGAGGTTGACGGGTGATGTTTACAAGTTTTCCTCAAATGACCTTAAAATCGGAGTTGTAAGCAAGGATGAATCCAGTATTTTTCTTTACAATCATGATGGAACCTTATATCAGGGGTTT
The DNA here is from genome assembly GCA_046483585.1 of Marinilabilia sp. Taxonomy (GTDB): domain Bacteria; phylum Bacteroidota; class Bacteroidia; order Bacteroidales; family Marinilabiliaceae; genus Marinilabilia. Next base: position 48,701 of record JAWOCV010000221.1, read on the forward strand.
CCGTTGAAAGGCACATCCCGCTTTTCCATTGGCATCCTGGATGCTTCTGCTTACCGCTTTAACCTGGTTACCGGGGGAGAAAACAATTACATTTACAATTATCGGGTCGATTAAATGTTACAATAGATCGTTAGATTATTAGATGTAAGATGCCTGCCTGGCGGTTTATGAAAAATTAGACTTGTTGTACAAACCATAGTTTGTTTTATATAGCAGGATTGTAATAAGCAAACGGCAGGCAGGTAAGAAAATTCGTATAATGCTGATATACCGCATTTTAACAATGCAACTGCTGCAATATTAAACAACTGAATTACAGAGTGTTGTAAAAGTTTAACGGACTATTAATGTTAATCATTCATTTTTTATATTTTTGCCATAATTGATGGTGAGAAAGATGAGTATAAACAAAAAATCAGACTTCTAGAAGCCCGGTAAGATGCAATACACTTTCTTCGATTTTCTCTCTCTGGTGGGATCCCTCGGGATGTTTTTGTACGGGATGAAGATGATGAGTGAGGCCCTCCAGAAAGTGGCCGGTAATAAAATGAGGAGCATTCTTTCGGCCATGACCTCCAACCGGTTTCTGGGCATCCTTACAGGTTTTATGGTGACCGCCATGGTCCAGTCTTCTTCTGCAACCACAGTGATGGTGGTGAGTTTTGTCAATGCAGGTTTGGTGACTCTGAAAGAAGCCATCGGTGTTGTTATGGGTGCCAATATAGGAACGACTGTGACGGGCTGGGTTATCACACTTTTTGGGTTTAAAGTTCAGATCAGTGCTTATTCTTTGCCCCTGATCGGTTTGGGATTGCCGTTTATCTTTTCCAAATCCGGGACACGGCGCTCTTATGGTGAATTGATGATTGGATTCGCCCTGTTATTCCTGGGATTGGAATATCTGAAAGATTCGGTTCCCAACATTCAGGAAAACCCCGAAATACTTAGTTTCTTACAGCGGTATACCGACAGTGGTATATGGACAACACTCCTTTTCCTGGGTATTGGATCGTTACTTACCGTCCTTGTACAATCTTCATCAGCCACCATGGCACTTACCTTTGTTATGTGCAATGAAGGGTGGATAGAATTCAGCCAGGCGGCCGCCATGATATTAGGGGAGAATGTGGGGACCACTATTACCGCCAATATTGCCTCGTCAGTGGGGAATATTAGCGCCAAACGAACAGCCCGGGTTCACCTGATATTTAACCTTTTGGGTGTCACATGGATGCTTGCTGTTTTTAACAATTACACCGGTCTTATTGATACGTTGATGACCATAAACGGCAGCGGCTCTCCCTCTGAATCACCCGCAGCCATTCCTACAGCGCTGTCCATCTTTCACACCTCATTCAATGTTCTGAATGTTCTGATATTTGTCTGGTTTGCCCCCCTCATTCAAAAGATTGCGGAATATCTTGTGCCACATAAAAACAAAGAGTCGGATGAGGAATTCCGTTTGAAATATATCACTACGGGAATGCTTTCGACGTCGGAGCTGTCTATTCTGCAGGCTAAGAAAGAGATTCAGTTCTATGCCAAGCATACCACCAAAATGTTCGGATTTGTCCGGAAAATGATGCACGAAGAAAGAGACAAAAAATTTAATAAACTCTTTTCAAAAGTCCAGAAATACGAGGGCATTAGTGATAATGTGGAGGTGGAGATCACCAATTATGTAACGCAGATATCTCAATACAAACTCAGTGAACTCGGTCGTAAACGCATCCGTTCTATGCTGAAGCTGGCCGGTGACCTCGAAAGTGTGGCAGACAGTAATTACAACCTGGCCCGAACCGTCAGCCGCATGCGGGAAAAGAATATTCACTTCAATCAGGCCGCTCAGGATAAACTGGAGCTGATGTTCAACCTTGTGGAGGAAGCCCTTTCTGTTATGCGGGAAAACCTGCAACAGGATGAACTGGTGGTCTCACTCACCAAAGCACGGCTTCTGGAAGACCAGATCAACAATTACCGGGATCAACTTAAAGCCGAACATCTCGACAATCTGGCCAACAACGTGTATTCATACGAAGCCGGCATTATTTTCAACGATCTGTTCTCTGAATCTGAAAAGCTGGCCGATTATGTGATCAATGTTTCTGAGGCCCTTGAGGAAGTGGCTATGTAGTTGTTAAATATCTGATAATGCCTGCTTAATAATGAGATAACATATCCCCTTTAGCTTTGCCAAAAAGAATCTTTGGTAAATATACATCCAAAAAACAGGCATTATGAAAACAATAGCAATGATCTTCGTATTAAGCATGGGGCTGCTGACAAATACTTTTGCAGGAAACAACGATAAGGATGAAAAGCCCGGTGAACCTGCTCCCAAATCTTCCAGTATTGCCGGCGTTATCGTCGATGATCAAACTGGCGAAACCCTTGCAGGAGTTGAAGTCAAACTTCAGGGAACGGATGTGAAAACGTATACAGATTTTGACGGAAAATTTGTCTTTGAGGAAATAACTCCCGGCAAATATGCAGTTGAGGCCAGAATTATTTCATATAAGCCCTTCAGCACCAGCTCCGTTAATGTTGATGCCAATGAGATGCATGCCTTTAATCTTGAGCTTCAGAATCATGAGGAGGAATAAAATCTTCCGGACGGGGACCTTTTTAAATCAGGGGAAGACGGAGTTCTTCCCTTTTTTGTTTTGTCATCAAAATATTTTTGCATTATCCGGGAGAAATGTTGTCCCGGAGTTGTCTTAATGCAACTTTAATGTTAATTTTGTGTTAACACATTTCATCAGGAACAAGTTGGGAGGCTTTTTGTCAATTCTTAAACAGAACAAAAGCCATGAAAAAGCTGATTGTATTACTCGCAGTGTTTGTAGCAGCTCCGTTGTTACAAGCCCAACTTGTTGAAAGAGATGGACTCTACTACGATTTCAACGACAAACTTTATTCCGGAACTTATATTGAGTATTATCCCGACGGCAATATTCGTGTGAAAATGCAGGTCGAAGAGGGAAAAAAAGATGGTCCGACCGTTTATTACTTCGAGGACGGTAGCCGGAAAGAAGAACGGCATTTTAAAAACAATAAAATGCACGGAACCTGGAAAACCTGGGATGAAAACGGCACCAAAATTGCAGAAGCCCGTTACAGGGAAGGTAAAAAGCACGGAAAGTGGTTTATCTGGGATGAAAACGGCACTCTTCGTTATGAAATGCACTACAATCAGGGCGAGAAAACTGGTGTTTGGACTATTAAGAATGGTGAGGGAGAGTTGGTAAGCCAGAAGGAATACTAAACTAAATTCCGTTTGCATTACAGATGGTTTCACTCCCGGTGGAACCTGGGCGGCGATCGCCATTTTATTCTGCCAGAAAAAACACATTTCGGCTTCCTCATTTTTGAGCTCTTATTTAAACCAACTATAAATTAGGGTCTTGAGAAGGGGGATGTGCATGAGATTTCATATATTTACGGTTCAAAATATGGCAATTTATGCATGTGTTTGGGAATAAAGGAATTTATTCTCACACTTCAGTAAAAAGCCATTGATTTGAATTCATTGCCCCTGCCCAAATTTTAGCACACAACTTAATAAATCAGAAAGCAATCCTTCCTTTTGAGGAATATTGCTTTTAAATTGAAGGAGGTATTATGAAGCGAAGAGATTTTCTAGTTAAAGGTGCCGGTCTTGGACTGGCAGGAGCATTGGTCCCCCATTTTGGAGGTTTGAACGCAGTCGGTTTGCCAGCTGAAGAAGGGGAGTATGATGTGGTTGCTGTACGGGGAGGCGAAGCTGCTGATATGTTTGATAAAGCCATGGCCTCACTTGGGGGGATGGAGAAGTATGTGAAATCCGGTCAGAAAGTGTTGGTTAAACCCAATATTGGTTGGGATGTTCCCCCGGATAGAGCTGCCAATACCAATCCTCAACTTATTGGGCGTATCGTCAAAAGTTGTTTTGAAGCCGGTGCTTCTGAAGTTGTGGTCTTTGACCATACCTGTGATAAATGGGACCGTTGCTACCGCAACAGTGAAATAGAATCCGCTGCCCGGGATGCCGGCGCTGACGTTGTTCCCGGTAATGATGAATCATTCTTTAATGAGGTATCCATTCCCAAGGGAAAGAGTCTGAAAACCACCAAAGTTCACCGGGAAGTGGAGGAAGCCGATGTATTTATTAATGTTCCAATTTTGAAAAATCATAATTCCACAACTGTATCCCTGGCCATGAAGAATCTCATGGGTGTGGTCTGGGACCGTGGGTATTATCACGGGAACGATCTCAGTCAATGCATCGCAGATTTTATTACCTACCGGAAGCCTGATCTGAACATCATCGATGGTTATCGAATGTTGAAGCGCAACGGTCCACGTGGTGTTTCAAAATCCGATGTTGTTGAACTCAAAGCGCTTATTGCAGGTTCTGACATTGTGGCCGTGGATGCTGCAGCAACAAAGATGTTTGGCAGTGAACCCAAAGACATTAACCATATCCGTATTGCCGATGAAATGGGACTGGGAACAATGAACCTGGATCAGATTTCGATTGACCGGATTAAAATGGGATAATGGACAGAGGACTCTCCTAAACTGATATTCAGATTATGACTTTTTATAAATTCCTGAAAAAAGGACGGGTCATCATCGCTCTGGCGATGTTGATCCTGACTTTTGTGCTCTTTATTGATCTTTATGAATGGATCCCTGAAGATACTTTCAATACGATCATTTATTTGCAATTTGTCCCATCCCTGCTTAATTTTCTGGCTGTATTTTCTTTTATTACGGCGGGAGGTTTTCTTGTCGTTTTATTGCTTACTTTGATTACGGGACGTTTTTATTGTTCGGCCATTTGTCCTTTGGGAATTTTGCAGGATGTGGTAACGCGTATTTCCCGTTGGCGATCCAGGAAAAGACGTTTTTTTAAATATAAAAAGCCTCATCCCGTATGGCGATATTCTTTTTTGGGTATTATGACCCTTGCCATTATCTTCGGTGGGGGGTGGATTACTACATGGCTCGATCCATATAGTATTGCCGGAAGGACGTTTACCTATTTATTTAAGCCTGTCGTGATCTGGGGGAACAATAATGTTTTAGCCCCCGTTCTCCAGAGCATGGATATTTATTCCGTTTATCACCAGTCGCTGATTCAGCCTTACATCCTTCCTGTTATTTTGTCGATAGCTCTGATCGGTGCCATCGGTTATTTTGCCTGGAAGCGGGGACGAATATTTTGCAATACAATATGTCCTGTAGGGACGTTGTTAGGGGAGGTATCCCGGTTTTCATTCCTGAAAGTCAGGTTTGATCAGGATAAATGTACCCGTTGTGGAAAATGTGCCGGTGTCTGCAAGAGTGAATGCATCGATATTAAGCATTACGCTGTTGATGAAACCAGATGTGTAACATGTTTCAATTGTCTTGAGATTTGTCCCGAATCGGCCCTGTCTCTTCGTCCTGTTTCCAAAGTTAATATTCAGAAAGCAGATCTTCAGACTGCGGAAATTAATCCCACCAGCCAGGGGCATGATGAAAATCGCAGAAAATTACTGGTTACCGGTCTGGCTCTTTTAACGGCTGGTCGCATTTTTGGGCTAAAGAAGAACCAAATGCCAGACAGTCAGAAAGATCTGGTCAGAAATGTGAGAGAACATCCGGTTGCCCCACCTGGTGCCGGAAGCATTAAACGGTTCAATGATATTTGTACCGGATGCTCTTTGTGCGTGGCGGCGTGTCCTACGGGTGTATTGCAACCTGCTCTGACGGAATATGGTCTCAGCGGTTTCATGCAACCCCACATGGATTATGTTACAAATTATTGCAATTTCGATTGTACCAAATGTGGTGAGGTTTGTCCCACAGGGGCGATATTGCCTATTGATCTTGAGGATAAACATTTGACTCAGATGGGGAAAGCCATTTTTGTTGAACAAAATTGCATTGTTTATACCGATGAAACCGATTGTGGAGCCTGCTCCGAGCATTGTCCCACTAAGGCGGTAAATATGGTTCCTTACAAGAACGGACTCAGAATACCTGAAGTTGATCAGACCATCTGTATTGGTTGTGGAGCATGTGAATATCCCTGTCCTGTGGATGCACCATTCAAAGCCATTTATGTCAACGGGAATCCCGAACAGGTGTTTGCTGAAAAACCCGAGGATGTCGAGATGGAGCAATCAGATTCAGAGGAGGATTTCCCCTTTTAATCAATCTATCTTAGTTCAATAGTCCGTTAAAGTTTTAAAGTATCTGGTAATTAGTTGTTTAAATCTAAGAAAATATTTATGTTAAAAACAGATTTTCAGCAACATACGAATCATCTTAGATCTTAAATCTAAAAATCTAACGATCTATTGTTAGTTGATAGTCGCGCTCTGCTCAGCGCTTGTTTTCCGTTGTTTGTGCAATGATCCCCCGATGACAATACCAGCTGTAATCAGCACCAGATTTTTAAAAATGTATTGTCCTTCCAGGGTTGGGACGAAAGGAGTCTGAGCGAATACTTCTGCGGGGAAGAGGAAAACCGGAAGAAATGTCCCCGGCATTTGAAGAAACAATAGCAGAAGCGTTTCCCGCATTAACCGTCCGGTGATCAGTCCCAGTCCGATAAGCACCTCCCATAAAGCCAGGCCGTTGATGATCAGTGTCTCGGGCAACAGATCAAAAGTTATTGTGGTGATGGTACGAATGGCCAGCTCTTGTGCGGGACTTATTCCCGGGAAGAACTTCAAAACTCCGAACCAGAAAAAAATAATCCCCACACTGATGCGCAACAACAGCAATCCATGCCGGTTCATCCATCCTGTTATAAGGGGGTCGACTTTGTCAAACCATTGACTTCTGAAAATATTTTGCATCACATTAAAGTTAGTGTAAAACATCTTTCAGGTAACAACGGTTAATGCCAAAAGGTTTGCATGGGGCGGGATTAAGGGTTTTCTACAAGGAGCCGTTACTTCCTGAATCGGTATTTTGTCCTTACGGCCAGGTTATACATGAGTGGAACCATGATGAGTGTGAGGAAAGTGGCTGTGGTAAGACCGAATATCACTGTCCATGCCATAGGGCCCCAGAAATCGGCATTGTCGCCTCCAAAGTATATGTTGGGATCCAGCTCCTGAAAAAGACCGAAAAAATTGAAATTCAGTCCGGTGGCAAGAGGCAGTAGTCCCAACACGGTTGTGATGGCTGTAAGCAATACCGGTCGTAGCCTGGTCTTGCCGGCCTTGATCACACATTCTGTTTCGTCCCGGCGAGACAATGGTTCATCTCCATGAAGCCCCAGTTCCATTTTTTTCTCCTGGCGGGTGATATCGATATAATCGATCAGGACAATGCCGTTGTTCACCACAACCCCGGCCAGGGAAACGATCCCTACCCCTGTCATGAGAATGATGAAGTCCATTCCGAACGTTCCCAGCCCCATGAAAACTCCAATGGTGCTCAAAACTACGGTCATGAGGATGATGGCCGGTTTGGCCACCGAGTTGAACTGGGTGATCAGGATCATAGCAATGAGTGCCACGGCAATCAAAAGGGCCTTCATCAGAAAGTCAGAAGTCTCTTTCTGATCTTCTTGTTCCCCGGTCATTTCCCACCTGTACCCGGGAGGCATTTCATAATTCTCCAGGAGTTTGCGAATGTCGGCATTGATCCGGTTGGCATTGTATCCTTCCACCAGATTGGATGAGAGGGTGATGACCCTTGTGTTGTCTTTTCGTTTGATGTCTTCGTATGTGGAACTGTATGAATAATCGGCTACTGAAGAGATCGGCACATGATGGCTTATGCCATCCTTTTCAATTTTCATTTTGAAGTTCATGAGAGAAGAGACATCATGCCGGAACCGGTCCTCCAGACGTATCATAATGTCGTATTCATCCTCTCCGTCTTTGTATGAGTCTGCTTTTGTCCCATAGAGTGCTGTCCGGAGGGCGCCTGCCACCATTTGGGTGGAAAGCCCCATGCGCCTGACTTTATCACGGTCGATCTGAACCTCCATTTGGGGTTTGTTCATGTTGATGTCCATCTCCAGGTTTTCGATCCCCTGAATGTGACTGTTGTCTATGGTTTGTTGAATGTCGGAGGCGAGCTCGACAAGAGTCTCAAACTCATCCCCCGATACTTCCAGATTAACCGGTTTTCCGACGGGTGGCCCGTTTTGCTCTTTTTCAACGAAAAACTTGGCTCCTGTAAAGGAGCTCAAAGTGTCAGAAAGCTCCTTCATGATCCTCGACGTGCTGATGCCCTCCCTGAATTCAAAATCAACGAAAGTGATGGTAGTCAGAGCTTTGTTCGGACTCCTGCTGGATTCGAAGAAACCGCCTTTACCGTTGCCCACATTTACGCCGATGGATTGGACTATGTGATCATAGGGTTCAAGAACCTCGCTGATCACCGACTCGGCTTTATAGGAGATTTCATCGGTTGTTTCCAGGTCCGTACCCAGGGGCAACTCCATGGTGATAAAGACCGTCTTGGGTTCATTGTCCGGGAAAAACGTTACGTAGGGATTGGTCAAGCCGTAAAAGCCCAACGAAAAGACCAGCAGTCCTATCATTCCTCCGAATAACCATTTGGAGGTATTTCGTCCCAAAGCTTTTTGTAATGTTGCTTCGTAGAGGATATCCAGTTTTGGCAGTAATTTCTTTTGGAAGACGGATGCACCTGGCTTTAATACGTAAATATTAAACATTGAGAGAAGGAGTGGAAGTACCAGCAGGTTTCCCCATAAAATGCTCCCGGCAAAATAGCTGATGACACCGCCCAATGCCATGGTACCTGTGATAAGGAACAATTTCCGGTGATTGGTTTTTTCATTCCCGGGCGGTTCATGCTTCATGAACTGTAAAGCGAATACAGGATTGAGCACCAATGCCACAAAAAGAGAGGAAGCAAGAACAATGATCAGGGTGATGGGCAAATATTGCATGAATTCACCTGTTATTCCCGGCCAGAGCAGTAAAGGAAAAAAGGCTGCAAGTGTTGTGGCTGTTGAGCTGATGATGGGCATGGCGATCTCACTCACCCCTTTTTGCACAGCTCTGAAGCGTGTGTATCCTTCCTCGAAATGGCGGTAAGTGTTCTCTACAGCCACAATGGCATTGTCGACCAGCATTCCCAGCGCCATTAAAAGTCCGAACAAAATCATGGTGTTGATGGTGTAACCCATTTCACCCAGAACAAGAAAGGCGATGAACATGGACATGGGAATGGCCAGGCCGGTGAACAAGGCATTGCGTAATCCCATAAAAAGGTAGAGCACGATCATCACGAAAAGCATTCCCATAATAATGGAATTCTCCAGGTTGTTGATCTGATCGCGTATGTAAGCCGACTGGTCGTCGGTGATGGTCACTTTCAGATCAGATGGTAGGGTTTGAACATTCTGGTTTCTTTCTATGATGCCGAAAATTTTGTCTGTGGCATCCAGCAGGTTTTCCCCGCTTTTTTTGATGATGGAGAGCGATACCACCGGCTCCTCATTGAGCCTTGATATGGAGGTTCGTTCTTCAAATCCGTCAATAACATTGGCCACGTTCTCCATATGGGCCACTTTCCCGGCCTCGCTTTTTACAATGGTATTCCTGATCTCGTCTACGGATTTATAATCTGCTTCTGTTCTGACTGATCTCCGGGTTCCGTCCACAATGATCTCTCCCGCTCCAACCGTGACATTTTCAGACATGAGGGAATATTCAATATCGCTGAATTCGAGATCAAGTGCTTCCAGTTTAAGGGGATTTACATGCACTTTTATCTCCCTGTCGTCAACTCCTTTGATGTCAGCTTCTCTGACTTCCCGCAGTGCTTCGAACTCTTCCTGCAGGTCTTCGGCGTATTTTTTCAGCTCGTATATGCTGTAATCGCCGGATAAATTGATGTTTAGTACCGGGAATTCTGAAAAATCCATGTCTTCCGTCATCGGATCGTTTTCCAGATCTTCGGGAAGTTCGCTTTTTGCTTTGTCTACCTGATCTTTGGTGTCCTGAAGGGCTTTTTGTACCTCCACATCGGTTTCGAACTCAACCAGGATCAGGCTCATGTCCTGATACGAGGCTGAAGAAAGGCGTTTAACACCATTCAGCCCCTTCAATTCTTTTTCGATAGGGCGGGTGATGAGATTCTCAATATCAGGAGGACTGTTTCCCGGATAGGGTGTGGAGATCATAATATACGGTACGACTATTTCAGGGAATAGTTCGCGCTGCATGCTGTTATAGGAAAGCAGCCCTGCAAAAAAAAGAAAAACCGTGAGGATGAAAATGGTGTTTTTGTTTTTCAGGGCGCGCACTGTTGGGCCGAATTTTCTTTCGACCACTTTTTGATCCTCAGTGTCGGTATTGTTGTTCATTGAAATGATTATTAACGGCTATTGGATGTTTAAATAAGTTCCATTGGTTACCTGGGCAAAACCTTTGGTGATGATCATGGCTTTGCTTTCCAGTCCTTCGGTGACGATGGTTTTGTTGTTGTCTTTGATCCCCGTTTTGATGTATCTTTTTTCGGCGACCGGCGGGTCTTGGCTTTCATCGGCCACAAAAATAAATTCACCATTGAAATCCTTTTTAATAAGGAGGGAAGGAACAACCAGGGCATCTTCGATGCTCGATACCCTTAGTTTGACTTCTCCCATGAGATTGGGCAGTAATTGGTGGTCCTTGTTTTCGAGAGACACCCTTATATTGAAAGTACGAGTGTCAGGATCAATATAGCGGGAGGTTCGGTAGACTTCTGCCTCCCTGGTCAGGTTCAGGGCAGGGAAATGAACCGATACAGGGTCCCCCGGTTTGGATTGGTTGAGATATTTTTCGGAGATATCAGCAGTTATGTAAACATTGTCAAGATTTACGATCCTGGCAAAAGAGAGGGCTGGTCCTGCCATTTCTCCCTCATTTTGGAAGAGTTTGTCAATAACCCCGTCGATGGGGGCTTTGATGACGGCCATGCTTAGTTGGGCTTCAAGATTCCGGCGTTTGTTTTGAAGTGCTTTCATTTCCGATTCGGCCTGTATAAACTCAATTTCGCTCCCAATGTTTTGATCCCACAATTTTTTGCGTCTTTCATAGATTGTCCGGGCCAGCCCGAGATTTTCCTCTATTTCGGCGATGGATTGTTCTATCGATTCGGTGTTAAGTCTTGCCAGCACCTGTCCTTCTTTCACGAATTCCCCTTCCCCTGTTTCCATGGTACGGATGAGGCCCGAAGATTCCGGATTGACGATGATATTCTGATCGGTGGAGACGGTTCCCATGGCTTCGATAAACTGTTCAAATAAAACCGGCCGGAGCTCAGTTACCTCAACGTTGACCTTATTTATTTCTGACTCTTCGTTGAGTTCAGCTTTAAGGTCTGTGATTTTTCTTTTCAGTTCGTTGGCTTGTTCGTTATATTCTTCAAGGCGTTGCTCTTTGTTCTCTTCTTCGTTTGCCGGATTCCGGGCTCCACAGCCCCAGCTGAGTATGATCAGGGCCAATGCTGCAGGCTGTAATAATGGTCGTATCATGATGGGTGTCTTGAATTTATTTACTTAAATTGGATTCACGGAGATGACAGATTATTATAAATGACCGGTGGCTTTGAGGTAGTTGGTATGGGTGTTGAGGACCTCCAGAGCCGCTTGTATATAACTGATCTGTTTTTGAATATATTGTTCTTGTTGCTGTGTGAGCTCAAAGCTGCCCGTCATTCCGTTGACGAAACCGGACCGGGTTTGTTCATAGATCTCCCGGGCGAGTTCCTCACTTTCTTTAGCCAGCTCAAATTCATCAATGGCACTGTTGTATTCGGTAAGTGCCGTGAGACCGTTGGTCTTGACCTGACGGAGGGTCTGTTGTTGTTCGTTTTTGCTTTTTTCCCAGGCCAGTTTTTGTTGTTGAGCCCGGGCATGCCTCATTCCTGAAGAAAATATGGGAATGGAAACCGAAAGCCCCACAAACTGCGATTTATACCAGTCCTGATCGAAGAGGTTCATCTCATCGTCGTAACCCGTTTTTTGAAAGGTGTAAAAAGCATTGATCTTAGGAAGATATTCTGCTCTTACGTTTTTGAACTGTAATTTCTGACTTTCCACATTTGTGGCGGCGATCCTGGAATCAACATGGGCTTCGGGAGCCCATCCTTTGTTGTTGGGGTCATCATTGGCCGCTCTTTGTGATAAAATGTCCAGGGAGTCAGTGAGTTTGACGGGGTGGTCCTCACTTAGTCCCATTGTGAAACGCAGAACGGAAAGGGCTACTTTCTGGTTACGCTTTATTTCTACAATTTGTTTTTGGTTTTGACGCACATTGAGTTTCATCTGGGATACGTCCACCGATTCGCGGAATCCGTTCTCATAAAGGGCTTTCGTTTCGCGCAGGAGGGATTCGTTTATTTCAAGAGTTTTTTCGAAGGCTTTCAGGTTTTCGTTGGCCGATAGTACCAAAAAATAAGCCTTTGCTACTGCATCGCGGATTTCAATGTCTGTCTTTTCTTCCTGATGCCGGGTCAGGTCCAGAAAGACCTGGGTCGCCTGAATACCGACAAAATAGGAACCGTCGAATAACATCTGGGTGGCTGAAACCGAATAATTGGCGTCATAAGCAGTGGAAAACGAGACAGGTACTTTGTCACCGCTCTCTGTTCCCGGCGGCCGCATGTCCTCGGGAATGATCTCTGCCGGCAGTAAACTCACAGGCACATCCATAGAATGGTTATACTGCCCCGAAAAGTCGATCTGAGGAAGTCCTGAAGCAATGGTCTCCCATATTTTTTCCCTGGCCGAGGCCACATCATATTCTGAACTGATCTTTTCAAAGGCATGCCGGGAAGCGTAATCCAGAGCCTCTTCAAGTGAAATGGCAAGGGTATCTTTTTCGTCCTGTCCCCGGATGCTGTGGAGGCAAAAAGAAAGGCCCAAAAAGAGCATCAGAAATTTAAATTTTATTGTCATTTTGATCGGGTTGTTGCATTAGGTCATTAAAAATTTTCAATCCTTTTTCCGTACAGATGCCCCTGAAATGATATTGAAACAAATTGTTCCGGAACTTTGGAGATAAGAGTTCCTCTTCGGAGAATATCCCATATACAGGATCAAATGTGAAAACATGCCCTCCCGTCATGAGCCTTGAGATAAAATCCGTATCCACATCACGGCGGTAAACCCCTTGCTTTTTCCCTTTTTCAAGGTTTTTTTTATGAGCAGAATAAAGGGCTTCCCGTCGTATTTCTTTCAGTTTGTTAAAGAGATCGGGGTAGTATTTCCGCAAGTCAAAGGCAATGGCAGTGTTCTGACGGCTTAACTTTTTAAGCAGTTCCCGTCTGTGAATGAAAAATTCTTCCACGGCATTGATATCATTTCCGGGATCCTCCTTGAGCTCCTGCATGATGTTGTTGATGGTGTTTTCCATTACTTCAGTTACCAGATCGCTCTTGTTGTTGAAGTAATGGTATAATGTCTTTTTTGACATTCCGAGCTCACGTCCCAGATCCTGCATGGTAACGCTGCGGATACCGTAGAGGCTGAAGAGCTCGAATCCCTTCTCTATGATCGTTGATTTTTTTTCATCCATGACTTTGCAAAGATACGAACCTTCTGATTTCGGAAACCATAAACAGATAAAAAGTTTCCCGGGTTTCCGTTAAACAGGTGAAAAATATCGGTGAATGAACGATTTCTGTCAATAAATAGAGACGGTTCGTAAATAAATGTTGGTAATGGCCGGAACAATTGGCATTTTCATGATGTAATTGTGTATCAGACCATGGAGAAAAGAATTAAGATATTTGTTCTGTTTTTGTTCCTTTTACAGGGGATGGTTTGTGATGCTCAGTTCTGGCCTTTCAATCAAAAAAGCAGTGAGGAAAAAGCTACTGAGAAACTTGAAGAGCGAAAACAGGATGCTGGTGAAGGCAACCTCTTCAATCCCCTGCAGCCGTTGGGGATGCGTTCCGGGGACAGTCGTGATGATCATATTTGGGCTGCTTCCACGGCAGCTGTTTCGTATCATAAAGCCGGGAATATCAGTATCACAAGTCCTTCCCGTTATGGCATCAGTAGCCGGACTGAGTTGCTGTCATGGTTAGGTTTGACCCCCTGGGTGCCTAACATATTTTTTAAACGGCAGATCTCAGGTGGTGATTGGTGGATATCATCATTACATGGTGTTTATACATCTTACCCCGGGTTTAAAAGGGTAGAACAAGGGCGTGATACCTTTCTGGCCGATTCTCTTTTGGTTGTGCCTGAAGTTGTTTCTTTAAAAAATGAGCTTCTTTTGTCCCGGCCATTTTATTCAGGGATTGATTGTCGTCCCGGTCAACCCTATTTGGTCCTGTCTGCTTCACTGGGAATTGATGTTGGTCTTCCCCTGAGTGAGGGAGATGTCTGGCTTGAGAAAAAACACTTCTTCACGCCCCGCAGCAAAGCCTATTCCGGAGAAGGGTGGATGATGGCATTGTCGGTTCGTGCCGACTGGCAGGCCTCCCGGAATCTTTTTCTCAGGGGCGAACTCCGGGCCCTGGCAGGCAACTTTCCCGGGAATCCCGGCTGGGAGCATCAGGCTTCAGGAGAGTATTTTCTTTTGAACAACATTTCCGTTTCAGGGGGGTATGTTGTAGGGTTTGGAGATTCAGGAGCAAGTAATCCCGGTCTTTTACCTTTTATTGATGTGTCGTTTTACTTTGGTAACAAACAAAGCCGAAAAAGTGGGCTGTTTGAGCAACAAATGTTCTGAAACCGCGGCATATTCTGAAAAATTCCTAAATTCGCAGCGTTTTGTTGGATTTTTAAGGTAACGTGTGTCGTCTATGTGGATTCGTATTGCCAGTTTTATTCTCAGAAACCGGCTTCCTATACTTATTGTTTTGGTCCTCCTTACTGCATTTATGGGGTTTCAATCACGCAAAATTGAGATGTCGTATCAATATGCTCCCCTGTTGCCAGAAGATGATCCTGTTTATAAAGAATATGAACGGTTTACCGCCCGGTTTGGGAATGAGGGAAACCTTATGGTTCTTGGGGTTCAGGATTCACTCTTCTTCGGGGAAGACCATTTTGAAAAGTGGCAGGAACTCTCGCGGGACCTTGAAAACGTTGAAGGCATAACTTCTGTGTTTTCAGCTTCTGACGCTTACCGGCTTGTGAGAGACAACGAATCGAAAAAATTCAGAGTAGAACCTTTGTTTGAGGGAAATGTCGGGACTGCTCAGCTCGATTCTCTGAAGAAAGAATTTATGGGGCTGCCTTTTTATGAGGATCTTCTTTATAATAAGGATTCGCATACTTTTCTTTTAGCCTTGACGCTGGATTCCGGGGTGCTAGAAAGTTCGGGGCGTGTGGCGCTTATGGAGGATATTGAAGCGAAAGGAGCGGTTTATGAAGAGGCTTCGGGGAATGCGCTTCGTTATTCAGGGCTGCCTTATATCCGCGTGGGAACAGCAGAAATGGTCAAGAGGGAGCTGAATATGTTCATTTGGCTGGCTCTGGGTATAGCTGCTGTCATTATATTCCTTTTTTTCCGGTCTTTCAAGGTGGTCTTATTTTCCATGCTGGTGGTGGGAATGGCTGTGATCTGGGCGCTGGGTATACAGGGGATGACCGGCTTTAAGGTAACGATCCTGACAGGCATGATCCCGCCTCTGATTATTGTTATCGGTGTTCCCAACTCTGTGTTTTTGCTGAACAAATTTCATTACGAGTTCAGAAGTCATGGCAATAAAATCAAATCTCTTCAGCGGGTAATCCGCAAGATCGGGAATGCCACTTTCCTGACCAATGTTACTACGGCCAGTGGTTTCGCCACCTTCATCTTTACCAGTAGCCGGTTGTTGGTAGAATTCGGCATCATGGCAGCTATTAACATTATGGTGGTGTTTGTTTTGTCGATCCTGTTGATCCCGATCATTTTCAGTTTTCTTCCCGATCCCGGGGAAAGGCATGTCAAACACCTGGACCGACCATTTTTTGAAAAGGTAATCCACAAACTTGTGCACATTTGTCTCAATCATAAACAGAAGGTATTTGCCGGGGCTTTAGGGTTACTTATTTTCGGAGGCTTTGGCATTTCGAGAATGCAGACAACCGGCTATATGCTGGATGATATTCCTCACGAACACAGCCTTTTTCAGGATCTCAAATTTTTTGAGACCCATTTCAGCGGACTTATGCCGCTGGAGATCATGATTGATACCAAAAAGCCCGGGGGCGTTATGCAGCAGGCAAACCTCAGGAAAATTGACGACCTTCAAAATGAACTGAAAGACTTTCCTGAATTATCGAAGGGCCTTTCGATGACCGGTGTGGTCAAGTTTGCCCGTCAGGCTTATTACAGTGGAGGGAGTGAGCGTTATGCCCTGCCCAACAATATGGAACGGAATTTTATTTTGTCGCATATTCCGCAAAATGGAGAGGAAGGGCCAGGCATCGTATCATCTTTCATGGATTCGGCCCGGCAGAGAGCCCGCATCAGTTTTCGGATGGAAGATGTAGGCACGACAAGGATGGAAGGGCTTGACAGGGAGATAAGGGCAGTAACGGATTCTGTGTTTTCTCCCGGTGATTACAATACTTCTGTCACAGGCTCCAGTGTTGTTTTTTTTAAAGGAACGGATTACCTGGTCCGGAACCTTTTCATAAGCCTTAGTCTTGCAGTATTGCTGATCGCTTCATTTATGGCCTGGATGTTCCGATCCAGGCGGATGGTGCTGGTATCCTTGTTGCCCAACCTGATTCCTCTCATAACAACCGCTGCTTTGATGGGGTTTTTCGAAATTCCGATAAAACCCTCCACCATTCTTGTGTTCAGTATTGCGTTTGGGATCTCGGTGGACGATACCATCCATTTTCTGGCCAAATACCGTCAGGAATTAAGTGAAACAAATTGGAGCATTCGTGCCGCCACAGTACTGGCTTTGAAAGAAACCGGACGAAGTATGATCTACACTTCTATTATTCTTTTCTTCGGATTTGGTATATTTACAGTATCAAGTTTTGGCGGAACAGTAGCTCTTGGTGCGCTGGTGGCCTTTACCCTTTTGGTAGCCCTGTTTGCCAACCTGATTTTATTGCCCTCATTATTGCTTGGGCTTGAGAGAATGATCACCAACGAATCATTCAAAGAGCCCATGCTAACCATTTATGATGAGGATGAGGATATTGATCATGATGAGTTGAAAATCAGTCAGGGACCGGTCGGGGAAATTCCCGGGCAGGGTGATTCTGGCATAAAAGAAGGCAATTATGTCGAAAATTGAGGAATACCGTCAGGTCATCGAAGATCAGCTTCCGTTGATCGAGGGGATGAAGCGGCCTGAAGGTCTCTATGAACCTGTTAAATTTATTCTGTCACTGGGTGGAAAACGTCTGCGTCCTGTGCTTTGTCTGGCTTCAGCAGCATTGTTCGGAGATTATGCCACAGCCGTGATGCCGGCTCTCGGCCTCGAAGTGTTTCATAATTTCACCCTCGTCCATGATGACATTATGGACAATTCGGAAATGCGACGTAATCAGCCCACCATTCATAAAAAGTGGGACTATAACACGGCCATTTTATCGGGCGATGCCATGCTGATCAAAGCTTATAGTCTTATCACCAGAAGCCCTGTAGGTGTTTTACCCCAGGTTCTTGAAGTATTTAATAAAACCGCCGGGGAAGTTTGTGAAGGCCAACAGCTTGATATGGATTTTGAAAATACAGCGGATGTCACCGAAGATGGTTATCTGGATATGATACGACTAAAAACCGCCGTTTTACTGGGGGGCAGTATGAAGATCGGTGGCATCATCGGAGGTGGCCCCATCCGCGACAGCAGTCTTTTATATAAATTTGGGCAGGACATCGGGATGGCTTTTCAGCTACAGGACGATTGGTTGGATGTGTATGGCGATCAGCTTTCTTTCGGGAAAAGGATCGGGAATGATATTTTGGCCAATAAGAAGACCTTTTTATTAATAACTGCTCTTAACCGTCTTGAAAAAGAACCAAAAAAGGAACTTTTGGACTGGCTTGAACGTAAGGATTATCGTGCTGAAGAAAAAATTGAAGCAGTAACCAGGCTTTTTGATGAAGCGGGAGTTTCAACACTTGTCAGGGAAAAGAGGGATGAATATTTCTTTCGGGCTCTTGAGAACTTTGAAAAGATCAACGGAAACAAAGAGGTCAAGAAAGAGCTGGCAGATCTTGCTCATGAACTGATGGCGCGATCGAGATGATAATTCCCGGCATTCCGGTATAAGTTGAAATGATGTTTAGCTTGTTCGGGAGGGAAGAACAAACAAAGCGTTACAAGACTTGCGATACGGTGCGCAGGTTTTATGATAAAATTAGGATGTTAAAAAGAATTTATATGTCATGGCACAGCTAAAAGGCTCCGTTTCCCAGGTTATTGGACCTGTGATCGATGTTTCGTTTGATCTTAAGGACAGTGATCTTCCCCGTATCCACGACGCACTGGAGATCCACCGGGAAGATGGCAGTGTGTTGGTTCTGGAGTGTGAACAGCATATCGGCGAACATACCATTCGTTGCATTGCAATGGATTCCACGGATGGATTAAAGCGCGGGATAGATGTTTTTGCTACGGGTAATCCCATTTCTCTTCCCGGGGGAGATGATGTTAAAGGACGATTGCTGAATGTTGTGGGACGGCCCATTGACGGATTGTCTCCCGTCGAATCAGAAGAGAAGAACCCCATTCATAGATCGGCTCCCGAATATGAAACCCTCTCTACCGAAACCGAAATATTATTTACCGGCATCAAAGTGATTGATCTGATTGAACCCTATTCCAAAGGTGGTAAGATTGGCCTGTTTGGAGGTGCCGGTGTTGGGAAGACGGTCCTTATACAGGAACTGATCAACAACATCGCCAAAGGATACAGTGGCTATTCTGTCTTCGGAGGTGTCGGGGAACGGACACGTGAAGGCAATGACCTCCTCCGGGAAATGGTTGAAGCCGGCATTGTTGATTACGGAGAAGAGTTCCAGGAAAGTATGAAAGCCGGCCATTGGGATCTCGATAAGGTTGATCCTGAAGCCCTGAAAAGATCACAGGTATCCATGGTATTCGGACAGATGAACGAGCCTCCCGGAGCACGTGCGCGGGTGGCCCTTTCGGCCCTGACCATTGCCGAATCCTTCCGCGATGGCGGAAATAAAGGACAAGGTGGGGACGTGTTGCTTTTTATTGACAATATATTCCGGTTTACACAAGCCGGTTCAGAAGTTTCTGCCCTTCTCGGGCGAATGCCTTCGGCCGTGGGGTATCAGCCAACACTTTCTTCCGAGATGGGGGCTTTGCAGGAGCGCATTACTTCAACCAAGACAGGCTCTATTACATCCGTACAGGCTGTTTATGTTCCGGCGGATGACCTGACCGACCCGGCGCCTGCAACAACTTTTACTCACCTGGATGCCACCACTGTCCTTAGCCGTAAAATTTCGGAACTTGGAATTTATCCGGCAGTGGATCCCCTTGATTCTACGTCACGTATTCTGGCGCCCGAGTATGTAGGGGAAAACCATTACAATACGGCGCAGCGCGTTAAGGAGATCCTTCAGCGTTACAAAGAGCTGCAGGACATCATCGCCATTCTTGGAATGGAAGAGTTGTCGGAAGAAGATAAATTGATCGTTGCCCGGGCCAGACGTGTACAGAGGTTTCTTTCCCAGCCCTTTCACGTGGCCGAGCAGTTTACCGGTATTCCCGGACAACTCGTCTCCATTGAAGATACCATAAAAGGGTTTAATATGATCATGGACGGAGAAACCGATCAATATCCCGAGGCAGCTTTTAACCTCGTTGGGACCATTGAACAGGCCATTGAGAAAGGCGAGAAAATTTTGAAAGAAAGCAGACGAAAATAATGGACGATCTTTATCTGGAAATAATCACCCCCGAAGACATCCTTTACGAGGGTCCTGTGGGCTTGGTTGAAGCCCCGGGCTCCTCCGGGAGGTTTGTCCTGTTACGTGATCATGCTCCTATTATTTCCACCCTGGAAAAGGGAGATATCCGTGTTATCGGAAAGCATGGACATGAACAACATTTTCTTTGCAAGGAAGGGGTTCTGGAATGCCATGACAATCGCCTGGTTATTCTTATGAATCACCCTGTGGATGAAGATGAAGCTGATAAGGGGTAAACGGACCGAACCTTTGGCCGGCTATATTGTTCCATGGTTTCGGGAACCATGCGCCGCGGGCTGATATCTGGGATCACCAATTCTCCGGAATACCCTTACGTGTATTGAATATATGTAATCACCATTTCCAAAAATCATAAAAATGACATTTAGCGAAACCTGTAACAAGATCTTTAACGAGGCGACAAACCATTACCACAAGTTTGACAGCGTTGACGCCAATCCTGATAATCCTTACAAAGAAGGAAGCATTGAAGATCTCCTTTTCAAAAAAAACTGGATTGATGCTGTGCAATGGCACCTGGAAGACATCATCCGTGATCCTGAGATACAGCCCGAAGAGGCTCTTAAGATCAAACGCCGGATTGATAAGTCCAATCAGAACCGCACCGATCTCGTGGAATCCATTGACGACTATTTTTTCGGGAAATATAACGATGTAAAGGTTCAGCCCGATGCCACCATCAACACCGAAAGTCCGGCCTGGGCCATTGATCGTCTCTCCATACTTGCCCTGAAAATTTATCACATGGAGCAGGAAGTAAACAGGTCGGATGCTCCGGCCGATCATTTGGACAAATGCAACCGGAAGCTGGCTGTGCTTCTTCAGCAGCGGGAAGATCTGTCCGCGGCCATTGATCAGCTTATTGCCGATATTGAGGCAGGGCGGAAATACATGAAGACCTATAAGCAGATGAAAATGTATAACGATCCTGCACTGAACCCCGTGTTGTATAAAAACAAGAAGTAGGTTTGGGCAAAAAAATTCTTGTTTTCCGGTTCAGCGCCATGGGAGATGTGGCTATGACGGTACCGGTGCTGTGGTCATTTCTTCAAAAGTACCCGGACCATGAGATATGGTTTGTCTCCCGGCCTTTTGCAGCTCATCTTTTGGCTCCTCTTCCCCGTGTTCATTTTATTCCTCTGGATGTGAAAGACCGTCATAAAGGGTTTGCCGGACTCCTGCGTCTTTTCAGGGAGTTGCGCAACGAAGGTCCCTGGGATGCAGTGGCAGACCTTCACAGTGTGATCCGGACTCATGTGTTAACGGCGTTGTTTAAAATGGCAGGGGTTAAAGTTTCCCGAATTGAAAAGGGACGTAAGGAGAAGAAAGCGCTAACCCGGAAAAATAACAAGATCTTCCGCCCCTTACCTTCCATACCTGCTCTTTATCGCGACACATTCTCCCGGGCAGGCTTTCCCTTTGAATTGCTCCCCTTCCCGGAAAGATTTTATCTGCCGGATGAAACTTCACCGGAGAGGCAAAGTCCATCTTCCGCTTTCCCGGAGGGATTTGGGGAATTTTCCGTGGGGATTGCCCCATTTGCCAAACACACCTGGAAAATGTGGCCTGAAGACAAAATGTTTGACTTGTTGGAACAGCTCGATCAACGAGGGGTAAAGATGGTGTTGTTTGGCGCACCCGGCGGAGAACAGGAAAAATTGGAAGAATGGGCCGCAAATTTGAAAAATGCAAGTACATTTGCAGGTCAGTTGAGTCTGGGTGAGGAACTGGAACTTATGTCGCGTCTGAATGTGATGGTTTCCATGGATTCCGCAAATATGCATATGGCAACTCTTGCCGGAATCAGAGTAGTGAGTATATGGGGAGCAACCCATCCGTATGCCGGTTTCTATGGTTACGGTCAGGCCTACGATGACGCTGTGCAGATTGATCTTGAATGCCGGCCGTGTTCGGTGTTTGGGAATAAAACATGTCACCGGGGCGACTTTGCCTGTATGATGAACATTACACCCGCCATGGTGCTGGATAAAATATTGAAGGATCAGGCAGAATAAATCTTTTTCGGCCAAAAGAGCGAACGACTTTCCGCGCTAATGCATAGAATTCTTTGGGATAAAGCAGCAAACAGGACTTTGAAAAACGACACATTTTAATTTCACTTGCTTGCATTAATTGTAAATAAAACCAGGAAAAATAGTATAGCCCCCTGATGAACATTGCATTAATCAATTCCATAGGAAAACATAAATGGGGCGGCGGCGAAAAATGGATGATCAATGCTGCCCTGGGCCTTATGTCTGCCGGACATAATGTGGTGGTGGTTTGCCGGCAGCACTCCCGTCTTTCACAGAGGGCTAAGATCCTGAAGCTTCCTGTTAAGGAAATTGGTGCCATCTCAGATTTTGATATTACGGCATGTTTTCGGTTTTGTTCTTTTTTTAGAAATTTTCGGCCGGATATGGTGATCGGTTGTCAAAACAAGGACTGGCGTGTTGCTTCTATAGCGATTAAAATCTCAGGTTCCAATGCCAGGGTTTACAGCCGCCAGGGGCTTCAATCCTTTAAAGACAACTGGTGGTACAAATGGACCATAAAATGGCTCAGCGACGGGATCATTACCAATACACAAACCATCAAAACTTATTATGACTCTTTTTTACCCGTGGACGACAACTTTATTAAAGTCGTTTTCAATGGCGTGGAGCCTGTCCCATATGATGTGAGCGGGTTTGATTATTCACAATTTATTTCTTCCGGGGAGAAGGATCCCGTCATCGTTTTGTCTACCGGCCGCCTGGCCCGGCAAAAAGGTTTCAAATACCTTATTGATGCCGCTGCTGAAATTATTGCGGAACACCCCAACATTTATTTCTTTCTGGCCGGGCGGGGAAAACTGGAGAAAGAATTAAAGGCAAGGATTGCCAGGCATGGCATCACCAGGAACTTTATTCTTTTGGGCTTTGTTGAAGATATCCATTCTTTGTTGGCAAATGCCGATATTTTTGTTTTTCCATCCCTGTATGAGGGAATGCCCAATTCTGTTTTGGAGGCGATGGCCCATGGTTTGCCGGTCATTTCATCGAATGTCAATGGGATCCAGGAATTGATCGAAGATGGCCATAACGGATATACGGTTGATCCGTCTGATGTATCGCAATTGAAAACCGCTCTCAAACAATTGGTTGAAGTTCCTGGAAAAAGGTCGGTCGTGGGGAAGAATGCACAGAAGATGGTGAAAGAAAAATTTGCCATGAAACATATGGTCAACAGACTGGAGAGTTTGATCATTGAAGCTGTCAACAGCAATGAAGAGCCTCAAAGATCTGGTGTTGTGAAATGGATCGGTCAGCTGTACTCCCTCAGACATAAGAATCTTAAGTTTTTGTATTATGCCATTAATTATATCCGGCAGCTAATTCCATCATCCCTTTATCGAAAGAGATTTCCCGCATTGTTGAATCGAATGCAGGAAGAAATATCAGAGGAAGTAAACGATCGTGTCAATTACTATAATAAACTTCAGACAACGGTAGAACTGAAGGGAGGGAAAAAAATATCCGATTTCAAATTGGGACGGAAGTTGAAAACCTACTTTTTTGATACTTTTGAGTATTTACGTTATTTCCCTCCACATCTGAAATTTGAATATGTTTTTGGAGATATCACCTCTGTACCTGAAGCACCGGCTTTTGTCAAAAGCCGCCCGGTAAGAGGAGATAATGCCAATTCTGTTTTGTTGAAACTCAACAAGATCAGGCATTTTACTTTTGTCAACGACCGTAAATCCTTCAAAAACAAGAAAGCAAAACTTGTATGGCGGGGCCATCTTTCCGAATCAAAGGACAGCCGTGTTCGCTTTGTCAGGGAACATATTGATCATCCCCAGTGCAATGTGGGATGCATCAATTACCATCCTTCTTATGAAAATCTTCTGCGTGAACGCATGACCATTGATGAGCAACTTGACTATAAATTTATTCTTTGTATAGAAGGGAACGATGTGGCCAGTAATTTAAAGTGGGTCATGTCATCCAATTCTCTGGCAGTTATGCCACGTCCACGTTATGAAACCTGGTTTATGGAAGGCCGTCTGATCCCGGGCTATCATTATGTGGAGATACGGGACGATTTTTCGGATCTGGAAGAAAAAATGGCATACTTTTCGAATCACCCGGATGAAGCCCTTGCCATAATTGAAAATGCCCATGAACATGTTTTGCAGTTTAGGGACCAACGACGTGAAAAGTTGATATCTTTTATGGTACTCGACAAATACTTCCGGAAGACCAACCCGGATGCCTATAATTAAGAACTGTAAGAGGTTAGTAGCTCAGTCGCAGAGTCAGTAGTAGCTCAAAGCTCAAAGCTGAAAGCTCAAAGCTCAAAGCTCGAAGCTGAAAGCTCAAAGTTCGAAGCTCGAAGCTCGAAGCTCGAAGCTCGAAGCTGAAGAGAAAGGTTGCTCTCTTTTGCGACATAACCAAAGAACCAACATAATTAGTTAAACATCATATTTTAAATGACTTAGGTTTTTGTTAGATAAAAGTACCCAAGCCGCGGGGAAGCTGGAAGCTGTTAGCTCTTAGCTCAGTCGCAGAGTCAGTAGTAGCTCGAAGCTGAAAGCTCGAAGCTCGAAGTTGGAAGGAGAAGTTACTCTCTCTTTTGCGACAGAACCAAAGAACTAACAAAAATGTATATGATGGAATTTCAGGTGTTTCCATATTTAGTTAGATAAAAGTAACCTAGCCGCGGGGAAGCTGTTAGCTCTTAGCTGTTGGTAGTTCAATCGCAGAGTCAGTAGTAGCTCGAAGCTCGAAGCTCAAAGCTCAAAGCTCGAAGCTGGAAGGAGAAGTTGGTT
>JAWOCV010000259.1:0-16028 GCA_046483585.1 Marinilabilia sp.
GGTACAAAAATTTAAAACACCTCGATTTTGACAAAAATATACCTTTTTATACCGCACTCATCTTTTCAATCAATGACTTTCAATTCCCTGCCGATCTTCACAAAAGCGGTAATGGCTTTGTCGAGATGTTCTTTTTCGTGGGCAGCCGATAACTGAATGCGGATGCGTGCCTGCCCTTTGGGAACCACGGGATAGTAAAAACCGGTTACATATATCCCTTCTTCAAGCAGGCGGGCTGCAAATGTTTGGGATAGTTTGGCATCATAAAGCATCAGGGCCACTATGGCCGAATTGGTGGGCTTGAGATCAAAACCGGCCGAAGAGATCTTTTCTTTGAAGTATTCGGCATTGGCCATCAGTTTGTCGCGCAATTGGGTTGATTCACTCAACATGCTGAAAACTTCTGATGAAGCTCCTGCAATGGCCGGCGCCAGAGAGTTACTGAAGAGATAGGGCCGGGAACGTTGGCGAAGCATGTCGATGATCTCTTTTTTGCCCGTGGTGTATCCCCCCATGGCTCCGCCCAGCGCTTTGCCCAAAGTGCCGGTGAGGATGTCCACGCGGTTCATGACGTTGTGGTATTCATGGGTGCCACGACCGGTTTTTCCAATGAATCCGGAGGCATGGCTGTCGTCGACCATGACCATGGCGTCATAATGATCGGCCAGGTCACAGATTTTGTTTAATGGCGCAATGTCTCCGTCCATGGAAAATACCCCATCCGTGACGATTATCCGGAACCGTTGTGCCTGTGATTCTTTGAGCTTTTGTTCCAGATCGTCCATATCGGCATGTTTGTACCGGTAGCGGGCGGCTTTGCAAAGCCGTACCCCGTCGATGATACTGGCGTGGTTGAGTTCATCGGAGATGATGGCATCCTGGTCAGTAAACAAAGGTTCAAAAACGCCTCCGTTGGCATCAAAGCAGGCGGCGTACAAAATGGCATCTTCCATTCCGAAAAATGCAGCGATCTTTTCTTCCAGCTCTTTGTGGATGTCCTGCGTGCCGCAAATAAAACGAACCGAAGACATGCCGTAACCCCGCTCATTGATGGTGCGGCGGGCGGCTTCAATCACCCGCGGGTGAGCCGATAACCCCAGATAGTTGTTGGCGCAAAAATTCAACACTTTTTCGCCGGTGCTGACTTCAATTTCGGCTCCCTGAGGGGTGGTAATGATGCGTTCTTTTTTGTAAAGACCCGAATCCTGGATGTGGTCAAGTTCCTTTTGGAGATGGTCTTTAAATTTCCCGTACATAGTGCAGAAGTTTTTGGATTTGATGTTCAGGGGAGAAGGTTCCCTGAAAACAAATTTAGGGAAAACTGCGCAGGAGAAAAATGATAAAAGTTTGAATTCCGTTTGACATCATTTGATTGCTGATCGTTAATGCCATTTTATGAAACGGCGTTCGACGAAGTCAATAATCAGGCTAATTTAAACAACATCATATCCAAAAGGGGTAAGTGCCAGCCCTGCCATTTTAAAGTGCTGTTTGGCCCAGGGAATGCCAATTATGGTGATGCCCAGCAAAAGACCGAACACCAGATGGGTGGCAGCGATCCAGATGCCGCCGATCAGTATCCAGATGATGTTCATGATGGTGTTGAGACATCCGCCGTTTGAAGGACCTGGAACGACTTTTTGACTAAAGGGCCACAGAGCGACCAGACCCAGTTTGAGTGTCTGAAGACCGAAAGGGATCCCGATGATGGTAACCATCAGAAGAATACTGGCAATAAAGTATTCTATGGCCACAATTATGCCCCCGAAAACGAGCCAGATGAGGTTGCCGAGAATGGACATATGCGATGATTGTTTATGTTGGGTTTTGCATTAAAGGTAAATATTTTTTTTCAATGGTTAACTTCCAGCCTCTAGCTTCCAGCTTTCAGCTACTACTGACTCTGCGACTGAGCTACTAACATCTAATAACCTAACGATCTATTATGATAGGGGGAAGCTCAAAAATCCTGTCCGCTTGTAACAGAGAGACCAAATGGCATCTGGGAGTTTGCGGAAAAATCAGAATTGCAGAAGTGTTACACCCACTGTCCAGGGATAAACCTCAGGTCCCCGGCCTGCTTCGAACAATGATGTCAGATCGCTTTTGGCGTAAAGCTTGATCCGCTTGTAGCCTGTTCTGATCATTATTCCGTATTTGAAAGCATTGGTGTTAAGGTCTTCGCGCCATTTCTTTTTCTCTTTGCCTCCGTTGTCGTCAAACACTACTTTGGTGTGTGACCCCAGTCGAAAACTGCCATAAAAACCACCGGAGAGAAAAAAGTCTTTTCCTTTTTGACCACCTGGCAATTGCCACTCCAGTAAGAGCGGGACAGTCAGAAAGCTGGTGACCAGTTTGTTTTTGTCAACCTTCCGTTCCGCTAACTCATAGGTTGTTTGGCCGTCGTCGCTCCGACGAAGGATGTTTGGTGAATCGAACCGGTAATTGTTGATGGTCCACCCAACACCTGTGACCAGCCCCAGATTGCGCTGGTTTTTCCGGAGGCCAATGCTTTGTTGGAACAGGTTCATGCCTACGGCCACTGATTTACCTCCGTTCAGATCCATCCAGGCATTCTCTTCCGGGAGTTGACTGTCAAAGGGTTTAGCGAAAAAGTTGGTAAAGCCCAGATCAAATCCCGACCAGTGCCCGTTAAAATCGCTCAGTGGTTTGCGGACGACCTGTATTTTGTTGTGATGACCGGATTTGTCGATAATTTCGTACTGTCGCCGTCCGATGATGATCTGGGTAATTGTGTCATTTGTTTCATCGATTTGTATTCTGCCTCCGGGAAATGAAATACTCATATTGCCGCGGCATTCTTCCACTCTGGCCCTTTTCTTGTTTTGGGTTTGTTGGGTTGAATCATTGCGGGCAAAGATTCCCGGAGATAGGATGAGCCATATGGCTGCTAACCATAAGGCTCTTTGGGTTTGTGTTCTGGTCATTTCTTTCTTTTTTTTGTTTTTGGGTTGGACGGTGGTATATAGCGGGTGGTTACAGGAAATGAAAAGATTTACGGGAAAAACGGTAGAAATTGATCTTGAAAAAGTTGATGGTCTGCCTGAAGATAGAAGGATTAAAAAAACGTTGAAAAGCGGAATTGATTCTTTCATCATCCCCTGCCGGTGAAGGTTCAGGCATGTGATCCGCCAGGGCAACGGAGAATTTCCGGCTGGCTGTCATGTTTGTGCCGGTGTTGTCGGCTCCTGTGTTGCGGACCAGTGAACGGACGGGATAAACATTGGTCATTCCGGCATTGAAACATCCCTGGTTAAAACGAACCGCCCATGAATTGGTCTTCCCTGTCTGTTGCTTCAACAGCATTACGGGCAGGTCCTTCCCTTGCCGTTCAAGCTGTTTGTTCTTTTTTCGGTTTTGAATGAAGACATCAAAATCCTGAACCTCCCAGTCTACTTTTCGCCACCGGTCGCGCCAGGTTCCCCAGCCCCACGAGTTAATGCGCGGAAAGCGAAACGCTTCAAAACCGAAATCCCGGGGAATGGCGATGGGCGGGCAATAACCTGACACTGAGAAGATCTGGTAGTCTGATGCGTAAGCCGACAGGGCCTTATTCATGAAGGTCAGAAAATATGGAGACACTTCCAGATCGTCTTCCAGAACAATGCAGGCTTCATAAAGTTCCAAAACCCTGGAAACCCCATTAATTACTGAAGCTGCCAGGCCCTCGTTGCGATCGTTTTTGGTGATACGAACTTCTGCAAAACCGCTGATCCCGGATATGATTTCATGAACGGCATCAACGGCCGGTCTGTCTTTGTGGTTCCGGGGGCCGTCTGAAAAAACAAACAGTGTGGTCTCCTGTGCCCCTGCATTCTCCTTTAATGATTGAATGGTGAGCTTCAGATGCCGGGGACGGTTGTAACAAAACAGCACCACCGGGACCGGTGTGATACGACTCTTTTCATCGGCCATGGCTCATGCTTTGGGGGCCCGTTTTTCGACTGATTTCTCAAGGGCTTTCAGGGTAAAATAACAATTCAGATTCCGGTCGAACAGATTGGAGATTCCGGTTCTCCTGAGGATTTCCTTAATGACTCTCTGGGTGGTGAAAAAGAACCTGATTTTTGCGCCCAGGGAATCATACTGGTTCAGCCGGGAATTGATGTTTTTTATCTTTTCAGGACTGACGTATGGTTGCCACTGCGTTTCTTTCAGAGGCTGAAATTCGTGATTACTGAAAAGCTGACGATTGAGCGTGTTACGTGTCATGCCATGTCGTGATCTGAATCTGAACCCGTAATTGAGGTCATGACCAGTAAAGAAATCTTTAAGCCATGCCCTGTCGTTTCTTCTGTGTTGAGGCAACGAGAGCATTTTCATGGCCGTATCGAAATTCAGGAACGGAGCACTTGAAGGAATTCCCAGCATAGCCGGAAGTGTGACCAGATAATTGAGCAGTGGCAGCTTCAATCGCATCATGAGTACGGCAAAATATCTTTTGTTGCGGATAAGCTGTTGATTGTTGTCAAAAAAGTGTTGTTCGGCCCTGGTGGGTTTTTGAGGAATAAAGTGCTTACAATTCAGATCGTGGGTGAAAGTCAGCCGGTATATGTCTTCGGGACCTTTGATATTCAATGATGAAAGATGATCTCCTTCGAAAACGCTGCCTCCGATCCCGCTGAACATCATAGCCGGCTCTTCCGGTGCCAGCTGCTCCCTGATCTTTTTGTAGAATTCGATTTGGTACATGCCGTGCATATGGGTTGAAAAACCAAAAAGATCATGCCATTGGTCGATGTAATCGTAGGCATCTCCCAAAGGAACGTGTTTCCATTTTAGTCCGAGATTGTCAGCAACCTTCCGGGCGATGGCCGTTTCAAAACTTTTGTGCTGATTGGGAGAAGCTCCGTATGAATAAGTATGTACCCTGGGTTTATGGGTTTCGTTGATCAGAAAGTTGATGACCCTCGAATCGAGCCCGCCTGACAGGGGACTTACCACCGGACCGGTTGTTGAGTCAAGGGTTTGATTGATCTGTTCTCCGAGTTGCTCCAGAATTTCACTTTCGCCGGCTTCTTCAGAGAAGTCGTACGACAAGACGGGATCGGGCTTCTCAGAGATGGAGATTTCATCTCCGCTATATTGGAGAGCAGCAAAATACCGGAGGGGCTTCACCGCTTTAAAAGGCGAGGTATTAAAGGCCGAAAACCCGTATTTCAGGAAAAGATAGAGTCCTTCATCGTCCCATTCGGTGTCACTGGTCAGGCATGCTTCCGGAAATGTGGATACAATATTTTCCTTTTTGTTAAAATAGACCGGAATGCTTCCCAGCCAGTCGTTTTCAATGGTAACACCATCGTCGGTCACCGATATCAGGAGGTTGTGCTCCAGCAATGAATCGCTGGCCGGAAAGCCGAGCGACCATACACCCGGACGAACCGGGGCGATATCCCCGCCGGTGCTGTAGAGGGTTAAATGCCCCCACTGGCCTGAGATCCCGGTGGTTCGGAGACCGGGATTGATTTCCGGCGTGTAATGTGTTGGATTCGGGGCAAGAACGAAACCTGTAATTTTTGATTTCATAGTGCTGTGGTTTTAAAATGAGTGGAAGAAATGTTTGACATTCGGAACCACCCGGAAGGTTTTCAGAAAAAATCCGTAAACCACCGTTATCAGAACGCTTTTAACAATCAATGTTAATATCCAGTGCATGTCGGGCAACGGCAGGTAAAATACTGTAAAATAACTTGCCACCCCCGCAAGCGGAATGATCCAATGCTTTCTTTGCAAAGGTACAATTCCCAACCGGAATTTCAGAAACAACATGTTGAAAGCCACAAATAACATTTTGGAAAGGGCTGAAGCTATGGCGGCCCCTGTGATGCCCCAGACGGGGATGAACAGTAAGTTGGTAATAATGACCATTATCCCCAGTATGAAGATCAGATAAGTCCGCACTTTGTAATGAGGGGAGGTGGCAATAAAAAGGCCTCCCAGACCCAGGAAGCACTGGAAAACGTTGGCAAGCCCGATGAAGAAGATCACCCACTTTCCTGAATCATAATCCTGGGGGATGATCGTAAAAACCGCATCAACGTTGATCCATATACCGATAAAGATATAAATCCCGAGCATCAATTGCGAAAAGCTGCTCTGGTTGTAGAGCTTTTGAAGCTCATTGTGCTTGTTCTCACTCCATAGCCTGGCCAGCATTGTGGCAGCAATTTTTCCCATCGACTGCCGGGGGATCTGAACCAGTTTTCCTACATAATTGGTGACCGAATAGATCCCCGTGGCTCCCAGCCCCAGGAAAAGATTGATCATGTAGCGATCGATGTAGGTCACCATCATGGAGCCAAACCCTGCCAGGATGAAATATCTGCCCACGCTCTTCATTTGTTTTCCGTGCTGTTTGACTAGCTC
The DNA here is from genome assembly GCA_046483585.1 of Marinilabilia sp. GTDB lineage: Bacteria > Bacteroidota > Bacteroidia > Bacteroidales > Marinilabiliaceae > Marinilabilia. Next base: position 6,388 of record JAWOCV010000259.1, read on the forward strand.
CGGATCGGGGCGTTTCCATGAAAGATGCCCCTTTCGCCCCAGTTCGGCCAGTATAACAACGGGAGGTATAGCCAGAGCAAGGGTATATAAAAAGAGAAAATCCGCGAAATCGAGGAGGCCGAAATAAAGCCCGAGGATCAAAATCATATTGGCAATGCGGAAAACAAAGTCCTTTAAAAAAGTACCAATGACCGACTTAAAAAGAACCGCCGCATAAATATCGAACACAAGAAAGGTAAGCGTAAAGAAAGTGATGGGGATAACATAGATCCCGTAATCGGAAAGCAGAGCAGAATCCTCCACGCGTGTGCTGAGGATCTGTTCATTAAACAATCCGAAGACAATCACAAATCCGGCAAAACCGATGAGCGTGACCGCCACAATGACGCTGAAATAGCCGTGGTGCTTGCTGTGCAGGTCTCTGAAATAGTGGAAAAAATATTTGGTGACGCCGTTGATCCCCAGCGAAGAGAACTGGGCAAAAATGGCCGACAGGGCAATCAATATGTTGATCAGACCAATCTGATCTTCGCTCAATATCCTGGGATACAAGACGGCTACATTGATGCCGCCGAGGATCACGCCCAGATAGGAGAAGAAGGAGCCCTGAATGGTTTGTTTTGCTATTATGCCCAAACTTGGAATGGTTTCTTTATGAATTAATCAGCTTAACAAATATAGCACTTCACAGGCCAAAAGTAATCCAATCATCGGATCAAAAGATAAATTTTAATGCGGTTTACCTTAAAACGATATTATGGCAGCAGCAAAACAGGCTGATTAATAAAATTTAACGCCAGTCCTCAGCATGACAGAAGGTTTTGCCGTAACTTTGCAGCCTTTTAAAACCAAAGCCAAAAGCCAATGGAACTTTTCTCTTCCCAATATTTTGCTTTGTTCATGATCATCTGTCTGGGCTTCATCCTGGGCAGTATTAAGATCAAGGGCATTTCTCTCGACATTTCTGCCATTATCTTTGTGGCCCTGATTTTTGGGCACTTTGGTGTGACCATGCCGCCCATTATCGGGACGCTTGGGTTGATCCTCTTTATTTATACCATCGGTATGCAGGCAGGTCCGGGCTTTTTTGAATCTTTTCGAAGGCAGGGACGCGAGTTGTTTATTCTTGCCACCATTATTGTGGGATCGGCTTCGGTCATTGCATTTGCTGCTTTTTGGTGGTCGGGGATAGATATGCCGGTGGCCATTGGATTGCTGACCGGGGCGCTCACCAGTACGCCGGGACTGGCCGCGGCCATCGATGCGACCGGCTCTCCCCTCGTCTCCATCGGTTACGGAATTGCTTATCCTTTTGGGGTCATAGGGGTTATTCTTTTTGTGCGGCTTTATCCTAAAATAATCAGAGCTGACATATCCAGGGCTGAAGAAGAGTATGAAAAACTGAATGAAGAAGGGTATCCTGAGATCAAGAGTAAGATTTTCAGGGTGGAGAATGAAAATGTGAGCGGTCAGTCGATCTCGGAACTGCGCATACGTTCCATGACCAAAGCGGTGATCTCCCGCATCATGCACAAAGGAGAGGCGGTGGTCCCTTCACCCGAAACCGTTTTGCATGCGGGCGATCTGGTCAAGGCGGTGGGCACCGACGATGCGCTACACAAAATAAGACTATTGATCGGAGAAGAGACCGATGAGCAGATACCGCTTCACAAATCGTACGAAGTCCAGTCTATTCTGGTGACCAATAAAGAGGCTGTGAACCAGTCGCTGGGAACGTTCAACCTCTGGGGAAACTATCAGGCTACCGTGACCCGCCTTCGCCGGAGTGGGATCGATATTACCCCGTCGCCTTCCATGAAACTGCACATGGGAGATAAGCTTACCGTAGCCTGTAGCCGGGAGAATATGAAACAGGTGGTAAGGATTTTCGGGAACGATGACAAGAAACTTTCCGATACCGACTTCTTTCCCATTGCCACCGGCATTGTTTTGGGGATTCTGCTCGGTGAACTATCCCTCTCTTTCGGCAATGAGATGTCTTTCAACCTGGGACTCACGGGGGGTGTGCTCGCCGTTGCTATGATCCTGAGCCGTATTGGCCGCACCGGGCCTGTTATATGGAGTATGTCGGGGGCTGCCACCCAGCTTTTGCGGCAGATCGGTCTGATGTTTTTTCTGGTGGAAGTCGGGACCAAAGCGGGAGCCGAGCTGGTGGATACTTATGCTGAATACGGGAGCCAGTTATTTCTCATAGGCGGAATTATTACGCTTGTGCCCATGGTACTGGCAGTGATTACCGGACGGTTTCTGAAAAAGACGAACATTCTCACGCTGATGGGTGGCATTACAGGATCTATGACCAGTACCCCGGGCCTGGCCGCTGTTGATCCCATGACGGACACCAACGCTCCGGCCATTGCTTATGCCACTGTTTATCCGGTGGCTATGGTGCTTCTGATCATCTTTACCCAGTTGCTGGCGGCGTTTTAGCCTGAACTATTGACTTCGTCGAACTTCGTTTCAAAAATTATTTCCCTTATGAATAAAGTTCAGGTTAACCCCGACTTAGATGAAGTTAAACTTTTGAAAAAAGTTTTTACTGAATCTTAGTCGCTGTCGGAGACAGGGATTATTTGTGAAACGAAGTTCGACGAAGTCAATAATCCGGGTTAGAACTGTTCTGAGGGGATAACTCATGGAGGAATGCTTTCCATAGCGATGGCCGATAACTTCATTATCTTCTAACTTCCAGCTTCCAGTTTCCCTGCGGCTGGGGTACTTTTATCTGGTCAGTTCCTGTTGATAGAGCTTTTTCATGACATCGATTTTTCTCGGGTCTTCCAGCAGCGACTGGTCCGAGAACATCATAATGCCAGATGAGGGATCTTTTGCTCCTTTGAGCATGACAGTCCGGAATTCTTCCGGGGTTATGGTGACAGGTTGGTTATGGGCCTGTACAATGGGCCAGACCAACGGTGTTCCTTTTTCGCCTGCGTGAGTCAGATGATCGAGCCAGGTGAGGTATTCGCCCACCCATTCTGTGGGGCGGTCTTTCATTTTATGAAACAGCATGGGCGAAAGGACATCGGCACGGGCGGCGAGGTCGGAAACATCAATCCCGAGTGTCCGGTAAAGGGCCGAATCATGGTCATCGGGATACCAGGCACAGTAATAAACACCCAAAAGGGCTTCCGGCTGTTTTTTATGGACGATGGCGCCCATATCTTCCACCCATCCGTTTAAAATTTCGTTCCGCCAGTCCCGCCATTGCTTATCGGTATTTTCCAGGATCCAGGCAGCTTTTTCGGGGATTTCTCCGTCCGGGATGTCTAAATTGTTGGCTGATGCAAATAGTTTTGTACACCTGTCACAGAAACAGGTCTCGGGAAGAGTGGGATCGGGCGTTTCAAACTGTGCGTGCCAGTGAAGGTAATCCAGAAATATGCCGTCCACATCAAATTCATTGAGAATGTTTTTCAATTGCCGGGTGCGGTGATCCTTAAATCCCGAATCGGTGGGGCAAACCCCCATGAACCAGTCGGCCGGCGGGGCTTTCTCGCCTTTTTCATCAACCGGCCAGGCGCCGGGATGTTTCTCGATATAATTTTTCCCGTTCAGTGTGGGAAATTCTACATACACCCGGCATCCCTGTTTTTTGGCCGTGCGATAGAAAGTACTGTCCAGCGAAATGCTTCTGACAAAAACGGCATTCATGCCGAGGGAATCAAACGAGTATCCGTCGTCGAGAAGTGTGCCGGGGTTGCCGTAAACACCTTTGGTAAAGGTTTGGGAATGGTCTTTCTCTTGTGCCTGGCTGCACGAAAACAGAATGACAGATAAGATAATGGGAATGATCGACTTCATGGCCTAATTAAATGATGTGAACTATAAGGAAAGTTACTCCTTTTAACGTAAATACAACAGGAATGTTATATGTTGTTTGGCAGGAATTTGATCATTCTTCTTCTTTTCCCTACCTTTCGCGAAAACAGCATTTTATGAGACTTTTATTTTTATTGGGAATTCCGCTTTTTCTTCTGGCGGGATGCCATTCTTCCGGATCTTCTTCTTCAACAGGGGAATGGGAACCCCTCTTCAACGGCGAAAACCTTGACGGGTGGGACATCAAGTTCACCGGTCAGGCGCCGGGCGTCAATTACAAAAATACTTTCCGTGTGGAAGACGGCTTGCTGAAGGTTCGTTACGATCAATACGACAGCCTGAACAATGTATTTGGCCATCTGATCACCAAAGAGCGTTATTCGCATTACAAGATCAGAGCCGAATACCGATTTGTGGGGGAGCAGATCCCCGGCGGAGCGGACTGGGCTTACAAAAACAACGGGATGATCATCCACAGCCAGTCTGCCGGAAGCATGCGGAAAAATCAGGAGTTCCCTGTGGGGGTGGAAGTCCAGCTACTGGGCGGAGACGAAGAACATGAACGAACCAACCTGAATGTTTGTACCCCCGGAACCTTCGTTAAGGTTGACGGGGAATACATTGATGAACACTGTTACAATTCCTCTCTGGATGCCCCGCATGGCGATCAATGGGTAACGGTGACAGTGGAAGTCCTGGGCGATTCCGTTATTAAGCACATCATTGACGATGAGGTGGTGCTCCGTTATGAAGACCCCATTCTTGACGAGCAATCTCCCGACTATGAAAAGCTGGTTTCTTCCGAAACAGGGAAACGATTGACAGAGGGACACATAGCCCTTCAGGCCGAGAGTCACCCCACCGATTTCCGGGAAGTGGAGATTATGGTTTTGGAGGAATAGGGATTCATTTTTTTGATTTCCGTCCGGGCTTTTCTTTCACCCTTACGTATATCAGCTTCTTCTGGCCTTTGGAATTCTCTCTTTTTTCGATCTCAAAATTCTTGATCGACTCGATCAGGGGTGTCAACTTGGGGAAACCATAATTCCGGGAGTCAAAGTTGGGTTGTTTTTTCTGGATGAGGTTGCCCACATCCCCCAGAAAGGCCCATCCGTCATCGTCGGCCAGATCTGCAATGGAGCTGGCGATCAGCTTGATTACCTTCGGCGTCACTTTGTCCACAGAGCCTTTGGAGGAAGGTTTGGTTTCAGGGGTATCCGGCGTCTCTTCTTCGGTCTGGCTTTTCAGGATCTCGATGTAGATGAATTTGTCACAGGCCACGATGAAAGGATCGGGCGTTTTTTTCTCGCCAATGCCAAACACCTGCATTCCGGCTTCGCGAAGGCGCAGGGCCAGCCGTGTGAAATCGCTGTCGCTGGATACCAGGCAAAATCCGTCGACTCTTTCGGAGTAAAGGATGTCCATGGCATCGATGATCATGGCCGAATCGGTGGAATTTTTCCCGGTGGTGTACCCGTACTGCTGTACCGGCGTGATGGCATTTTCCAGCAGGATGGTTTTCCACCGCGAAAGGTTGGGGCGGGTCCAGTCGCCATAAATGCGCTTAATGGTCGGATTGCCGTATTTGGCGATCTCCTCCATCATCTCTTTGATATTGGCCGATGGGATGTTGTCCCCATCGATCAGCACGGCTAATTTTAAATCCATTTGGGATGTGGTTTTAATGCTGTTTCCATTTCCGGTCGGAAGGGAAGCAGTAATGTTTTATTGCAAATTACAACAAAAAAATCAGGGGTATTGGATATGCGGCTATGAATTTTTGATTTTCGTTACAACCTTTTCCAAATTTCTTCGTCTATACATTATAACCATTAACCTGATTTTCAGGGGAGGAATTTATTTAACTGTAAAATATGAAAACGACAAATTTCAAAAAATTGAAAAAGGGGATCAGCCCTTTGTTTTTGGGGTTACTGATTGTTGGCCTGGCATCATCCTGTAATGAGAATGATGACATTAACCCGGCAGATAAAGGCGCAACCATAAAATTTACCTCGACAACAAGCACAACCAAATCTGCGGCACTGAAAAGTGACACCGTCGGTGGTGTTTTTGTGGAAAGTTTAATCATCAACATCGGGGAGATTGAACTGGAATTCGATGATGACGATCCGATGTTTGAAAACGATTCAGTGGCATCAGATTACGAACTGGAAGGGCCCTTCGCAATTGATCTCATGAAAGATGGCAATGCTTTGGAAACCACATTGGCGAATAACGTGGATCTGCCTGAAGCGGCTTATGATGAAATCGAATTTGAACTGGAAGAGGGAGAAGATTCAGATTCACCTATGTATGGCAAAGCCATGTATGTGGAAGGGACCATTAACAATATACCTTTTGTGTTCTGGAGCGATGAGGAACTGGAGCTGGAACTCGAATTTGAAAACGATGTGATGCTCGAAAAGGTTCGGGAAACCCTTATAACCGTTTCAGTGAATGTCACTTCACTCTTTGATCCGGTATCGGGTGGCGTGGATATGACCAATGCTGTCGATGGCAACGAAGACGGTACAATTGAAATCCATCCTGATGACCCTGACGGTAACAGCGACCTGGCCGAACATGTGATGGAGACATTGGAAGATGCCCTTGAAGCCTATGAAGATAGTTTTGACGACGATGACAATGATGATGATGACGATGACGACGATGATGATGGTGATGACGACGACGATGAAGGCGATGATGACGACGATTAACCTCGGGTCTGTAAGAATTTATTAAAAAAGACCGGAACTGAGGACCTTCAGTTCCGGTTTTTATTTGGTTGAAAATTCAGACTGAAATCAATCGGGTAAAATAAAGAAGAATAATTAAAATGATCCCACGCGGGCCAGTACGAAACCCAAAAACACCGCCAGTCCAAAAAGAAACAATCCCATCAGGAAGCTGATCAGATTGCTCCATTGACTGTTTCGCATAAATGAAAAGCCCCTGCCTGCCAGTGCACCCGGAGCTGCAAAAAAGATCAGCACCGGAAACACCCGCATGGAAGCATCGTCCTGAAGATACGAGACCACGATGATGATCAAAAGGGCGGCCAATGCGCCAATGATCATCCACAGAAGATTCCTGGGCGGTCTTTTGTTTGATGGATCCTCATTTGTTTGCATTGACCTTAGTTCTTTGGTTATGTCGAAAAAAGAGAGCAACCTTTCTTTCCAGTTTTGAGCTTCGAACTTCGAGCTTTCAGCTTTGAGCTACTACTGACTCTGCGACTGAGCTAAGAGCTAACAGCTAAGAACTAAGAGCTAACAGCTTCTAGCTTCGAGCTTCCAGCTAAACCCCAACGCCCCATTGTCATCCGAACAACTCTTTGAAACCATCGAGCAACATCTGTACGGCCAGCATTACCAGGATCATGCCCATCAGACGCTCCAGTGCAGTCAGCCCCCGTTGTTTCAGGAACTTCAGGAGAAAAGGCGCCAGCTGGAGGAGCAATGCTGTGAAAAACCAGGCCATGATCAGGGCAAAAAACCAGTTGGTCATGTTACCGGGCTGACTTGTGGTCATCAGTATGAGCATGGCCAGTACCGACGGACCTGCCACCAGGGGAATGGCGATAGGGACCAGAAAAGGTTCGCCGTGGGGTTGGTAGCCCATGAGCCCATGTTGCTGGGGGAATATCATCCGCAACCCGATGATGAGCAAAATAATCCCTCCCGATATGGTCACTGCCTGCTGCTCAAGATGCAGAAAGTTCAGAAGGGGCCTGCCCGCAAACAAAAAAATCAGTAAAATAATCAAAGCCATGAACATCTCCCGGGCCAGAATTTTTCGCTGCCGCCGGGGCTCAATGTCTTTCATTATGGTCAGCATTACCGGGATGTTTCCCAAAGGGTCCATCAGGAAAAAAAGCAATACCGCTGCCGGCCAGATTGAACTACCCAGTTCTGTCATTGTTGCTGAATTTTAATGGTGAATGGAATCGAAAACGAAGATAGAAGATATTTTCTGCAAGAAAAATGATTGTTGTCGCAAAAGAAAATTCTTATACAAAGAGAAGGCGATTGGGTAGGATCTCTTGACTTGTCGAAGAAATCGGCATCAACGGATGGCAATTTCATACCCACATTCCGGGCAACGCCCTTCTTTTATAATGTTTTGAAGCACTCCGAACCCCGATCGTTCGATAAGCAATGTTCCGCATCCCGGGCATTTGGTATTGATCTCTGCTGCCGACGGCACATTGCCTATATAGACGTAATTCAGGCCGGCATTAATGCCCGCTTTTTTGGCCCGTTGGAGGGTGGATAATGGCGTCAGGGACAGATCGCTCATTTCATGGCCGGGGAAAAACCGGCTGATGTGCCATGGCACATCGGCACCAAGTTCATTGGCAATAAAGCCGGCCATTTCTTTTAGCTCCTCATCGCTGTCATTTTCCCCCGGAATAATGAGGCTGGTTACTTCGAGCCAAATACCGGCTTTTTTCACTCTCTTCAGGTTGTCAAGCACAGGTTGCAGTCGGGCTCCCATTAGCCTTTTGTAAGTCGCGTCATTGAACGCTTTTAAATCGATGTTGATGGCGTCCAGATAAGGGTTTATCATTTCAAGCATTTCACTTGTCATGTAACCATTCGATACATAGACATTCTTAATATTTTTCTCATGCGCCAAACTGGCAATGTCGTAACTGTATTCAAAAAATATGGTGGGCTCGGTGTAGGTGTAAGCGATGCTTTTACATCCCGCCTGTATTGCCTGTTGAACAACTTCCTCCGGTGAGGCCGGGCGGCCTGCCTGCAGTATGCTTTTATCCGTAATCCGGGCTATTTCACAATTCTGGCAAAAAAGACAATGGAAATTACATCCCGGCGTCCCTATTGAAAAACTTTTGGATCCCGGATAAAAGTGATAAAGCGGCTTTTTCTCAACCGGATCGACATGCAGTGCGATGGCTCTCCCGTACACGGCTGTGTAAAGAACCCCGTCCCTGTTTTCCCTGACATTGCAGATTCCTTCCTGACCGGGTTTTATATTACACCGGTGTGCACAAAGGTTACATTTGACGCGATTCCCCTCTTTTTTTTGGTAAAGTAATGCCTCTTTCATCAGTATAAATTTATATAAGTCATTGGCCGAATGGAACCTGTCTGCCGTTTCTTGTATATGTAACCATCATTTTCAATGGTGTTGGATCAAAAATCAGAATGCTTCTGTTTCATAACCCGCCAGGCAGGCCTGCCTGACGTTTTCTCGAAAAGAATCAATTTTCTCCAAAGAACCTTTCTCAAAAAACAAGATCTGCCTTCTAATAAATCGGCAGACAGGCTGATAGGTTTAAACGGACTAGTCTCGATATAGGTTTTGTAAAGTTTTTGTGAAAAAACTCACAAAAACCATAATCGGGATTTGTTTCTTTTTGGGGCAATGCCAAAAAGAAAATCAAAAAAACAAAAATTGGTCTGCTTACTTTTTCAGCAGAGCCTAAATAGTCCGTTAAACTTTTTCAAGAGTCATTAAACCAGTTGGTATTAAAAAGCAGATTTTCAGCATTAAGTGATTTGTCTTGGATCTTAAATCTAATCATCTAACGATCTATTATGATTTAAGATACAGGTGCCTCAGCAATGAGAACAACAATCCGGGCTAAAAGGTTGACGGCCTGTCCCCCACGAACATTTCATTGATCCGGCTTTTTAGTTCCTGTATTTCCCGGACTACAGGGAGGTTTTTGTCGAGTACATGAACGATTATTGTTTCTCCGGTGATGGCAGTACTTGCTGTACCCGGAAGCAAGCTTATGATCCAGACAAGAATCAGGGTCTTTC
>JAWOCV010000191.1:0-5703 GCA_046483585.1 Marinilabilia sp.
TTTCAATAAATTTACAATAAAGCTTTGATAACCGAAACATTATTGTTGTTTCTTTTTTGTATGAAGCCATGCTACTTTTTGATTAGGATTGTGCTCCCGGCCTATGATGTCCTTATACAATTCAGGTTTTCGTGCGTTCAAGTATCTGTGGCCGCCTGCCTGGGGGAGTTTTTCCGGTGTTTGGCCACCAGTCCGTTTTTGTCAATGCCAACGTAAGTGTTGAACAATCTGTCATTTTCATCCTTTTCAAAAAGTCCGGCCAGTACAACGATGTTGTTTTTCCGGGCGATTTCGGTCAGGGTTGATATGCTGTTTCCATTTGGGATAAACTCGGCCACATCAAGCATTTGCTCTTTTGAAAGATCCCGGGCAAAGGTGTATCCCGTGATGGAACATTCATGAAAAGCAATGATGTCGGAGCCTTCGTCTGATGCTTTTTGAGAGAGCTTATCAATTACTGAAAGGTTGTAATCCTTGTAGCCGCTTCTGTGTTCAAACTGGGCCGATGATATCTTTAATTTATCCATAATGGTCCTGAAAAAAATACTAACTTTAAATTATACCTATCCGGGCAAAGGCAAATTAAGGAAAATTTTATCTTTATACTGAACTTTTAATACTTGTTTATGTTTAAAATGGAAAAGCTGTAAGCAACCAAAACAAATTATATCCTTTGATCTTGAAACAACGTGTTAGTATTTTCCACGTATGCCAGCCGGCAAGTAAGAAAGTTAACGCTTTATATATAAGTTTTGGCGGACCATTAATCTTTTAATTTATGTACAAATTGTTTTTGTCCATTTGCCTTGTGTTAACCATGAGTGCATGCTCGTTTAGTAAATCGAATAATGATAAAGAGGAATCAACCCTGAAGCATTCAGAAACAGATACAACGGTGATCGATTTCTGGAATGGTAACAGGTCGCAAGCCAGACAAGATTATGAGCGGGTAGTTCTGGAGGCCGTTCTGAATGCTACGGAAAAAGAGTTTGGCCCCTGGCAGATTGAGGAAAGCATCGTGGAGTATCCCGGAGAACAGGAATCATTGGTTTTCACTGAGCATGAACATGATCTTTTTGTTACAATAGCCGGCAATCAAAAATTTGAGGAAGGGGATATGTTTGTTATTCCACGGCCTCTGACCAGGAATCTGCTTGGATATAGAATTCCCATTATCAGAGAGCAAGACACTGTTGCTTTCAATAACATCAATGATATCGATGATGTTCGGAAACTTGAGCATGGGATTCCTTCCACCTGGAGCGATGCCACCATTTTTCGCCACAATGATTTCCGGGTTGTAGAGGAAGGTGATTTTGATGATATTTTTGAACGTCTGCAGAACGGAAGATTTGACTACAGTGCGTATGGAGCCAATGAAATATTGAGTGTATATCGCAATCGGGCTTCAAAGCACGAAAATCTGACCATCGAGAATGATTTGATCTTGTTTTATCCTTTTCCCCTGGTATTTTATGTCAATCCTGAAATGCCGGATCTGTCCAAAAGGATCGAAAAGGGACTTCAGAGTATTGCTGAGTCGGGAGAATTGGACCGGATTTTTTCTGAGCATTACGGGGACATTGTTGAAAAACTTGATCTTGATCAACGCCGGATTTTTGTTTTGGAGAACCCCCTGGTACCGGAGGAGTTTGCTGATTTAGAACCGGATTTAAAGGATTTTTAACTGAAAACATCCCGAGAGTGATACCTTTTTTTGAAATAAGAACGAATAAACTACACGGATCATGAAAAAAATTGGATACGCATTACTTATTATCGGCCTTATTGGGCTGATTTATTTCGGTTATGACGCCATGCAGGCTTCTGAAAGCTTTAGCTTTCTTGGCGTAGATGTTGCTGTGAGTGAAGCAAACTGGACACCGGTTATCTTTAGCGGAATTGTTGCTGTGGTTGGGTTAATACTTGCCCTTGTCGGTAAAAGAGGTTAGATTTTTAGATCCCTGCCTAACTGCTTAAGAAGAATTCAATGCATTATCTATAAAAATATTCGTTTAAATGACTGGTTACTAATATTAAAAACGGCAGGCAGGTAAGATTTAAGATGAATCATATAATACTGAAAATCTGCATTTTGACAAAAAGAACCATTGAAGTATAATCAATAATTAAATGAAGTAACTTCGGATGTTTTGTATCCAAGTCGCACAGCACGGGCTTTAATTGGTTCCCCTGGTTGCATTTCTACAGGTTTTGAATAAAGCTGCCAATGGTCTTGTCCGATGCTGTCTCCTTTTTGATAAGCGATGGAGGCTCCCTCTGTTTCAGATGTCAGAACACATGTGTCTCCTTTTTTGCTTGAAAAGGTGACTTCTTTGGTTTCAGGTTGTAAGAAGCCCGGCCACATCATATTTACAAGGTCATGCTCTGGTATAAAACCTTTGTCTCCCGTTTCAAGTTGCCAGCTGGCAAGAGCTGATCTGAGCTCCTCAAGTTTTTCTTTGTATTCCGGATCATTGGCCAGATTGTTCACTTCATCCGGATCGTTTTTCAGATCGTAAAGTTCTTCCACAGGTTTGCTATCCATAAAAATGTAGGCAGCATCTCCGGAAAGTTCACCTTTTCTGTTCATTTCATGCAAGACGCGGGTCATTTCTATCTGTTCACGGTAGAACAACCGGTATGTCATCGGTAGTTGGGGCATGAAGTTTCTGATGTACACAAAGCGGCCGTCAATGACAGATCTTCTCATATCCGTATGTTCATCAAAGCGGTCTGCACTTCCGAAGGCATATTGGCGCGGTTCCGGGTTTTTGTATTTGCCCAGGAAAGCCTGTCCATCCATGTACTCCGGTGGTTTTATACCTGCCAGGGACATTACAGTAGGGCCAAGATCCATTAAAGAGACAATGTCATTCACTACTGTCCCGGCATTTCTTTGATCGGGAAAACGAACGATCAGAGGAACATGCAATCCTGAATTCCCCACGGCCCTTTTCTGATGTAGCAGCGGACCGCCATGGTCACTCCAGAAGAAAATGATGGTTTTATCCAGAAGATCCTCTTCTTCCAGTTTTTCGAGCCACTCACCAATATGCTGGTCAAGTTCTTTGATGTTAGAATATTTGCGTCCTACATCTTTTCGTACCACCGGAATATCCGGGAAATAACCGGGAATGGGTACTTCTGATGTGTCGGCCAGCATGGGATCATCACTTTTTTGCCAGATCCGGGATTCATGGGTGACCATATCATTGAATACAGCAAAGAAAGGCGTGTCATCGGGGCGATGATCGAAATGAGCGTTGCCACCCACTTCATCCCAGGCAGTAATGGGGGCATTAAATTGATAATCGCACTTGGCATTGTTGGTGCAATAATATCCTGCGGCCCGCATATATTCGGTGAAACACTTTACATAGGGCGGAGGTACCACGGAATATTGAGGTACATTCCTTCCCGTTTTATCTGAAACTTCCTGGTAGGTTTCATAAGTTTCATCTTCGGGTGATTTGTATATATAATGAGGACCGGTTCGCATGTTGTGGCTGCCAATGCGAATGGGATACATTCCGGTGATGATGGATGACCGGCTCGGCGCACAAACGCCCACAGTGGAATAGGCATGTTTGTAGGTGATGCCCTCCTGTACAAGCCGGTCTATATTCGGGGTTTCCACACCATCCACGCCATAGGCGGTGAGGGCCGGATCAATGTCTTCACAACTCAACCATAAGATGTTGTAAGGTTTTTCGTCATTTGATGCCATAACCGTTTCCGGAGAAAAGAGGCATAATAAACCTGTTAATGATAAAAGGGCAACGGACAAATTTTTAGTAAATAAAGCCATGGTGTGATTGTTTGGTGAAAATGGTTGAAATGGCCGGGAATAGGTTCAGACTTCGTCCCGGCATAAAAATGGCGCCTCCTGGCTGGTTTTTGCAAAAATCCGAAAATGTAAAATTACGGATAACATCCTTTATTCAAACCGGAGCCAGTCAATTGAAACCGGATCGTTCCCGGTGGAGATTACGAATAGATCATGTACTCCTACAGGGATTTCCTTCAACTCTGAGCTGGGCGTATTCCAGTTATTCGATTCTGTGGCATCTATGGTTGCCAGAACTTCCCCGTCGACCGAATTTATGCGGACTTCAAAACTTCCGCTTCCCATGGTTTTGGCTTTGACTTTATTGAATGACTGGCCTTTAAAATCCACTTTATCATATCTGACCCATGAACCGGGTTGTTCCAGTGAAATTTTCCACCCTTTGAAAGTGTCATCCGGATCAACGAATTCGGTGTTTGTCCCTTTTTCCGGGATGTCGCTGTACCGGTCTACCTGAATTTTTGTGTTGGCCGGTGTGATGCCCACACCCCGCCAGCTGGGAGTTATTTTTTGAATGGTCCCGTCGGCATTAAAAAAGAGGCTGTCGGCTTTGATGGAGCGGTTCTTATCAAAGTCGGGCGACAAATCGTTGTGGTGGTAGAACAGATACCACTGGTCTTTGTAGTCAACAATTGAGTGATGATTTGTCCAACAGCCGATGGGTGATTCCTCCATGATGGTTCCTTTGTATTCGAATGGCCCCATGGGATCATCGCCCATGGCATATACCAATCTCTCTGTGGAGTCGGGCACGTGGGGGAAGGTGAAGTAGTATTTTCCCCGGCGTTTGAATACAAAAGGACCTTCCTTGAATTTGGGTGGCAGGTCCTCTACAACTTTTGGTTCTGTGGCAAGTTCCAGCATGTTCTCTTTAAGTTTAGCCACATAAAGCTTTTCGCCGCCTCCCCAATAAAGATAGGCTTGTCCGTCGTCGTCAATAAAAGGGTTGGGGTCAATTCCCGAAACCCCTTCGATTGGCTCGGGCTCCGGAACAAAAGGGCCGGTGGGCGATGGGGCAACAGCCACGCCTATGGTCCGCTCTTCTTCTTCTTCTTCTTCCGAGCCGTTTTCACGGATGGCAGGGAAGTAGAAATAGTATTTTCCGTCTTTTTCGATGCAATCGGGGGCCCACATGCTATAACTGGTGGTGTCTACCCAGGGTACATCATACTGGGAAAGAATAACGCCGTGGTCTTTCCACTCAGTGAGATTTTCAGAGGAAAAAACATGATAATCCTCCATGCAAAACCAGTCGGCAAAACGGCCGGAATCTTTGCGTATGTCATGGGACGGGTAGATATAAACTTTATCGTTAAAAACCCTGGCCGAGGGGTCGGCCGTGAACTGATCCATGATCAATGGGTTTTGAGAGAAAACCGGTGCTGTGGTAAACAACATGAATAAAAATACAATTGTTGTTCTCATGAAATGAGGTGTTTTGGTTTGGTTTTTTATTTTGATTATAGTAAACAATATTCCGTTAAACTTTTTCGAGTGTCTTGTAAAAGTGTTTATGAAACAAAGAAATAAATCACAACTATCCCATAATCACAACTTTGCGTCATAGCGTTTTTGCGTTTAGCCTTTTTTAACGAACTATTGGTGAAGCTAATAAATTTTTACAATAACCGTTCCATGAGAAAGACTCCGTGTACCCCCAGGCGATCTTCCCCCGATCCGGCAATCTGGCCCATGGCGTTGATCAGACCGGTTCGTTCCTCGGGTTCGTATTCTTCAGGTGGGCCGGACAATACGGTGACAGCCGATTCTGTCAGGTGGACCTTCCCTTTCTCGGTTTTTCCCGTCAGTTTTGTTCTGATGAACATAGGCGGTTTACCGGGAATGGTTTCTTT
>JAWOCV010000295.1:0-9386 GCA_046483585.1 Marinilabilia sp.
AGAACACCAGTACGTCATATCAGCAGCGTCCTCTCTCCCAATATCTCTTAATAAATTTGCAATTTCATCTCCTTCTGGGGTGGATGAAGAATTTGTGAGTAAATTTGGCATTAATCCCCAATTGTACGTTCTATAAGATGAACTCTGAGGCCATTGCCAATACCACATAATTTGCCCCATCGCAACTGCACCACATCCAACTAAAGCTTTATCATCGCAATAATCATCACAGCCCTTATCAGGACAAAATGCATTATATGAAGGAGTGCAACCACCACTATTGTTACTGCCTTGTCTCCATTATATATGTCCTCTTCCCGGAACATCTAGGAGTTGGTCGCCCGGAGTGTATGACTTCAAAGATTTAAGGTTATTACCACTAATAAGTGTTTCCCATTTTGAACTTAATTCAATATTAGATGACTTTAAAATCTTTGAATTTGCAATTTGTTCCTTATAGTTCGTTGTTAATTCGTATCCGTCCTAGCAAGTACACTTACAAGGTACTTTCAGGGCTTTATACCAATTCCAGATTTTGTGGAAGGAGATCTGAGAGTTTGTTTGCCGGATAATCTGGGATGATTTCCAGGACCCTTTTCAACCAGGTAAAGGGATCCACATTGTTTTGTTTGCAGGTTCCGAAGAATGAATAGAACATAGCGGCACTTTGTGCACTGGCATGTGATCCGGCAAAGAGGTAATTTTTTTTCCCCAGAGCAGTAGGCCTGATAGTATTTTCCACGAGGTTATTGTCAATTTCCAGGTACCCGTCACTAAGATAATTCATTAAGTTATCCCATCTGCTTACAGAATAAATCAATGCTTTCCCGAAAGGACTTTTCGGCAGGGTGGTTCTAACCTGTGCAGCCATCCACTTTCCCAGTTCATTCATGATGGGTAAGGATTCATCTAACCGGAGCTTATGGCGCTGCTCTGCAGGCAGACCCTGCTTACGCGCCTGACGTTCAGTATTATAGAGCTTCTGGATTTCAGTCATGGCATATTCAGCCCTTTTTTTATCATCACCCAGGGTTTTTTCATACATGCGTCGGGCATGTGCCATGGAACTTAAAAGTGTAATATCTTTCTGTTTACCGGACCAATCGTATACAGCATATCCATCGGTCTGAAGGTAACCCTTAAAATCTGATAATAGTTTTTTGGGAGCTTCCCTACCACGTCCTTCCTGGTAATCGAACAGTACCATGCGTTGGATGGGTGAGTAGTACACCCAGTAATAACCCCGGTGGGTCTTTCCTTTCTTCTTTGGATCCAGCACCTGGATCGGTGTTTCATCTACCTGAAGATAACCCTGGCCGAGAACCTGTCGCTTTTGCTCTTCATATAAGAAATGTAGCAAATTGGCTGTTGAGCCTTGCCATCCTCCCATCGTTGAGCGGGGGATATCGATTTGATGTTCAGTTTTAAAACGTTGAGACTGCCTGTAGAATGGAAGATGATAGACATATTTGCTGACAAGAATATGCGATAACAAACCAGGACCGGCGATGCCTTTATCTATCGGTCGCGATGGCAATTCTCCGCAGATTACCCCTTCGTTATCCTCCCTGGCATACTTAGGCCGCTTGTATCGGTTGATCTTCAAAATGGCCTGCTGGTATTCCAACTCATCGGTGACTTCATGACCAATACACTTCAGCCCTGTTACATCTTCTTCAGGCTCTATGATGATCTCCTCCACCGGAAGATGATCGGGAAGGGTCAGACGACCAGGATGATTCTTTCTTTTTTGACGTTCGAAGGAAGACACCTTCTCTTTTGTGGTTACACTATTCTCTTCTTGGGATGCGGCTTCGATATCAAAAGGTAAGCTCATTTGACCATCTTCAGCCCCGGATACAAAACGCTCACGTTTTGAACCAAAAACTAAACGCTTCAACTGGGAAAGTTCAAACTTCATTGAACTGAACTTTTCCAGCATTTCCCGGAGCTTCTTCAATAAGGCGTCTTTCTCCTTAGTTATGACCTGAATATGGTTTTCTTTTTCCTGGATCTTCTTCTGTGCAGCCAGTACTTCCCGCTTAGTGGACTGGAACTTTTTCTCTTGCTCCAAAATCAATGCCTGAAGCTGCTTTTTAGTCATATTTTCCAGTGCTGTTGACATATGTCAAAATTACAGAAATACAGCAAATCAGCGAAGGAAAATCATGATAAGTTTTTCACAAAAAAAGTGTCAGATTTTGATAAAAACAGGGTAAAATAATTGCTAGTTACCCCTGATTTACAGGTGCTTTAGGCAATGTGTAACGTACGCGATTGTGAAGATTTTTGATCGACAATCCATCCATGATCATCACCATTTGCGCATAGCTCAATGTAATGCTTCCAACCGATGTATCATAACGGGGAATTTCAAATGTCCCTTTCTCCAGCCGCTTGTAATAAAGTAAATATCCGGATCCCTGCCAATGCAACAACTTGATTTTATCCCGACGCTTATTAATAAAGATAAATACCTCTCCTCCGGTAGGGTTGCTGCCTAGATTATTGCGAACCAATCCTGACAGTGCGTCAAAGCTTTTTCGCATGTCCGTGGGGTGGTTGTACAAGTGAAAGGTATTTTCAGCGTTAAGTGCAAACATGGTTATGAGTTTAGCAGCGTTTTTAGCACTTTGGGATGAACATTCTCAGGACACATTACCTGTATCCCGTTGGGAAACAGAAAGTGCAGTTGGCCTGGAATACGAACCTGATTCATCTCCGGATCCGGTTTCACTTTTACTGGAATAAACCCAGGAGTAAATTCTTGAGCGTCTTGTTCTGCAAATTGCTCACGGTATTTTTTTTCCCAGTACTTGAACGTTGAATAGGCCAGCCTCTGCTGTGCACAATAGATTTTCTTCGATTGGTTACTTTTCCTCCAAGCTTTTACATGAGTGAACATCTCAGCTTGGGTGTGTCTTCGCATTTTTTTCATGCGTCAAATTTACGCATTCAGCTGCCGCCATGAAAGACGGGGTTGGTAGGACGGATACTATTAATCGGACTTTTTTATAGATAGTTAAACAAACATTGGTTTAGCCCCCTATTAATCGGACTTTTTTATAGATAGTTAAACAAACATATTATTTTCTTTTTAAATTTGCAACAGCAAGGAACAACCGACGGCGATTTTTATACCGATGGTTGATGGAATGTTTCGGCGCCGTACATTTCTTTCTTTTTCTCATCTTCAAACCTATCGAAGGTTTTCAGCTGAGAGCAAGGAACTTCCCTCAAGCTCATATTGCCCGATAGTTTGTGATAAGGAATTTTTAAGTAATGTTTCATTGTTCTTTTTTCTTCGTTTATTTCGGTTTTTACCAAGTTCTTGTTCCAGCAATCCCAGAACACCATTGGCGGTAGGTTTAAAGCTGAACTATGCAGCCTGTGGTTATTGTATTTTTCATAAAACAGCACAAGCGTTTGTTCAAGATCCTCCAATGACCAAAAATTGTATCTTTTCAATTTTTGAGATAAAATAGCATGAAAACTCTCGATATGCCCATTTTCCTGTGGTGTATAAGGATGAGTAAACACTTGGTTAAGATGATTCTCAGCAAAAAACGCCTGTACGGATTTGGCAACAAAACGGCTGTCATTATCATTGCGAATTTCAATTTGAATATTCCGTTTTAAGCAATCATATGGCTGCAAATAATTATAAATCACTTTTTCCCATACTTGTTTAACAAGAGCCTGTTTTATTTGATAAGCTACTTCCCATGCAAGGACTGCCCGGGTAAAAGTGTCAATAACCGTAAGCACAAAAGCATATCTGCTATACTGCCCAACCCATACGTACTTAATGTCCATTTCTATCACTTGCAATGGCCCTGTAGGCAATACCTTTCGGTACTTAACAAAAGTCCTCTGCATCTTTTTTGCAAAATCTTTAAGCAACAGATTTTCCTTCATTAACCGGTATACCTTTTTGTGATTAATAATGTAACCCAATATCATTAGGGCAAAAGTCATTTTACGATAACCGTAATCAGTGTCCGGGTCTTTTTGTATATTTTTTATCACTTCAACTACTTCATCATTGGAAGTTTTCTCAACATCATCTCCATGCACCTTTAAAGTAACATTGCTGGGTTTACGCCCTTTTGCTTTACCTGAAGGCCGATAATAGTATTGATGTTTGGTAATGTCCGCGATAGAAAGAGCTGTATCACGTTTCATGCCTTGAAAAATATACCTGGTTACAATTTCCTTTTTTTCTCCAAGGCATATTTCTTTTTTAGCAAATCGCCTTTAAGCTTGTTTTCAAGTTCCTTTTCGGCAAGAAGTTGTTTGAGCAGGTTGTTTTCTTTTTCCAACTCCCTTATCCTTCTTTGTTGGGCTGGTGTCATACCATGAACAAAGCCTTCTTCACCCATTTGCTCAAACTTCTTTTTCCAATCATAATAAGAAGCACGGTAAATGCCATACTTCTCTAGTGTTTCGTTAACACCGTTTTCTGAAGCTTCTTTTATAATTTTGAGCTTCTCTTCTTTTGTAAATGTTCTCTTTTTCATCGTCATAAAAGTACAGATTTTAATCTATATTTCTGTCCGATGATTTAAGGGGCTAATACAATGAAGCCGTTAAAATACCAAGTGATAAAACAAATAATAATATCCCGCCCGGGGTAGAGCGGCCAAAGGCAAAGATGTTAAAACCGCTTTGACCAGCATACTCCAACATGGTCCAATAAAGCAGCATATTCGGACTAAGCCGGCTATACTCACGAAGTGCGGAGGCCCAGGGATTTTCTAATACCTCATTAAAGCCGATGATCAAGCTGCAGGCCATAGGTTGCCTGTCCTTATACACCACAACGATTCTTGTCTGGTCTCCAAATTCTTCAAGGACATTTTTCATTATTTTTTCAGAATGTACAGGGGAACCCAGATCCCTCATGTTTTTGGAAAAAACCGTATAGAAATCTTTCAACAATTCCTCCCTGCCCACTTTGGTAAACAGTCCCTCTTTCATGGGCTTTTTGATCTGGCTCCTCAATTTTGATTTGAAGGACTTCATCAATGTCTCCGAGCTGTCGGGTAAATCCAGGAGCATTCGCACCTTGGGAGAATTGGCGACTAAGGTAAAGCCGGATTCTAGGTCAACCGTGTTAGTTGAGCTGAGATATGAGAGTGGTTGCGCGTGGCGGAGTTCAATGGTGTGAGCTTTTAGCTTTTGCCCGAGTTTTATGGCCTGATTTAGAAGAGCCCGTTCAATTTCCTCGTTATCCGCCAGAATGCCGCCAAGGTCAAAATAGGGCATGGAGATCAAACTGTTGCCGAAGAGGAAGAGTTTGAGATGGACAAGAGGAAGCACGCCGACGATGGGGTTTGCCGGATTAAGAGAGGTTGCCGGGTCGGTGGCGGCGAGATAGTAGGTGTTGTGACCATAGGTTTTTTGCATGACATTCCGCCAGCCGTAGAGGTGATACAGGGTGGCGCGGGGGTGGGAGTGGACATATGCATCCCACAAGGGCGCATCAGTGGTTTGGATTATTTTGTATTTTGGTTTACCGCCCATTCGCTTCGCTCACTCAAGACGCAGGGAGCGCAAAGGGTTTCTTCGGTTTTTAATTATTTTGACCCAAATTATTTTGTCTTATTTTGTGCTTCTGGAATAGGAACAAACTGAAAATCATTCAGCAGTTTCTCAAATCGCCCTGCCGTCTTGCTCAGGTTCGTATAATGCCTGAATCTGGAAACCACACCGGCATCCTTCATTTCGGGTTGCTCGGGATCAACTTCCCAGGGATGGATGAAAAAGACAAACGACTGATTTTCGGTCTTGTTAATTCTTGAGAGGGCCCTCTTCGTAAACCAGTACGGAAATATTCGGAAATACCCCCCGCCCGAAACAGGAATATTGCGGCCCAATAAGCGGGCGGTTGAAATGGGGTATTCGGTCACATCATGGCCCGGGACCTTGAATTTGAATCTCGGCGCATCGGGTATGCCGTAGCGGTCGTGGTAAATGGGGAACACGCTGGAACTGAACACAAAGCCTAACTCCTCCAGGATATCGAATGCCCACAGGGAGTGCCGGGTAATGGAGTAGCTCGGGGCCCGGTATCCCAGCACAGGGTTTCCGGTGATCTGCTCCAGGATATCTTTGGCCCGCCGGGTGTCCTGCTTAAATTCTTTGGGAGAAAGGGTGTAAATAAGCCGGTGTTCGTAGCTGTGGCACCCGATAAGGTGGCCCTTTTCCACAATCTCTTTTACAAGACCAGGGTTTCTTTCGCCGGTCCATCCCAAGATAAAAAAGGTGGCGCTTACATCATGCCGCTCCAGGATTTCCAGGATCGTTCTTGTATTTTTCACCACCCTTGAGGGATACTGATCCCACTTTGTCAGGCCCACGATAGGTTCAAAGGCGGAAACCTGGTAATAGTCCTCTACGTCAACGGTGAGGTAGTTTCGCAAAATAATTTAGGACAAGATGATTGAAGTTTAAAAGAAAAGATAGACAAAATGATTTGGGGCAAAATGATTAGAAAAAAGGGATATAGACAAAATGATTTGGGACAAGATGATTGAAGGAATATGATGGATCGCAAAATGATTCTGGACAAAATGATTGAAGGGGACATCACTGGTACGTGAACCTGACGTCGAACATGGCTCCGCCCCTTGGATTACATGCACCTTTGGGGTAACCCATTGAAATTATAAGTAAATAATGCATATTTGGGCGAAAACAGCGCCAGGTCGACGCTTTTGGATATTTTATACTACCGACGATTTATTTGCAATAGGCACGGCGGATAGCTTATTAAAAGTAATGCAGATAGTTTTGGATTATTTTGTTTAATTGTTTTGGGTTGAATTAATTTGTTGTTTGAAGGCATATGTTTCTTGCTATTTTTGGCTGAATTTGTTACAGATATCTGGTATTTTTCATCAAAGGGCCATTTATGGATGGAAACCTGTTAACACGGCAAACAACAGTGTCAGGATGCAGGGCATGAAAAAAGCTTTTTTCCAAGTTGTGGGCCAGTTGTTACTGATGGTGGTATTCACATCAGTTACCTATGCCGGTTTCGGCCTTATGCTGGGTTCTTTCAAAAGCAAAGCCAATGCGGAAAGCTATGCGGCAAAGGCGGTCAAAAATCTGATCCCATCTGCCTCCAATGCCTTTGTGGAACAGGTCCGGATGCCGGATTCCAGCTTGTGGTACCGGGTTTGTCTGGGACCCTTTGATACCCGGAAAGCGGCACTGGACAAAAGGCAGGTCATTGGCGAAAAAAACCCTGGTATGGAAATGATTCTGGTGAAGACGAACGCCCGTGCCGCTGAATCGACGGATAACAGTGAACCCATTTCGCCTGAAGCTACAAAATCAAAAGCCGCCCCGCTTAAAGATTCAGCCCATACGCAGAGAGATATCACCCGCAAAAATGTAGGGACCAAGGATGTCGCCCTTTCGTGGGATGCCCCTGAAGGGTCTGCTCCCGGCGGGTACAACATCTATTACCATACCGAATCGGGTCCCCCTTATGATCCGTCCCCCGAAGACCATGCGGACGAAGGACCCCCGCCCATTGTTGTGGACCCCGATGTCAACAAAATTACGCTTCATGGACTGACCGCCTCCAAAAAATATTACTTCTCGGTTACCGCGTTCGATGACCCTCAGGGTCCGGAAAGTGATTTTTCCCACGAGGTTGCTGAGCATCCCGAGTATACGCCTGCGGACAAACCGCCCGTTGCCCCGGCACCCAAAAAGGTCAGCAAGGATAGGCGGGTTCAAAGCAAACCCGAACCGTCCCATGAGCCGTTATCCCGGACACCGCTTCCATCCAAAGGTGATATTCAGGCTGAAGAAAAACCCAAGGGGTTGATCCCGGACGAATATACACTCCCCGAGGAGGATGCCGAACGCATAGCAGCGGGAGATACATTGGCCATAGAGATCCCCGGTCAGCCGGAGATGAGTCGCGAGTACGATGTTGCCCCGGATGGGAATATCTACATGATGTCCGTGGGTAAAATACCGGTTCAAGGGTTGACCCCCAGGGTCCTGGAACGAAACTTAGCCCCTAAAATCAAAAATTTTCTGGCCAAGGGTGAGAAAATTTCCCTCCGGATCACCCAGCGGGAACGATACGTCCGAATCACAGGCGGTGTCCGATATCCGGGTTGGTACCATGTGCCTGCAGTCATTACCCTGGAAAAACTGATTCAAACATCAGGAGGACTGTTGGAAGGGAGCACCTATTCGGGGAGCAAACTAAGACGGGAAACTTCGGATGGCTATCGGGAAATGCAGGTAAAGGCGCAAAAAACCGAGCTTACGCTTCAACCCGATGATGTCGTCATTGTACCCGCCCCTGAAGTTTACCAGACCAAGGTGGACAGCGGTGATCTCCTCTTCATCAATGTGCCGGGCCGGGGACAGGGAAAAGACCAGTACCTGCAGGACAAGATCCACAAACTGAACCAGTTCGAAGTGGACAGAAACGGGTATGTCTACATCCCGGATGTGGGACACATTTATGTCCAGGGCCTGACCACGGCCGAGATCAGACAGGCCATTGAAAAAAAACTTCCCAAGTATCTGGCGCGCGACTCCAAGATGGATATCAGCATTATTGAAAAAAAGCAGTTTGTGGAGGTCCTGGGTCATGTGGCCGATCCGGGGTGGTACACCGTGAACGAGGCGGCCAATGTCCAGGCCGCCCTCAATCTGGCCGGGGGCGCTTTGGATGGGGCCATTATGAGTGATGCCAATATTCTCAGAAAAAAAGGAGAGGAAACCGAGCGGTTGAAGATCAATCTGTATCAGTTTACCATCACCGGCGACCCCAGGCTCCTGACCCCGCTTCACGAAAACGACACTCTGTTTATTCCCATCTCTCCCAATTTCGGAAATGTCAAACGGACCCTCATGGCCTGGAGCCCGCCTACGGAAAGATTGGAAAAAGATGTGAAACAAAAAGTGCGCATCTTCGGGGCGGTTCGAAATCCCGGCATTTACGAGCCCAAGGAAGACATGACCCTCCTGGATCTGCTGATCCTGGCCAGCGGGGAAAAAGATGACGCAGACTTAAGCAAAGTCCTCATCATCAGAGAAGGCAAAATCGATGAGACCTTCAATCTTCAGTCCTATCTCAACAGGGAAAGTCAGGAACCCATACCCATGATCAAAAACGGGGATACCGTGTATATCAAATTCAGGGAACTGACGATTTTCGAGCCCGAGGAAGACAAGGTGTTCTACGTGCTGGGGGAGGTGAAAAGTCCCAACGAATACAAACTGGCAGACAACATGACCCTTTTTCAGGCCATCTCACTGGCCGGCGGGCTGACCGAATGGGCGGACGCAGATAACATCACCCTCATCCGCATGGTGGACGGGAAACAGCAGAGTTTTCGATACAATTT
>JAWOCV010000019.1:0-8238 GCA_046483585.1 Marinilabilia sp.
CTTGCGAAGAATGACATTTAACCAGCAATTATCAAGCACCCAACCAGCAACCAGCAACCAGCAACTAGCAACTAGCAACCAGCAACTAGCAACCAGCAACTAGCAACCAGCAACTAGCAACCAGCAACTAGCAACTAGCAACCAGCATCCAGCATCCAGCATCCAGCAACCTCAACCAGCAACCAATCCCCAAATTAACCACTTGACCAATTAACCACTTGACCAGCATCCCGCATCCAGCATCCCGATTACCAGAATTTTTCCTATATTGGTATCCACCAAATTCATCACATATGAAGCATATTTACCTATTGCTCATACTCTTACTCATAACCCTCATTTCGGGGGGATGCAGTCAGCGGGAATATTCAAAGCCGGGGCCGCCCCTCATTTATGTCTCTTTCGACGGGAATATCAGCAACTCGGGTGTTTTGCCGGTAGAGTTCCGGGGCGACAGCCATGTTTCTTACACTCAGGGGGTAACCGATTCATGCCTCAACCTGGGGAGTCATTCCCTTTTCCGGAAACCGGTGATCATCGACAAAGGTCCGAGAAACAGCTTCAGCGATTATGAAGGCATCTCAGTTATGGTCTGGGTTAAAGCTTCCGAAGGCGATCCCAACAGCTATGAAATACTCAGCCAGAAGGAACGCACCGCAAACAATCATTTTACCGGCTGGCACATCAGCAAGACCGAACAAGGCGGATGGTTGTGGGAATTCAGGAACAAGACCCGGAGACTCCGGTATTCCCCGCCCGGATCCCATCAACCTATTGACGACGGAAAATGGCATCAGATCGGTTTTACACTGGACACACAACACGACGAAGTTAGGTTCTACTACGACGGAAACCTGAAATCTATTTTCAGCACAGAAGGGTTTCAACTGAGTTTTCCTGAAACATCCCTCTTTACCGGTGTAAATGCCTTGTCCGATGCCCCGCAAATGGACACCTTCAACGGCATGATCGACGAACTGGGCATATGGTCAAGAGCGCTTTCGGCAGATCAGGTGGCAGGACTGTTTAAAGAAAATACCAACAAAAGACTGGACCCGCTGCCTGAATATAAGGATTCTATAACAGTCATGACCTGGAATATCTGGAACGGCGGAATGCAACAGGGAAAACACGTGGGTGTGAAACGGGTAGCCGACATCATCCGGTACTCGGGAGCCGATATTATAGCCCTACAGGAAACAAAAAATGCAGGTGAACAAATTGCCGGTGAACTGGATTATTACCTATACCGGAGAAGCACCAATCTCAGTGTTTTATCAAAATTTCCTCCCACAAAAAGCTATAATGCGTTCCGGCCCGATCATTTCGGAGCTGTGAATCTGGACCTCGGCAACGACAAAGAGATTCTCGTGGGGCCGCTCTGGCTAAGCAGATACCCTGATCTTTCGGCATATTTCAAAAAAGAGAATGCCAGAGCCGATACCATCGAAGTCAGAGAGATGGAAACGAGAGGCCGGGAGGCCAATTTTCTCCTCAGCGAGATCAGACCTCTCCTGGAAAACAGCAACAATGTGCCGGTGATCATGGCCGGTGATTTCAACAGCGGATCGCACCTCGACTGGACAGAGCGAAACAAGGAGAGATACAACGGTCTGGTGGTCGACTTCCCGGTCAGCCGGTTTATGGAATCAGCGGGGCTTCTTGACGCTTACCGGCAGATCTATCCCAACGAGATGGAAAACCCGGGACATACATGGTCGCCCATATACAAAGAAGGCCTTCAAACACGTATGGATTTTGTCTACTTCACCGGGGAATGGCTGCAACCGGTTTCGGCAAGTGTGGTCGACACCTATCCTTATGGTTTCCCGTCGGACCATGGAGCTGTGGTGGTGTCGTTTAAGATCAGTGAATGACCCCCTCCCAAATGACCGTTTCTTTTCCGCCCGGATCTCAACGAAAAGACCGCCGGAAGCAGATTCAGGAGAGGGAATGGATCAATCAGTCCTCTTCATCAAATGGCAGAAGACATCCATAATTTTCTTCCATCAAAAAGTCGTTGATCATCTCTTTATCGAAGTATTCGGGATCAAGTCCTTCGGGAAACAGGGCTTTAAAAAAGCGGTGATGGGGACTTGAGGGATCTTTGACGGCTGCGATCATCTCCCGGTAACCTTCGGGGCCGCCACAGTCCTCGGGCGGACATTCACGGGCCCCGTCGATACAAACCGGATAATACGCTGATGTGTCCGGCTCCACCTCCTTTTCCAACACTACGGAGTGGCGCCAGTTATCCCCCATATCATATTGATAGACCAATTGATCCCCGGAGCGTCGCAACAGATCATTGACCCGAACGGGTATGTAATCCTGGAAACGGGGCGTTTGGCTCCACTCGTCATCCGACGGCCCAAACATTCTCTCCCCCTTAAGGAAAACGTGCATATGTTGGTTCTCCCATCCCATGGCTGTTTGCAGGACTTTGTGAAAATCATGCAGGAACAGATCCGAAGGAATAAGCAAACGCCGCCAGATGGGCGGAAAGATCCCGTCCAGAGTAACGGTCACCTGATAGATATGTGGCATTTGTGGCGGCATTGATTGTTAATAATGCTCTGATTTTAAACCACTTTCTCTCCATCCCATTTCACAACCCGCCCTTCACGGTAAGCTATGGTTGCCATCATGGCTGTGATCCCTTCTTCAAAAGCTTCGTCAATTCCACAGCTGACAGAAGCGCCTGTCCGGACGCCATGAAGCCAGTTGGCCAGATGCAAATGGGCGGTATCAATGAGACGGCCGTCCTTGGAGGTATAAAGCAGTCCCCGGGAAGCAAAGTACTTCTCTGTTGCGGAACTGACCGCATCCACCTGGGCCTGGAAGTCGCTGGTGAGACCAATGGCCTGGTTGGGTACAATGGCCTCTTTTTCTATATATTCTTTATACACTCCGGAGCCGGATTCAACGGTGAGATTCAGAATATTTCCGATCTCAAGAGAGGCCTCATCGCCCATCACTTTTTTGGGCCGGGAAAGACTGTTGGCCAGTGATGCAGAATAGAGCAAAGAAAAGTTCTGAGATGGATACTCCATAACCGTTTGCATCACATCGGGCACTTCACGACTGTCTTTCCAGTGATAGATGCCTCCTGTTGTGGTTACAATCTCCGGAATACCCATTTTTATAAGCTGGTTGATGCCGTCATACTCATGGGTGAGCAGATCGCCTGCGAGCCCGGTTCCGTAATCCCAGAACAGTCGCCATCTGAAAAAATGTTCCTTATTGAATGGCGTATCGGTATCTCTTAGAAAATTGTCCCAGTCGAGGTTATCCCGGTTGGCCTCATCAGGGATGTTATAAACCCAGGCTCCGTTGGGATCGTTCCGGTTGGTGGTGGTCTCCACAAGGTTGATATTTCCCAGAAGACCGGCCTGAACGATCTTTTCGGCCTGAATGTAATTCTCAGCCTGACGGTTCTGGTGTCCCAGCTGAAATGTGATGCGATTTTCTTTCACGGCATCCCGCATCTTATACACATCGTCCAGATCATGGGCAAGGGCCTTCTCGCAATATACATGCTTACCGGCTTTGGCAGCTGCCACGGTAACCGGTCCGTGCCAGTGGTCACTGGTGGCAACAATCACAGCATCCACGTCATCGGCATTCACCAGATCCTCAAAATGTCCGTATTGTTTAACAGGTTTGCCATTAAACCCTTCAACACCTTTTCTTTCCCTGTTGGCTGCTGCACGTGCCGCTTCATCCAGCCGTGGCTTATAGAGGTCACAAACCCCTGTGATCTCAATGTTCAGATCGGGTTGTTCCAGAAATATCTCCCGCGCCTCTTTCGACATTCCGTCAACGGCCTCAGGTGTCATAAAACCCAGCGATTTCATGAGATAACTCCCCCGACCACCGGTCCCGACAATCCCTATCCGGATCTTTTTCCCTTCGGTACTGGTCACGGCCGATCGCGACCCGGAAGGCATGATCCTGGATTTTAAAAATTCCTGAAATTCACTGGCTTCTTGTGATTGCCAGGCATTCGACTTTTTGGCAAACAGATATCCATAAGCTCCTAAGAGTGGTATCCCTGCCATGCCTTTCAACAAATCTCTTCTGTTCATGGATTTATATGATTTTGACACGAACTGTCGTGACCCTTTGGTTTTTAATTTTTTGACCTCACTGTTGCGATCAAACGATCAAGGCCCAGGTATAAGCCCGGACGGAATTGCCAGACAACCCATAGCGCCACGAAAAGAATAAAGTTCTTATCGATCAGAAGATAGTTTCCCTCGGCCATGGCATTGCTCGTTTCGGAGAATGGCGGATAAGATAAGTAAAAGAATACCAGCAAAACCATGCCCGCAACGGCAGCTATGCGCTCAAACAATCCGGTTAACAACAACAGACCGGACAGGATCAGCAAAAAGATAACACCATAGTTGGAAACGGTCGTTAGAAAATCACTGGATATGATCCACTGAAATAACCATTGCAATGGTCCTTCCGATTCTGACAAATAATACTGGGCCGACCAGTCTGGAGTAATAAGCTTGTACAACCCCTCATGAAGAAACAACCACCCTATTGCCGTGCGCAGCACAAACAAGGGAACAGCCTGCTTGATGTTTTGTAAGATCATTTTTTATAGTTTACTTCAAAATCCTGACAAAATTATGTATTCCATCGGGAAAAACAGAATAACCTCAGGTTTTTAAATTATAATAATTCTTTTCTAATCTTAACACAACCGGGCAGGGATTCCCTATAATTAAAAGTCTTTTTTACTTTTATTTGTTGGCGCACAATGCATTATGCCGGTATTTTTAACAGAGAGCAGGGATTTGAACCGGACAAACGCCGGAATCGTCCACAGCCGGTTTCTGAGCAATTCATAATTTCTCACAGGCAGCGTGGCCCGGTTTCACCCCTCAGCACGCATTACTTCGTCGAGGTTGAGCACCAGCATGTAACCGATATGACTGATGCGCAGGTACAATTTCTTATTCCCCCGGACTTCTTCCACTTCGCCCTGAATATTTTTCAGCGGACCACTGGTGATGGTCACTTTTTCCCCCTTCTTCAGAGTGTCAGACTCCACCGAAAATGAGAGTTTGCTTTCTATGGTGCGCCGCATGGCCTCGATCTCCCTGTCGGGAATGGGAACCGCCTGCCCTTTGTGTGACACATAAGCCACTACGCCGAAAGCCTCAAACACTTTCCGGTACTCGGAAGGAGTTATGTAAACAAAGATGTAGGAGTTGATCACGGGCACTTCCACCCACTTCTTGCGATCGCTCCATTGCCGTTTCTCCCGTTTAAGCGGAAGATAAGCCTGAATGTCCAGGGCTTTCAACTGTTCATAAACCTTCTTTTCCGCCCTCGATCGCGTATAAAGAGCATACCAGCGATATTTTCCTTTCTTTTCCAAAACTTTTTCTCTTTTCCTTTTTGCCCTGCAAAAATAAAACGAAAAAACACACATACAACACACGGGGTTATCCGTCTTACGCTTCTCCTGCGTGTTATATGTGTGCTTCCTGCAAATGCCTGCCGTTGAAAATGTCATTGACACCTCCCGGAATGTGATTAATCGGTGGCCATCACCATTTCACGGACACACATCCTTGTGATCAATTTTCCTACCGGAGCTGGAAGGTAACGATGGAGTTGGGCGGAAGGGTCAGCGACAACATTTTTCCGTCCATTTTATAATCAGAAAACGCCTCAGGTTTCACCACCTCGGGATCATCAAAGGTATTGACTGAGTTAAATGCGGGTGCTGTCAACAGCAAGGCCTCTTCTACATTACCGGTTTCACCGTCTTCCAGATTCACCTCTACGGTACGACTTTCATGCGGGTCACGGTTGCTGAGACTCACGTTCACCTGTCCGTCCTTCTGCGAGGCGGTCCCGCTGATGGCCGGAATTTCTTCATCTTCATACCGGTAACTCTCACTGTTAAGGTCCACCGGCACATGGGTCGCATCCTGATGCACTTTGTACATGTTGAAAACATGATAAGTGGGGGTCAGGACCATTTTGTCATCTTCGGTAAGGATCATAGCCTGCAGGACGTTCACAACCTGAGCTATGTTAGCCATCTTCACACGGTCGCTGTGGCGATGGAAAATATCAAATGTAAGGGCAGCGATCAGTGCATCGCGCATGGAATTTTGCTGATACAGGAATCCGGGTTCGGTCCCGGGCTCTACATCTGTCCAGATGCCCCATTCATCTACCAGGAGGGGCACACTCTTGTCCGGATCGTATTCGTCCATCACATCGGAATGACGGGTCAGAAGGTCATCCATATGCATGGCATTGTCCAGAGCACTGAAATAAAGCTCTTCCCCAAATCCGGTGGCAGACGATTTATTGTCCCAGTCGCCTGTAGCAATGGTATAGTAGTGCACCGACAAGGCATCCATATGATTGGCAGCCCTTTCCATCACAACTTCCGTCCATCTGTAGTCGTCGCCATTGGCGCCACATCCCACACGCTGAAACTGTCCCTCACCGTAAACCCCGGCATAAAGGGAATACTGACGCAGAAGATCGCTGTAATATTCGGGCCGCATATCGCCGCCACAACCCCAGCTTTCGTTACCAATGCCGAGAAATTTTACATCCCAGGGCTCTTCACGCCCGTTCTCACGCCGCCAGTTGGCCATGGGAATATCCTCATCCGAGGTCATGTACTCTATCCAGTCCACCATCTCTGATACTGTCCCGCTGCCCACATTGGCCGAGATATAAGGGTCGGCCCCGATCATCTCACAAAGATTCAGGAATTCATGGGTTCCAAAGCTGTTGTCTTCCACAACGCCTCCCCAGAAATAGTTCTTAATGGCCGGACGGTCCTCCACAGGTCCCACCCCGTCTTTCCAGTGGTAAGTGTCGGCAAAACATCCGCCGGGCCATCGCAAAACCGGGATATTCAGTTCTTTCAATGCCTCCAGGATGTCTTTCCGGTAACCCTTCTCATTGGGAATGTCGGAATCGGGTCCGACCCAGATGCCATCGTAAATACAACGGCCCAGATGCTCAGCAAAATGCCCGTACACATCTTTGTCAATCGTGTGTTCGGCCTCTGAAAAATCCAGATCCATTCTGTTCTGTGCATTCGACGAAAATGCCAAAACCAGTGTCGCTGATAAAGCAACCAAAAAAATTGTAAGTCTCATAGTATTGGTTTTATGAAATGATTAAATGAATGTCAGAAAGGGGCATCTTGCCTCATATTGGCCGTTATCGCAACAGGGTGCTTATAGCCGGCCGGCCTCCGGAATATCCTGCATCTTCAATCGCTTCAGATTCCTAACGTTGCAACGCCCTGATCTTCTTCCTCACCTCTTCCCTTTCTTTCTCCAGGCCTTCGAGTTCCTGAAGTACGAAAGAGGTCTCGTAAGCATCGCGAATGGCCTCCTTATCAAACTGCTCCATCACAATGTAATAACGCTTTTTCCCGATAAACTCCACTTTCAGCGGCTTCTCCACATTCGATGCGATAAAATCCACAATGCCATTGTCGGCGCCCTCCTTGTAGCGAACGATCTCCCATTTATCCTCTCCATCTTCAAAGCGACGGTTGTTGAAACCATCCTCCGGGACTTTCTCAGAAGTCACCGACTCCCCGGCATGGTAGACTTTGATCTGATTATGGCGGATCCACTCCTTTCCGTGATAACGGCTTGAAATATAGAAATTCCCGTTCTCATTGAGATGAGCCCTGATAAAAGTCCGGTTATAACTGACCTCAGGCCTCTGACGACGATGGATATAGATGATCTCGGAACCGTATTCGTCCGACACAATAAAGTCATCCATCAATGGCTCCAGCTCAGCCTCTTTTTCAACAATGGCACTGTCGAGATATTCAAGGCTGCGTTC
This sequence comes from Marinilabilia sp., assembly GCA_046483585.1. GTDB lineage: Bacteria > Bacteroidota > Bacteroidia > Bacteroidales > Marinilabiliaceae > Marinilabilia. The sequence goes on from JAWOCV010000019.1 coordinate 7,861, forward strand.
CTGCTCGGTCAGCTCAATATCCTCCAAAAGGCGACGGGCGTCGGCCACCTCTTCTGTGAGATCACTGTACTGGTCGATGATGGTATCCAGCTTCAATCTGGCCATATTGAGACGACCGCTGTCCCTCAGTTTCATGGCCTCCTCAAGCTTTCCGGCAGCCTGCTCTTCCTGTGTAGGCCCGCACCCCACGAGTAAAAGGACGGACAAGAATGATATCAAACGCGTATTGATCATTTTTACCAATTGATGTTACCTGGTTTCTTAGCAGACAAATTTAAACCAAAAAAGAATGAATTCCATCAATTGCCGGGGAATAATCCACTATTCCCTGCCTATGAGTCATTCCCAAAAGCTGTTTTTCCCTGCATTTCCCCTTTT
>JAWOCV010000042.1:0-3551 GCA_046483585.1 Marinilabilia sp.
CCAAGATTGAGCTCAACACCGCCTCCATATTGATTTGTGATGTTGTCATATATGGCACAATCTTCCATTCGGCCTCCCTTATATAAATAGACGCCACCACCCCCTGTCTCAGCAAAGTTATTGGCTATAATACAGTTTTTCAACACCCCGCCTACTCTGGCATGCACCCCGCCTCCTCTGGTTGCGAAATGCGCTTTAGGTCCGTTGGCATTACCATTTGTAATGTACACATCCTGAATTTTGGCTGTTTCATCAACGCCTGCCGGAAAATTGACCACATGATAGCTGTTCCCTCCGTTGCTGTCCGACAAATCAATGTTGCCGCTGAGGATAACCGTATTTGTGCTTGAGAATTTATCCTCCGGTCTCTCCTCCGGACTGTTTTCATCCCCTTCAAAACCACCGATGACCGTTACATTGCTTCTGATCACAAAGGTGGCGCTACGAGGATCGGTGGTGGATGATCCCTCTGCGGCGGAGTATAATTCTGTGGGAATGTAGGTGCCTTCGGCTATCCATATAGTGCCGCCTCCCGCATCGGAAAGATTATTGATGGCGGCCTGAAGGTCACTGGTGGCTTTGGTCCACGATTGGTGGTCGGCTACGCCGGAAAATGCTTTACCATCGTCATCAACCTTTACTTGTGCCTGGATCAAATTTAACGAGGTGAAAAAATACAGAACAAACCCAAGGATGAAGCTTGTTAATATTTTGTTGGATGCTTTGCATGCCTGGAAAAAGTTCTTCAATCTCTGAGGTTTTTCTGAATGAGTAGTGGATTTTTAATCAACTTCCGTAAAATAAAATTGGGATGCAAGGTTTTGTTTATCAATGCCTAATATTACTTGTCGAATGAGTTGTTTTTTGGGAGGAAGCGCTTTCGGGAGACCGGTGCTTACAAAATTTCGAAATATGTCCGTGATTCCGCTTTTCTTGTGCCAGTGATTTCGCTTTAAAATGTGCCACTTCATAGACATGGCCGGCAAAGGAATTTTGGGTCGACTTGTGCCGGTTTGAGAGATCAGGTAAAAAACTGGTAATTTATTGTTCTTACGGAACGTTGAAAGCCCCGCCGAAACAGGGGATATAACTTCTTTTTCAAAAAAACCGGATTTAGTTGTCTTTTTTTTGTCAGGAACGAGAAAGCTGAACGACTATCAGAGTGTATTTACTAATTTAAAATATTTCATCCGTATAAAATTTATTTCAGTCAATGGTCGAATGGAACTCACGATGAATTTTGTTCATGCCCTTTTTTGAATTTGGCACTCCAAAATTCATGTTCGTTTCATTATGAAAAAATTAAATGTATTACGTTTTGTAGCTTTGATAGGCGTTGTAGCTTTTATTAGCGCCTGTGAGGAATCGTTAATTCCCAATGAGCAGGAGGGAGAGCTGAAAAGTGCTGAGTTGAAGTCGGCCAATCAGGACGAAGGTTTTGTTCATGGCATAGTAGTCGAAGTTGACGGAAAGAATTACTACCTGGCCGGTCCGGATGACGGTCCGGACGGAAAAAGAGATGTTCCCGGGCATTACTGGGTAAAAGCCGGTAAGGATAAACTGATTGGAAAACATTACAACACCGGTCCTTTTGGTGCACCTCAATGGTGGTCTTCTGATGCGCCCGACGGCGAATTGTTGTTTAAGGTGGATGCAATTATTGATGAATGGACAGGAGATAAGGCAGAGCAATATTCTGAACGAGGTTTTGTCCATTACCACGAACTGGTAAATGTTTCCGACGGAAGTCTACATCCGCACAAAGTGGTTTGGCTGAAACACATTGCCCGAACAACTTTTACTTTGGATGGCGGACCAATGGACCCCAATCCCGGACCTGAAATGACTCCCGGCGTCGCTTATAATTTTATGCCCAATTGGGACCAGCCTTACAATCCGGATGGTGAAATGCATTAATGATGAAAAGTGCATTCAGAAAACTTTAATGATTATTTCAGCTCCGGCAGTTCAAAATTTCTTATTTTACCGGGGTTGAAATATTTTTTTATAAGCAGGGGCTATATAATTGATTATCAAAAATTTTTGGCTGTAGTTTAAAATGGCGATTTTTCCTGTAAAGCCCTGGCAAGGGCGACCGTATGGTAATTGACACTCAGAAAATCAACTACCCAAGCCCCGGCAGGGGTGTCCCTATAACAGAAAAAATTTCAGGGTGCAAAGAGGGTCACCACTGCCGTGGCTCAGGGTTTTTGGGTAACTTTTTTTTACCATACGATCGCCCCACTCCGGGGGCTTTAAGGATTTTGCCCAAATTTTTTTGGATGCCATGGTGAGCGACAACAACTATGAACCGGAGAAAAAAGGGACTGTTTTTTCAAAAATCATCTCTTCTTCCTTCTCGCCCCCCTAACCGCCGGTTCATTCCACGGATCGTCGGGCCAGACGTGTTTGGGGTAACGGTTTTTCAACTCTTTCCGCACTTCGTAATAAGTGTTGTTCCAGAAGTTCTGAAGATCGGAAGTGACCTGGACGGGCTTAAATCCCGGAGACAATAAATGCAGAAGGACCGGGATCTGGTTGTTATTGATCCGGGGTGTATCGGCTTGTCCGAACATTTCCTGCAATCGGACCGCCAAAACGGGCGGCGAACCATCGGGGCTATATTTCAGGCGGATGGCCGATCCGCTGGGGACCTTTACTTTTTGAGGAGCCAGTTTTTCCAGTTGTTGCTGTTTCTCCGGATCGAGGTGATAATGGAGGGCATTGATCAGGTCGATCTTTTTCAGATCTTCATTTTTCGTGACACCTGCGAGGTAGGGTAGGAGCCATTGATCACAGTTTTTGAGAAGCGTTTGCCTGGAGACATCGGGCCATTCTTCTCCGGGACGCCAGTGGCGGAGGCTCAGGATCCGGTTTTGCCACTGTTCTACTTCAGGGTTGAAATTGAGCAGGTTTTCACCCTCCTTTTTTATGGCGTCACAAATGGCACTGACGACCTCTTCCCGGGGCGGCTTTTCCATGGTTTTTGAACGGATGACAATGTTTCCGATGCATTGGTCTTCAGAAGCGATCAACCCGCCTTTTCGGGTATCCCAACTGATTGTTGAAGAATGATGGACTATGGATTCCAGATCAGCAGGGTTCAGGGGCGCGGCAAGGAATATCTTTCCCTGCCCCTGGCGGGCATCCATGTGAGCAATGGCCAGCCATTCGTGATGGGCCAGATCATCGGAATGGGGGGCCGTGGCGTATTGCCCTCCGGCCAGTTGAAAGCGCACTTCATTGCCTTCCCGTTGCCTGGCAATGCGCTCCGGCCAGGCGCCGGCAATCAGAAGACCCGAATGGTAAGGATCAAAACGGCCATTCTCCGATGATCTCTGAAACATCTTACAATATTGAAGGGCTACTTTGCTGATGCGTTTCCATGGTCCGTTTTCACGTTTCTCTTTCCGGAGACGGCGCAACTCTTCCACACGGAGGTTGATGTCGATCCCGGCATCCCGCGGCAGGGGATCTCGTTCTTCGAGGACTGCTGCCAGATCGGCCGCCAGTGGCAGAAGTTTCTTTTCCCGGGCTGTCAGCAGCATGTG
>JAWOCV010000082.1:0-18630 GCA_046483585.1 Marinilabilia sp.
GGCCATTCCAATGACCTCATGGGGTACGACCTGTCCGATGGAGAGGATCAGATCGTGTCCGCCCTCTGTCAGTATCCGGTTGACCTGGGCCGGCCAGTCATAATCAATGCGTCCGCCGGTGAGCTCAGATATGTATGATCCGGGTACTACGCCGAGGGTAACAATATCGTTTCGCCAGTCGTGTACGCGAAATAAGGAGCCCGGAACACCCGGAAACATGTCTTCGATCTGTTCACCGGTCATAGGATTGTGAGTGCCCAGGGCCGGTAAAATATCTGTCAGTTTCCTGCCGTAATACTCCAAAGCATAAGCGGTAAGCTCGCCCGCTTTGGAGTGATACCGCGTATAATCGGGTGGAACGGCGACTATCTTGTCGCGCGGCCCCAGCTTTTCAAGGGCCGTGAAGAGGGCTTCTTTTAAGTCTTCAGCACCTAAAACATCGTTTTCTGAACCACGTTGAAAATATATCATTTTGTTTGATTGAGTGATGAGTCCCTTACAAAAATAGATTTTTGTAAGAAGGCTCAATGATGGTTTTGAAAATTGGTGAAACAATACATGACAATAGTCCGTTGAACTTTATTTAAGGCTTTGTAATTCAATTGTTTAAAATCTTGAGGTTTTACATTATAAATAACAGTATATCAGCATTATACAATTCATCTTAAATCTAATATCTAAAAATCTAACGATCTATTGAGTTAACAATACTCAGTTAAGCTTTTTAAGTATCCCGTAATTAAGTGTATATGAAACAAAGAAATAAATCATAACTCTCTTATAATAAAAACTTAGCGTCATGGCGTCTCTGCGTTTAGCCTTTTTTTAATGGACTATTGATTAAAATACAGATTATCAACAATATATGGGTCAACTTAAATCTTGAATCTAAAAATCTAACGATCTATCGACATGATGTCTCTACCTTTTTACTCGTGCATTTCCGCTCCAGAGGCTCCAGACCATATCTTCGTCGGCAGGTTGGGCATAATCGGTTAGGAATGTGGTGGCCAGGGCACCGGTGGCCCATCCGAACTGCACCCACTTTTCTGGCTGCCAGCTTCTCAGAATGCCATAAAGCAGCCCGCCGACAAATCCGTCACCACCGCCAATGCGGTCAAGCACCCGGATGGGACGGGGCTCGATGACGTGCCAGTCGTCACCCTCGAGCATAATGGCACCCCAGAGGTGTTCGTTGGCATTGACCACCTGCCGCAGGGTCGTACCGAATACGGAGGCATTGGGATAGGTTTTCCTGACCCGCTGGATCATCTCTTTGAAGTTGTCGATCTTTTCTGAAATTTCTTTACCACCTGCTTCGGGCCCTTCAATGTTAAGGCAAAGCTGGAAGTCCTCTTCATTTCCAATCAGAATGTCAGAAATGGAAGCAATTTCAGAAAATATCTCATGCAGTTCTTTTTCGCGACCTTCCCAGAAAGAAGCCCGGTAGTTGAGGTCGAAAGAAATGGCTGTGCCGTGTTTCTTGGCTGCCCGGGCAATTTCAAGGCAGAATTTCCCGGTTTCGGGGGAAAGGGCACCGATCAGTCCTGAAAGATGAACAATCTGAACGCCTTCCTGCCCGAATATCCGTTCCAGGTCGAAGTCTTTGACATTGAGGGTGCGTCCGATCTCTCCGGCACGGTCGTTGTGAACACGGGGACCTCGTCCGCCGTAACCGCTGTCGGCGACATTGAACTGATGCCGGTAGCCCCATGGACCCCCCTGGTCCACATCAGCTCCTTCGAATTCCATGTGGCGGCTGTGCAGATTGCTTTTGATAAATTGAGCAAGAGGACTGCCTTTTACAAAGGTGGTCAGAACTTTTACAGGCAATCCCAGGTAGGAGGAAATGCTGGCCACATTGGTCTCGGCACTGGTGGCCTGCATTTTGAAGTTGTCACTGCTGTGGACAGGTTGCCCGTTCTCGGGGGTGATCCGCAGTCCCATACTGGTGGGAACAACCATTGCGTATTTGCAGTTTTTTTTCAGTTGAAGTGCCATTATTTTCGCTTTTTTATGGTTTTTGACTGGTGTGAATATTGAAATGGTTGGGAAAACCGGTTTACAGAATTTCCCGTTTGCATGTTTTGAAAGATCGATTACCCTTAAACTCCGCTGTATGCACTAAACCCGCCATCTACCGGAACAACAATTCCCGTTATGAACTTTGCCCAGTCGGACAGCAGAAACACTACCGTCCCGGATAGTTCTTCGGGGGTGCCATATCTTTCCATAGGGGTTCCGTTGATGATCTTTTTACCCCGTGGCGTGGATTTTCCGGTTTTCTCGTCAACCAGCAGAAAACGGTTTTGGTTGGTCAGCAGAAATCCCGGAGCAATGGCATTGACCCGTATCCCGGTTTTGGCAAAATGAACGGCCAGCCACTGTGTGAAATTATTGATTGCAGCTTTTGAAGCAGAATAGGCCGGGATCCTGGTCAGCGGACGGTACGAGTTCATTGATGATACATTAACAATTCCGCCGTTCTTTTTCTCCAGCATATCGGGTGCAAAAACTAAGGTAGGCAACAGCGTACCTTTAAAGTTTAAGTCGAACGTTTTGTCAAAACCATCCAGTTCCAACCCGAAGAAAGTGTCTTTAAGGTCATCGTCAGGCTCTATCTTGTCAACTTTGGCAGTGGCTGAGGCCGAATTACCGCCGGCTCCGTTAATAAGCAGATCAATGGGACCTAATTTGCTGTTGATCTCTTTTTTTACATTTTCCAGAGACTTTCGGTCCAGTACATTGGCTGAAAAACCAATGCTTTCCACACCGGTGCTCTCTTTTATCTCTTTTGCCACTTCGTCAGCTGCATCCTGTTTGAGGTCAAGAATCGCGGTTTTTACACCATGAGTGGCCAGTTCTTTTGCCATGACGGAGCAAATGACGCCCCCGCCACCGGTTACCACTGCAATTTTTCCATCGAGATTGAGATTACTCATTGAACTTGTCATAGTTATTTTGATTTGAGTTCATTAATTGTATCGGTCAGTTCTTTCACTTTATTGGTGAGCGCCTCGAAATCACCTTTTTCGATAATATCCTTTGGGAAAAGTTTGGATCCCATTCCCACGCAGGTAACTCCTGCATCGAACCATTGTTTCAGGTTTTCGCGGGTGGTGTCAACGCCACCGGTGGGCATAATATTAGTCCAGGGGCAGGGGCCTTTGATGGCTTTTACAAAAGATGGTCCGCCCACTTCTGATGCGGGGAATATTTTCACCAGTTCCGCTCCAAGCTCTTCTGCTTTGTTGATTTCTGAAACAGATCCGCAACCAGGTGCCCACATGATTTTCCTTCGGTTGCAAATTCTGGCCATATTTTCATTCAGAAGGGGGGAGACAATGAAGTTGGCACCGGCCTGAATATAAATAGCTGCGGTGGCTTCATCCACCACAGAGCCAGCTCCAGGCATCATTCCCGGAAGTTCTTTTAAAGCGTATTTGTTGAGTTCGCAGAATATTTCATGCGCAAAATCCCCGCGATTGACCCATTCAAAAGTTCTGATCCCGCCGTCGTAACAGGCTTTTAAGACTTTTTTTGCGACTTCCGGGTCGGGATGATAGAAAACCGGGACCACACCGGTCTCTTTCATTTTCTGAAACACTTCTATTCTGGTGTATTTTGCCATATTGTTTTTGGTTTTATAGATCAGCGGGATACCCTGCCTGAAGCATCGCCACCCATCAATTTCTCTACTTCAGCGGGTAAAACTTCGTTGAAATCGCCGTGTATGGTGTGTTTCAGACAGGATGCTGCGGTGGCGAAATTCAGGGCCTTCTGGTCATCCTCATAAGTTAGCAAGCCGTAGATCAGTCCGGCCATGAAAGAGTCACCTCCGCCTACGCGATCCACGATATGGGTGATGTCATAGGTGGGGGCGGTAAGCAGGTTTTTGCCATCGTATAGAACGCCTGACCAGGTGTTATGGCTCGCGCTGACCGAGCCGCGCAGCGTGGTAATCACTTTTTGGACCCGGGGATATTGTTTCATAATCTGTTCTGAAACACTCCGGTAAGCTTCTGCGTTCACCTGACCCCCCTCGATATTCACTCCTTTGGGCTGAATGCCCAGGACCATCCATGCATCCTCTTCATTTCCGAGTACAATGTCACAACCGGCCACCAGTTCAGGCATGACATCACTGGCCTTTTTGCCGTATTTCCAGAGATTTTTTCGGAAATTCAGATCGCACGAGACCGTTATTCCTTTCTTGTTGGCGACTTTTATGGCTTCGTGGCAAACATCTGCTGCCTGCTGCGACACTGCGGGTGTGATGCCGGTCCAGTGAAACCATCCGGCATCTTCAAAGATGGCATCCCAATCGAATGTGTTGGTTTTTACCTCTGAAAAGGATGAATGGGCCCGGTCGTAAATCACCTTGCTCGGTCGGGCTACAGCGCCGGTTTCAAGAAAGTAAACGCCAAGTCGCTCACCACCGTTTTGGATGTAACTGGTGTCAATGCCGTAGCGATTCATTTCCATACGACAGGCCCGCCCAATATCGTTTTCGGGTAATCGTGTTACAAATCTTGATTCTATGCCCAAATTGGCCAGAGATGCTGCCACATTTGCTTCACCACCACCGTAATTGACATCGAATGAAGACGCCTGTGTGAAACGCTGATAGCCGGGAGTGGAAAGTCGCAGCATGATTTCGCCAAATGTCACTACTTTTTGATTCATGGTTGTTTCTTTTTCAGACTTATGCAGATACAATAGACCGTTAGATTTTTAGATTTAAGATATGAGATGAATCATATGAAATTAATAATCAGTATCTTAGCTTTTAAAATGTATATCTTATAAACAACTAATAGTCAAGTTTTTACAAAAGCTTAACGGACTATTGCAGATAGATGTTTACAATATATGATCTTTCAATTGCATTTCCCTTCCACTTGCTGCCTGATTAACTTGTGCCTTTAAATTACAACGAATTGAAAACTAATTACTAAAAACCTACCTTGAATTTATGAGCCCGGTCTAAAAAGCATCTTTATTGCCAAACTCTTCGTTGTTTGAAATTTTTGCATCCTCATTAACAATCAGTTAACTCCGGTACAAAAATTTTAAACGCCTCGATATTGACAAAAATATACCTTTTTATACCGCACTCATTTATAATTTGAAAAACTCATTCGCATTCCGCCATGATATGCCTTCCACCATGGTCTTCAGAATCTCTTTATCATTGGGGATGACTCCCTTATCTACTTCGCTGCCGATGTAGTTACAGGCAATTCTTCTGAAAAACTCGTGCCGCGGGAAGGACAGAAAGCTTCTTGAGTCGGTGACCATGCCCACAAATCGTGAAAGCAGTCCCAGTGTTGAGACATCGGCAAGATGTTTTTCCATGCCCTGAATGTGGTCAAGGAACCACCAGGCCGCTCCGTATTGTATTTTGCCGGGGACCGATCCGTCCTGGAAATTGCCGGTCATGGACACAAGCATTTCGTTGTCTGCCGGGTTGAGATTATATAGAATGGTTTTGGTTAATTGATCACTGACGTCCAGGCTGTCGAGAAAACGTGATATTTTGTAGCTGTTCTGTGGATTGCCGATGGAATCGAATCCCGTGTCGGGTCCCAGTTGTTCGAATTTCCTTGAATTATTGTTTCGCATGGCACCCAGATGGAATTGTTGTACCCATCCACGCTTGTGGTTCAATTTGCAGAGTTCCTGCATGATTGAGAAACGGTATCCTTCTGTTTCCTTTTCGTTCAAGGTTTCACCGTTTCTTAATTTTTTGAAAGCTTTTTCCGGATCGGTTCCCTTTTTATCGGTGTAATACATTCGTTCCAGACCGTGGTCGGAAGCACGGCAACCCATTTTATCGAAAAAGGCGTGCCGTTGGTCAAGAACTTCCAACAGGGTGACGTAATTGTCTATTTTTTGGTCTGATGCATTTTCCAGTTTTTGGATGTATTGGTTAAATGTGTCCGGGTTGTCTGTTTTGATGAGGTTATCGGGGCGCCAGGTAGGCCTTACCTGTACGTGAAAATCTTTCAGCATTTCATGATATTCGAGAGAATCCACCGGATCATCAGTGGTGCCAACCATCTCAACATTCATTTTATTGAGAAGTTGCCTGACCGAAAAATCCTTTTGCCGGAGCATTTCCGATGCATCCCTGTAGATGGTTTCTGCGGTTTTCGGCCCGAGCAATTCATAAATGTTGAAATACCGTGCCAGTTCGAGGTGTGTCCAGTGATACAGAGGGTTCCCGGCAGAGTAGGGAACCGTTTCGGCCCATTTGATGAATTTTTCATAAAAGGAGACCGGGCCGGTGCAATACTTTTCGGGAATACCGTTCGTGCGCATAGCCCGCCATTTATAATGGTCTCCTTCCAGCCAGACTTCACCAATATTGTCGAAATTGTGGTCTTCAGCGATGAGTTTGGGGGGCAAATGACAGTGAAAATCGATGATGGGAAGGTTCTCTGCATATTGATGATATAACTCTTTCGCAGTTTTACCTTCCAATAGAAAATCCGGATGAATGAATTTTTCCATGGTATCTTGTGTTTTGTGTCGCAAAATTGTCGTTAACGGACACGAATATAATTTATTCTTTTTTCCTGGTCAAGTTTTTGACTGTTTTTCTTTTGAAAAATTCATAAAATGGTGCTGGCATTTTGACTTTTGAAGAAAATTTAAATGGCTGATTGGCATTAAAAAGCGTTGAAAATAAGTCAAAAAAGAAGATGTGCAGGTGCGACATGTTCATGCCATTTCCGGGAGATGTTATTTTTATGCATTGAGATTGTTTTTTGTCTGACTAAGACCAAAAAATCTCTGGAGAAGAAAAAAACATGAGAAATATTTGTGTTATTAATGCAAACGTTTGTATTTTTGTATTGCTGAAATGAGAAAACATGGTCAAACGACGTGTAACCATCACAGACATAGCTCATGAACTGGGCGTTACTCCTTCCACCGTATCGCGTGCACTGGCGGGCAATTTACGTGTTCGCGCCAGTACCCGTGAAAAAGTGCTGAGTATGGCTGCCAGGATGGGATATCAGCCCAATGTACTGGCATCTTCACTCAGGAAGGGGAGCAGTGGCACCATAGGAATGATCGTTCCGCGGATCAACCGGCATTTTTTCAGTCATGTGATCAGTGGTGTGGAGGCCATATTCAATCCGGCGGGGTACCATCTCCTGATCAGTCAGACCCACGAAAAAAGAGAGCTTGAAGAGAAAGCGGTTCGCTCATTGTTGAGCAACCGTGTGGGTGGTATCATTATTTCTCATTCTGTTGAGACGAAGACCTTTGAACATCTTCAGCAGATTGTTGATGAAGGCGTGCCTCTGGTTCAGTTCGACCGTGTTTCAGACGAAATGCCCGGTCCCCGGATCATTAATGACAATTTCCTGGGGGCTTTGCGCAGCACTCAGCACCTGATCAGGTCCGGTTGCAGACGGATTGCCCATTTTGCCGGCGCTTTGCATGTCAATGTATACCGGGAACGGTTCAATGGCTATAAATATGCCCTGGAGCAGGCTGGTATTGAATATGATCCATCTCTGTTGATCGAAAACTGTATTGTCCAGGAAACCGGAGCAGTGGCCGTCAGAAGACTGGTTTCAGAAGGCCGGATCGATGCGGTTTTTGCTTCCAGTGATTACTCGGCCCTGGGGGCTCTGAAGGAATTGAAAAATATGCATGTGACCGTACCCGGAGAGGTTTGTGTCACCGGCTTTGCCAATGAGCCTTTTGCGGAGTTGATCGATCCTTCACTTACTTCGGTGGAACAAAATGCCTTTGAGATGGGAAATCAGGTAGCCCGGGCCATTATAGAAAATATTGACAATGGCAATATGCCGAATGAGGCGTTTCATATTCCTGTTCGATTAATCCCACGTGAATCGTCCATGGCCTCCGAAATCGCAAAGGAATTTTCCGGTGTCTGAGCCTGGAGCTGATTACTCTGTTTTTACCCTTTGGAGTAGATTGTAAATGTGGATGGCCGTTGAGGGGTTTGTGGAGAAATATTGCAGTGAAGTATTATTTGAAATATATATGAAGAACTTTTTCCCAGGTAAGCAAATTTTAAGCACGGCGTTGCTATTTATGGGCTTCGTGTTTTCCGTCTCTGCTCAACCTTTGGAGCTGAATCCGAACGTTGTGGAGATATCCGGGGGCTGGTCCCGTACATCCGTTAATGCGACTGTTTTTCGGAAAAACTCCGTAGTCAGCTATAAAGATCATCAGTATGCCGCCTGGTACGATTCCACAGGGCATGTGGTGGTCGCCAAAAGGGCGCTTGACAGTGAAAAATGGACTTCCCAACGCACCGGGATGGAGGGAAATGTCAGTGATGCCCACAATATTATAAGTATAATGGTTGATGGAGATGGTTATCTGCATATGGCCTGGGATCATCATGACGGGCCGCTCAACTATTGTCGTAGTAAACAACCCGGTTCACTTGAGTTTACTGAGCGTTTGCCGATGACAGGTGCATTAGAGGATAGGGGTGTGACTTACCCGGAGTTTTACAAATTGCCGGATGGCGATTTATTGTTTGCCTACCGGTACGGTGCCTCCGGGGAGGGAAATCTGGTTCTGAATCGCTATGACACTGATGCTGGTGAATGGCATCGTTTACACGACAACCTTATTGATGGTGAAGGAGAGCGGAACGCTTACTGGCAGATGGGCGTGGATCAGGAAGGAACCATTCATTTATCATGGGTTTGGCGGGAAACATGGGATGTAGCCACCAACCATGATCTTTGCTATGCACGTTCCGAAGATGGGGGACAAACCTGGCAAAGCAGTGGGGGCGAACAATTTCAGATGCCCGTGACGGCCAGGAATGCTGAATATGCATTGAAGATCCCGCAAGGGAGTGATTTGATCAATCAGACTTCCATTACGGCCGATCACCGTGGGAGACCTTATATTGCCTCCTACTGGCGCCCGGAAGGAGAGGAGGTCCCTCAGTTTTTCGTAGTCTATTTCAGGCAGGGCCAATGGCAGGTTTCACAGGTCACCAATCGGGAAACACCGTTTTCATTATCGGGTGGCGGAAGCAGACGTATCCCTGTTAGCCGTCCCCAGGTCCTTTTTTCCGAAGAGACCCATTCCCTGAATGTGATTTTCAGGGACCGGGAACAAAACAACCGGATCTGCGTGGCTTCATCGGATGTTGATAATATGGACTGGTCGTTATATACTGTGCCAGGAATTCGCGTGGGACAATGGGAACCCTCCTATGATACTGAACTTTGGCGGGAACAGGAACGCCTTCACCTGTATGTCCAGAGGGTAGGACAGGGAGAGGGCAATGAAACACCTGAGGATATAGATCCGGGCATGGTTAAAATACTCGAATTTGACGAAATATTGATCGATTGATTGTATAATTTTTAAAATGTATGACTATGAATTATGAATTAAGGTATGCGGCGCATCCTGCTGACTTTAAAAGCTATGATACACAACGGATCCGAAAGGATTTTCTGGTAGAAAATGTGATGGTTCCCGGAGAGATCAATGTTGTTTATTCTCTTTATGATCGAATCATTGTAGGGGGGGCCGTACCAACCGACCGTTTTCTGAAGCTGGAGCCTTTTGAAGAGATCAAGGCTGAATACTTCCTTCAGCGCCGTGAGATGGGAGTCATTAATATCGGAGGTGATGCCCGGATCACGGTTGATGGTCAGGTATTTGAACTTGGCTTCAAGGAAGCGCTTTATCTTGGAAGTGGCAACAAGGAGGTTTTGTTTGAATCTGTCAATGCTTCAGAACCGGCTCATCTTTACCTCAACAGCACCCCGGCTCATAAAGCCTATCCCAACAAAAAAGTTACCCTTGACATGGCCGAAGTAGCCGATCTCGGGGCTCCGGAAGGGGCCAATGAGCGCCGCATCAACAAAATGATTGTGAACAGTGTGTTGCCGACTTGTCAATTGCAGATGGGGATTACTGAGCTAAAAACAGGCAGTGTATGGAATACCATGCCGCCCCACCTGCATGCAAGAAGAATGGAAGCATACCTTTATTTTGAACTTCCTGAAAATGAAACCATTTGTCACTTGATGGGCCAACCCGATGAAACCCGGCACATCTGGATGAAAAATGAACAGGCTGTGATCTCGCCTTCATGGAGCATTCACAGTGCTTCAGGTACCGGCAGTTATTCCTTCATATGGGGCATGGCAGGCGAAAATCAGGATTTTGCTGATATGGATAAGTATACCCAGCAGGAGCTCCGGTAACGGAATTGTTGTATCAAAAAAACAAAAATATGAGTTTTATTAACCAACTTTTTGATCTCTCAGGTCAGGTGGCTCTGGTAACTGGTGGTAGCCACGGTATTGGAATGGCCATAGGGAAAGCCATCGGGAAAGCCGGAGCTACAGTGGTTGTTAACGGACGATCACAGGAGAAACTGGAAAAGGCCGCAAAAGAGTATCTCAGCGACGGCGTGAAGGTTTTTGTGCATGCTTTTGATGTGACCAATGAAGAGGAGGTAGACAATGGCCTGTCATATATTGAGAAGGAAGTCGGCCCGGTGGATATACTTGTTAATAATGCCGGACTGATCAAAAGGGTTCCCATACTTGATATGCCGGTGTCCGAATTCAAGCAGGTGCTCGATATTGACCTGGTTTCACCCTTTATTGTTTCCAAACGGGTGGTACCTGGAATGATCGAACGCCGAAAGGGCAAGATCATCAATCTTTGCTCCATGATGAGTGAGTACGGACGTAATTCGGTGTCGGCCTACGCATCCGCCAAAGGTGGTCTGAAATTGTTGACAGCCAACATGACATGCGAATGGGCCCGGTATAATATTCAGGTGAATGGCATTGGGCCCGGCTATATTGCCACCGAGCAAACGGCACCAATTCGTGAAGGCAATCATCCCTTTAACGACCTGGTGATGACGCGCACACCCGCCGGTCGATGGGGCGAGCCTGATGATGTGGGAAATGCCGCTCTTTTCCTCGCCAGTGGGGCCAGTAATTTTGTTAACGGTCATGTTTTATATGTCGATGGCGGTATTCTGGCCAACTTTGGCTATGTGAAAGGCGAAAACGAAATTTAATCTAAATTAGTGTCTGTCCATAAAGTCAATAGATCGTTAGATTTTTGGATTTAAGATCTAAGAAGATTCGTATGTTGCTGATAATCTGTGTTTTAATATAAATACTCCCTTGTATTTAAAAAATTGAATAACAAACACTTAAAAAAATTTAACGGACTATTGTAAAGTACCACTTGCTGCGTTACACGAATCCGCCAAAATACTCATTTACGTGAGTAAACTGCGCTTTTGGCGGATTCGCAAGCCTTACAATTGGCACTTTCTGAACAGACACATGACCAGAAGCAAACTTTGCTAAATCTATAGATGAACACTAATTAATTATAAAAATTATGCAAACCAAGTCCATTTTTTCTTTGCTGATGGCAGCGGCCCTGGTGGCTGGATGCAATCCTCCCCAAAGCGGGTTTGAAGTTTCCAATGACAGCGATGCGGCGATGGCTGATAAAGCTGTTGTACTTGATTTAAACGAGGTGGAAGATTATCTGCCCGGTGAAATTGGCGAAAACCACATTGAGGTGGTTGATGAGGAAGGGAACCAACTTCCTGCTCAATGCGATGACCTGGATGGAGACGGCCAATGGGACGAACTTGCTTTTTTGGTTGACCTTGAAGCCAATGAGCAAAAGAGGCTTTATTTTAATGCCGTTCCTGAAGAAGAATTGCCCGATTTCCCGAAACGCACCAATATAAGGTTTGGTAATAAAGAAAAACCTTATGAGGAAGTCACAGATGCTGAACGCCTGGAAAGTACCGATAGTGAATCCATATCAGGAATCTTTCAGATGGAAGGTCCGGCGTGGGAGAACGATAAGGTCGGCTTCCGGAATTATTATGATGCCCGCAACGGGATGGATATATTTGGAAAGCAGACCTCTGATATGGCTCTTGATTCGGCCGGTATTCGCGGTCAGAACTATCACGAGTTGGATGACTGGGGAATGGATATCCTGAAAGTTGGCAGTTCCCTTGGTGCAGGTGCCATTGGCATCCGCATTGGTGATGAAGTGACACGTGTGGGAGAATGTGAAAAAGGAACTTACCGGTTTATAACAGAGGGCCCTGTACGTGCCATGTTGGAGCTGGGGTTTGAAGGTGTGCCGGTTGATGACCGCCGGTATGATATTACGCACAGGATCTCCATCTATGCCGGCGACCTGTTTTACAGGAGTAAGGTGTTTGTCGACGGACTTCAGGGCGACGAAGATCTGGTTACAGGCATCGTCAATATGGAACAAAAGGAAGCTTTCGAAATGGAGCAGAATGGCTTTAAAATTATCGCCAGTCATGGAGAACAGGGCATGCTTGAAGAAAATCTGGGTATGGCTCTGCTTGTTCCCGGAGATGATTTCATCGAATTCTGGAAATCCCCTGACGATGGAGATGGCATCGTTGAAACCCACATGGTTGCGATTGGAATTGAAGAAGATCGCCCGGCTGAATATGCCTTTTTCAGCGGATGGGAATATCAGGATGAAGGTTTCCGGACCAGAGACTATTTTGAACAGCAGTTGACTTTGGCTTCAGAAAAACTGGGCGGAGAGTGAATTTATCCTGCTTTCGGATAATGATCTTAATCAGGTTAAAGTTGCAGGCTGAAATTAATTATGTGATCATTGGTCATTTTTCAGTACTATTTTTTCATAACTAAAAGAACTTTGATTATATTGTGACTGTTTTATATAGGTTTTATTAGTTGTGTGTGAAAGGAGTGGGGCTGTCAGAAATGACGGTTTCACTCTTTTTTATATAGTGGTATGGAATGGAACAGGTAAGTCGAAGGTTTTTATTAAACTGGTCGGCGACACCTGGCAATCAATTTCACAAAAAACCTTGCACTTCCAGAAATCAAACAAAGTTGTAAGATTCTAAAAATAAGCATAATATTTGTTTTTCAGCAGACCCTGAGTTATTGGTCTGATGCCTGCCTGTCGGCAGACAGGGAACTCGCATGATTGAAGTTTATACAAATTCTTTTGTGGCAAACCTTGTCATACCCGTTTCAATTGTCTTACATTGAAAAATTATTTGTTTTAGGATGAAAAATGCCAACAATGTTTGAATCCCCTGTTTATAGTGTTTAATTTAATCGTAAACCAATGAAGTTTCTTTTTTTTAGTTTTTTTTCATTTCTGACCCTGACCGTTACGGCCAGTGTCGATTCTTCCGAATCGTTGCCGGATGCAGAAGAAGTGGAGTCGTTGATTGTAATAGTTAACGATCACTGGCAACAGAATCATCCCGAACACGGCCGTGCCTTTTGGGATAATGCGGCTTATCATACCGGGAATATTGAGGCCTATAAGATAACCGGCATTGACCGGTATCTGGAATATTCCCGGGAATGGGCCGGGCACAATCAGTGGATGGGAGCACAATCACCCGATCCTGAAGAGTGGCAATACAGCTATGGGGAGTCGGACGAATATGTTTTGTTTGGCGACTGGCAGATATGTTTCCAGACCTATATTGATCTTTACAATCTTTCTGAAGAAAAAGATGAAGAGATGATAGCCCGTGCCAAAGAGGTTATGGAGTATCAGATGAGCACCGATTCGGTGGATTACTGGTGGTGGGCCGACGGGCTTTATATGGTCATGCCGGTGATGACCAAGCTTTACCGGCTCACCGGTGATGAGCTTTATCTCACCAAACTGTATGAATATTACAGTTACGCCAAAAGCATCATGTACGATGAAGAAACCGGACTGTTTTTCCGCGATGAAAAGTATGTTTATCCTGAGCATAAATCCCTTAATGACAAAAAAGATTTTTGGGCCCGTGGAGATGGATGGGTTTTTGCCGGACTGGCTAAGGTGTTGCAGGATCTTCCCGAAGATTTTGATCACCACGATGAATTTCTGGCCGATTTCAGGAAAATGGCCGAAACTCTTAAAGATGTTCAACAGTCCGAAGGATACTGGACCCGGAGCATACTGGATCCGGAGCATGCCCCTGGCCCCGAAACCAGCGGGACAGCTTTCTTTACTTACGGTTTCCTGTGGGGCATCAACAATGACGTACTTTCCAAAGAAGAGTATCTCCCAACAGTGAAAAGATCCTGGGAATATTTGACATCTACTGCTCTTCAGGATGATGGCCGTATTGGTTATGTTCAGCCCATTGGTGAACGGGCCATACCCGACCAGGTGGTAGATGAAGATTCCACATCCAATTTTGGAGTTGGTGCCTGGCTGCTGGCGGCCTCTGAGATGAAACGGCTGGTTGGAGATGAATAAATGAAGTGTGTGATTATGAAATTATCAAATGAAAATATTATGAGATCTGTTAACTATGATTCTTTTTTAAGGACTATTTTATTCCTGGTGCTTTTGGCGGTGTTTTTTTCCTGTGGGCAAAAGGAAAGCCCTTCGGATAAAAACGGGGACAACGATGATTTGACGGAGAAGCCGGAGGTCAAGGATTCGGCTTATCTCTTTGCCTATTTTACCGGCAACGGTCCGGGTGAGGAGGCTGTGCATTATGCAGTGAGCCCGGATGGATATAATTATAAGGCCCTGAACTACAATGAACCGGTCATAGCCCCCGACAGCATCAGTTCGAGAGGAGGGGTTCGTGATCCGCATATTCTCAGGGGGGAAGATGGGAAATTTTACATGGTGCTCACCGATCTGTACGTTCCCGATGATGGATGGTCGAACCATGCCATGGTGATGCTACGCTCGGATGATCTGGTCAATTGGGAACATTCGGTTGTCAATATACCTGAAGAGTTTTCTGATGATTTTAGTGATGTTACCCGCGTTTGGGCCCCTCAGACCATTTATGACGAGGATGCCGGCAAATATATGGTCTATTTTTCCATGTTGCAACCCGGTGGGCATGACATCATTTATTATGCTTATGCCAATGACGATTTCTCTGGTCTGGAAACCAAACCTCAACAATTACTTTTTCATCCGGAAGAAAAGGCATGTATTGACGGGGACATTGTTAAAAAGGATGGCCAGTATCACTTGTTTTTTAAAACCGAAGGACATGGCGATGGCATAAAAAAAGCGGTTTCTGACAATCTTACAGAAGGGTACGAGATCAGGGATGAATATCTTCAACAAACTGATGAAGCTGTGGAAGGTTCGGGTGTGTTTAAATTAATCGGTGAAGAAAAATACATCCTTATGTACGATGTTTATATGGAGGGACGGTACGAATTTACCGAGTCTGATGACCTGGAAAATTTTTCCGTGGTTGATGAGGATATTTCCATGGATTTTCATCCCCGTCACGGAAGCGTTCTTCCCATTACAAAAAAAGAATTGGACCGTCTGATCAGCAAGTGGGGAAATGCCGGTTCGCTTGGATTTTCCGGTGTTGAGTCTGATGAAGTGAAGGAAAGGAATATAGTCGTGGATGATGAAGAGAGAAAGATATACCTTCCTCTTAAACCAGGCGCCGTTTTGGATGAATTCGATCCTGGTTTTTATTCGGATTTTGGAGCATCCCTTGAACCAAAGGGGAAAGTGGATTTCTCAGAAGGACCGGTCACATACAAGGTTGAATTGGACGGTTTGGATGCAAAATCCTTTGATGTGACGGCCAATGTTGATAAAAATCCTGTTCTCGACGGATATTATGCCGATCCGGAAGTGCTGTATTCCGAAAAACATGAAAAATTTTATTTGTACCCCACAAGTGACGGTCATCACAACTGGTCTGGTGATTATTTTGAGACCTTTTCTTCCGATGATCTTGTCCACTGGGAGAATGAGGGTGAAATCCTGGATCTAAAAGAAGATGTCCCATGGGGGCCTCGTAATGCCTGGGCACCAACTATTATTGAGAAAGAGACAGATGATGGATATAAGTATTTTTATTACTTTACCGCGGCTCAAAAAATCGGGGTGGCTGTGGCAGATGATCCGGCAGGACCTTTTACCGATAGCGGTGATCCCCTCATCGACTGGAAACCCGAAGGGGTGGAAAACGGTCAGGAAATTGATCCGGATGTTTTTCATGATCCGGTTTCTGGAAAAGATTTTCTTTATTGGGGCAATGGATATTTGGCCGTAGTTGAACTCAATGATGATATGGTTTCGCTCGATCGATCAACCGTGAAAGTTATGACTCCTGCTGACGGGACTTTTCGCGAAGGGATTGAAGTCTTTTACCGGGACGACCGTTACTATTTTATGTGGTCTGAGAATGATACACGAAGTCCTGATTATCGCGTTCGTTATGCGACATCTGATTCCCCTGTTGGGGAGCTGAACATTCCTGAAGATAATTTGGTTCTTGCCCGGGATAATCAGAAAATGATCTACGGGACCGGTCACAATTCAGTACTTAAAAGGCCCGGAAAAGATGAGTGGTATATTGTTTATCATCGCTTCAACCGCCCCCATGGTATTGATATGGGTAGTGCAGCCGGATTTCACCGGGAAGTATGTATGGATCCTCTTGAGTTTGATTCTGATGGGAAAATTAGATCGGTACAACCTACTTTGAGCGGAATCTGATGGCACTTTGATTTAATTGGGGTCTGCTGAAGAACAGTTGAAGGCTTAATATTGAGTAATTTAATGTATTTTTTTCAGCAGAGCCTAAGGAGGCTCGGTATAATAGCAATTTTGTATTCAAAAAAAGCCGTCATTCCTTTCCTGGGAATGACGGTAGAATAATTGAATAACCAGCTAATTCAAGTTGGTTAATTGCTGAATGGTGTTTTATTGAATAATTCCCTGAGCTATCTTATTCATCATCTAACACAT
The DNA here is from genome assembly GCA_046483585.1 of Marinilabilia sp. Classification (GTDB taxonomy): domain Bacteria; phylum Bacteroidota; class Bacteroidia; order Bacteroidales; family Marinilabiliaceae; genus Marinilabilia. The sequence goes on from JAWOCV010000082.1 coordinate 16,795, forward strand.
CAATGAGATTCACCTCAAAAATGATGGTCTCGTTTGGTCCGATATTGTCGCCTGCGCCCTGTTCCCCGTAAGCCAGATCCGGAGGAATGAACAGTTTCCATTTGGAACCCTGGGGCATCATGGTGAGGGCTTCCTGCCAGCCTTTTATCACGCTGCTGACGCGCAGAGTCGCGGTGTCGCCCCGGTCGACAGTGCTGTCGAACACAGTTCCGTCGAGTAAAGTGCCGTGATAGGTGCATTTTACCCTGTCGCTGGCCTTAGGTGTCGGCCCGTTGCCCTCTTCAATCACTTCGTACTGGAGACCGCTCTCCAGAGTTTCAACATCTTCATCCTCGGCGTTCTTGTCAAGAAAGGCCTGTCCTTTTTCCAGGTTTTTATTTCCTTCCTCCTTTTTCAGATTGTCTTTTTTCTTTTTTGTCTTTTCAAGTACTTTTCTGATATAGACATCTGCAGTCATACTTGTGAAATACGACTGATCATATGCCAGTTCATTAAAAAAACCTTTTTTAAACATTTCAACATCAATGGTGTCGAACTGGTCCCGGCGGAAATCCAAATACCTGTCGAGCAATTCTGAGTCTTTAAAACCCCTGGCGACCTCTTTATAATCAAGTGTATCGAAAGGAACTTTTTCAAGATTTTCTTTCCAGCTGTTGGCCTCGTAAAATCCAATCGCATAACTTAAACTGTCGAGTTGGGTTTCCAGATTGGCTTTCCCGGCGTGCGGAACCTTGTTACATCCGGCCATCATCACTATTGCGGCAATCCATACAATTGCCAGTTGTTTTCTTTTCATAAGCTTAGTAAAGTATTTTAAATTTAACAAAATCAGAAAGCAAATGCATAATCGGTTTTTTTTACCTTCTTTTCGCAGGTCGAAATTTATAAAAAAAAAGGTTCATCCTGAAATTGTATACGCATTGTTGTTCGGAGAAAATGTTGTAGGGGGGTGGGAGGTTAATTGGTCAATTGGTTGATTTGGGGATTAGTTGCTTGTTGCTTGTTGTTTGTTGCTGGTTGACAGATGTCATTCTGAGCTTGCGAAGAATCTGTGGATGGTTGAATGGTTGAATGGTTAATTGGTTAATTTGGGATGTTGCTGGTTGCTGGTTGCTTGTTGCTTGTTGCCGGATGTCATTCTGAGCCTGCGAAGAATCTGTGGATGGTTAATTGGTTAATTGGTTAATTTGGGATTAGTTGCTTGTTGCTTGTTGCTGGTTTGCTGGTTGTCAGATGTCATTCTGAGCCTGCGAAGAATCTGTTGCTGGTTGAATGGTCAATTGGTTAATTTGGGGATTAGTTGCTGGTTGCTGGTTGAGGTTTGAGGCGTGCCGGATGTCATTCTGAGCTTGCGAAGAATCTGTTGCTGGTTAACTGGTCAATTGGTTAATTTGGGATGTTGCTGGTTTGCTGGTTGCTGGTTGCTGGTTGCTTGTTGTCAGATGTCATTCTGAGCTTGCGAAGAATCTGTGGATGGTTGAATAGTTAATTGGTTAATTGGTTAATTGGTTAATTTGGGGATGAGTTGCTGGTTGCTTGTTGCTTGTTGCCCGTTTCAATTGTTTAAAGCTGAAGAAATGGTTATATTAAAACACGGTTTATCAGTAATATATGGATTGTCTTAAATCTTAAATCTAAAAATCTAATAATCTATTCTGAAATCTTGAATGCCGCTTATGGTTTTATGGCTCTTAACATTTCCCTCTTACCGGGAGGCCCGGGGATTTTGGTTACCGTTAGCCCAGCCTGTTTCATCGCTCTTTTGACCGTTCCTTTGACACTATAGGTTGTCAGAACACCCCCATGGGCAAGACTGCCGGCCATTTTTTCAAATAT
>JAWOCV010000090.1:0-8565 GCA_046483585.1 Marinilabilia sp.
CGGTGACGGACCCAACGCAAACATCGCACATCCCCCGCTGAGTACCGTTGAACAGAAAGGATATGAGACGGGACGCGAGGCCATGCGTCTTCTTCTTCAACGCCTCGAAAATCCGGGTATTGAGATCAACTTTCAAACAAAGATCCTGACCCCCACTCTTAAAAAACGGGAATCATCTTAATTTCTCATTATTTGGGGATGTCCAAAAGATCACGGAAAACAACACATACTTATCAAAAGTGTAAGGTGCAGAAGTAACCAAATGATTTTTGAAACCCTCCCGGAGTATCTTATTTTTTATAAAACGGAACTTCAGATCGTCGAAAACGATTGCAAAAACAAAATTAACAAGCAAAGAAAGATTATTTTAATCTCATGCAATCGTTTGAAACGGCGGTCAGAGTGACATTTCAATCCAACAGAACACCATATTTTTATATTTTTTATCATTTCAGCCGCTCAATTTCCTATCTTTGCCAGGTACCGTTTATTCATTTCTGCATCCGACTCTTTTGAGCCAGCTCAAAGGATTTTTCATAATGGGCCAGCTATAAGCCTGCTTTATGAAGGGTAATTGGTATGCGGGCTTTTATAATCCGCTCCTGCCGGTGTATCATTTTCTTTAGATCTCTTTTTTCACACAACTCATAATGCCGCGGCTAATGATCATTCATTGTCCGTAATACGCATTTAAAACCGGAGACAGTCCGTAGCTGGTGCCCGTTGTATTGACGCAAAAAATTTTGTGTGATATGACGGGATACACCGGTCGTTGAATCATGTCATGACGGAGTATTAACCAAAACAAAAATCAACATGCCCGGTAATGCCGACAAACCGTTTCCGGCATAAGTATGATCTCTAAGGAAACAGCATTATTATGAAAAAATTACCTCGTTTATCCACCGCCCAGATATGGAATATGAGCATCGGATTTCTTGGTATTCAGTTCGGATTTGCTTTGCAGAACGCCAATGCGAGCCGGATACTTCAAAATTTCGGGGCCGATGTTGAACATCTCGGGTGGTTCTGGCTGGCAGCGCCCATTACCGGGATGTTGGTACAGCCCATCGTAGGGCATTACAGTGACCGCACCTGGAATCGCCTCGGACGCCGCCGTCCATTTTTTCTTTTCGGGGCCATTTTTGCTGCATTTGCCCTGGCTTTCATGCCCAATTCCGAAATTTTGGCCGCTTTTATACCCCCCATGTTTGTTGGGGCAGGCATGTTAATGATCATGGATGCCTCGATCAATGTATCCATGGAACCCTTCAGAGCACTTGTTGCCGACAAATTGCCCCTGGACCAGCGAACTCTGGGTTTTTCCGTTCAATCAACACTTATCGGGATCGGGGCTGTGGTGGGATCATGGATCACCTACGCCCTGGCCGAATGGTTTAACGTCTCTAAAGTGGCCCCCCCCGGCAGTGTGCCGGACAATGTTGTCTATTCTTTCTATGTGGGAGCGGCGGTATTGCTCATCACCATCATCTGGACGGTGGTTACAACAAAAGAATACTCTCCGAAAGAGCTGGAAGAATTAAAGGATGCGAAAGAAGAACCCGATCCTGGCAGCAATGAAAAAGACCTTGGTATTCTGCAGATTTTTAAAGATTTCGCAGAAATGCCTCTTACAATGAAACAACTGGGGGTTGTACAATTCTTTTCGTGGTTGGCCCTTTTCGGCATGTGGGTATTCACCACACCGGCTATTGCCCAGCATGTATACAAATTGCCCGTTTCCGACACCAGTTCGGCGATGTACAACGACGCAGGCAACTGGGTAGGGGTACTCTTTGCCATATACAATGGTGTGGCAGCCCTGTATGCCATGTTTTTGCCATTTCTGGCAAGACTTACCAGCCGGAAAACAGCCCACGCCATTTCGCTCTTGTTCGGAGCAGCGGGTCTTATTTCCATCTATTTCATCAATGAACCACAGGTTCTGATCATCCCGATGATCGGCATAGGATTCGCCTGGGCCAGTATATTGTCCATGCCTTATGCCATTCTTTCAGGAGCATTGCCGGCTAAGAAAATGGGAATTTACATGGGCCTATTCAACTTTTTCATCACCATTCCCCAGATCGTCAACGGGGTCTTCAGCGGCCCCATTATCAAAAACTATTTCGACTCACAGTCAATATACGCCCTTATGATCGCCGGCTTCAGCTGGCTAATCGCGGCTCTGTCCGTTTATTTTGTTGAAGACAAAGAAAAAGCAATCAACCATGATTAAAGCTTGTATATTCGATCTGGACGGCGTCATCGTCGACACAGCCCGGTACCATTTCATCGCATGGAAAGCACTTGCCGATGAACTGGGCATTGCATTCACCGAAGAAGACAACGAACGCCTCAAGGGTGTCAGCCGGATGAGGTCACTGGATATTTTACTGGAGATCGGCGGACTCGATTACCCTCAGGAAAGGAAAGAGGAACTGGCGAAAAAGAAAAACGAGCATTACCGTTCCCTGATCCTGAAAATGACGCCCGACGAAATATTGCCAGGAGCCATGGAATTCATCAAACAAGTAAAAGACAACCACATCCTGACGGCAGTAGGCTCGGCCAGCAAAAATGCCATGACCATCCTCGACCGTTTGCAATTGACTTCATGGTTTGATGCCATCATCGATGGCACAAAAGTATCCAAAGCCAAACCGGATCCGGAAGTCTTTCTTAGTGCGGCCAGAGAATTACATATTCCGGCCGCTGATTGTGCCGTGTTTGAAGATGCGAAAGCAGGCGTGGAGGCGGCCCTGGCCGGAGGAATGAAAAGTGTGGGCATCGGCTCTCCTGAACTATTGGAGAATGCACATATCGTGGTAGCCGGTCTGCATGAGATGGATATGGAAAAATTATCCCAACTCTAAACACGTGAAAATGAGACAATATTTGAAGCAAAAAGAGTGGAGTATCGTAGAAGAAGGGTTCAACCCGGATCATCATAAAGCATCCGAGAGCATATTCAGTCTTGGGAACGGGTACATGGGCCAGCGGGCCAATTTTGAAGAGGCCTGGAGCGGACCAACCCTCAGGGGCAGTTATATGGCCGGCGTCTATTATCCCGATAAAACACGTGTTGGCTGGTGGAAGAACGGATACCCCGAATATTTTGCAAAAGTCATCAACTCACCCAACTGGATAGGCATTGATGTGAACATCAACGGGGAAACACTCGATCTTTTCCGGGCTCCAAAAGTGGAAAACTTTGTTCGCACCCTCGATATGAAAAAGGGAGTCCTCAGTCGCAGTTTCACGGCAACACTGGAAAACGGAAACCGCATAACCGTCCTCACTGAGCGGTTTCTAAGTATGGACAAACCCGAAACCGGCGTGGTCCGATATTCTATAACTCCAGAAGACGCCGGCGCTCTGATCACCTTCACCCCATATATTGACGGAGACATAAAAAACGAAGATGCCAACTACGATGAACAGTTCTGGAATATTCCGGAAACCAGAACTGCTTCGTTTGAGGGCTCTCTCCTGGCCCAAACCAAGAAGCTTGATTTCAGTGTAGGTTATGCCATGCGTACCGAATTATCGGGAGGTGAAATAAAAGAAGTGCAACCGGTAAAAGAGGACAAATTCACCGGTCATCATATTTATGTCAATGCCCGCAAGAATGAACAACTGATTGTCACCAAATTCGTTGGTGTTTGCAGCTCAATAAACCATGCCCCGGAAGTCATTTTGTCAAAAGCAGAACAGCAGGCTTCTGAAGCGGCAATTGCCGGTTTTGACAATCTTCTGGAAGCACACATCCGGAAATGGACCAGCATATGGGAACACAGCGACATTAAAATCAAGGGAGATGTGGCTGCACAGCAGGGCATACGCTTCAACATCTTCCAGCTCAACCAAACCTACACAGGAGAAGATGAACGTCTGAACATCGGACCGAAAGGATTTACCGGAGAAAAATATGGCGGCAGTACCTATTGGGACACCGAAGCCTATTGTATACCGTTTTTCCTGATGACGGCCCCTCAAAAAGTGGTGCGCAACCTCCTTCTTTATCGTTACAAACATCTTCCAAAAGCCATCGAAAATGCCCGAAAGCTGGGCTTTACAAATGGAGCGGCCCTCTACCCCATGGTGACCATGAACGGAGAGGAGTGTCACAACGAGTGGGAAATTACCTTTGAAGAGATCCACCGGAACGGTGCCATTGCCTTTGCCATTCACAATTACATCCGCCATACCGGCGATATCAAATACCTGGAAGATCACGGTCTTGAAGTATTCATTGCCATTGCCCGGTTCTGGAGTCAGCGAACCACCTTTTCGCAGAATAAGATGAAATTTGTTATATTAGGGGTCACCGGACCCAATGAATACGAAAACAACATCAACAACAACTGGTACACCAACAAAATGGCGATCTGGTGTCTTAACTACGCCCGCGAAGCCCTGCAGACCGTAAAAGACAACAACCCCCGGCGCTATGCAGAGATCATAGAAAAAACGAATCTGGATGTCAGCACCGAAACAGGTGTCTGGAAGTCCATAGCAGGAAACATGCACCTTCCCTATAATGATGATGAAGAAGTGTTCCTTCAGCAGGACAGTTACATGGACAAGGAACAGATCACAACCGATGAGCTCAGCCCTTCCATCCGCCCGCTGAATCAGCACTGGTCATGGGATCGCATCCTGCGCTCCTGCTTTATCAAACAGGCCGATACCCTGCAAGGCATTTACGTATTTGAAGAAGAGTTCAACACGGAGACCATCCGCCGTAATTTCGAATTTTATGAACCCCGTACGGTTCATGAATCATCCCTCTCCCCTTGTGTTCACAATATTTTGGCAGCCCGTATCGGCGACATCGATAAAGCGTATGAAATGTATGTGCGTACCAGCCGGCTGGACCTCGATGATTACAACAATGAAGTGCATGAAGGACTTCACATCACCAGCATGGCCGGCACCTGGATGTCTATTGTGGAAGGATTTGGCGGAAAACGCGTCTACAAAGACGGAAAACTGCGACTGGCTCCGGTTATTCCGTCTAAATGGGACGGCTATGCCTTCCGCATGCGCTTCCATGAAAACGACATGGAAGTTCAGGTCGACAATAAACAGGTTGTGATCACCTCCCTTGCTGAAAACCCTTTGAAACTGGTCCTTTACGACAAAGAGCTGACCATTCAACCGGGAAAATATGCTTCCGAACCATTAAATAATCACTATCATGCAAAAAAATAGCATTGTTATCCTATTGCTGTCGGTCTTTCTCATCACCGGCAGCCTCAACGATCTAAATGCCAAACGATTCGTTCCTGAGGAAAGACTTGAACCTGCTTCCTGGTGGATCGGGTTCGAAGAACCAGTCGTCCAGCTTATGGCCTATGGCGAAGACATCGGACTGACCAGACCGGAGATCGATCACCCCGGTGTTTCTATCCAGCGCATAACATCTGTTGAAAACGACAATTACCTTTTCATCGATGTTTTGATCGATGAAGACGCTCAACCCGGAACCATGGACATTAAATTTAACGACGCCGGGGAAGTGAAGACAACCATGACGTTTGAACTCAACACCCGGGAAAAAGGTTCAGCAAGCCGCGAAGGGTTCAACACAACCGATGCCATTTATCTGCTCATGCCCGACCGGTTTGCCAACGGAAACCCGGACAATGACAATATCGAGGGAATGCGTGAGATGGCCGACCGCGATGAACCTTATGGACGCCATGGCGGTGACCTGCAGGGCATCATGGACCACCTCGACTATATTGAAGACATGGGGTTTACGGCAATCTGGCTGAATCCTGTACTTGAAAACAATCAGCCGGAATCCTCTTATCACGGTTATGCCACCACCGATTATTACAAAGTTGACCCGCGTTACGGCTCCAATGAGGATTACAAAAAACTGGTGGATGAAGCCAACGATAGAGGGATCAAGATCATCAAAGACATGATCTTCAACCATTGTGGCAGCAAACACTGGTGGATGAACGATTTGCCATCGGATGACTGGATCAACTATGACGAATTTGTCCGGTCAAACTACCGCCTTTCAACAGTTTCAGACCCCTATGCTTCAGAAGCAGATCTCAAACTGGCCACTGAAGGATGGTTCGACAAAGCCATGCCCGATCTGAACCTGCGCAACGATCTCCTGCTCACTTACCTTATTCAGAACAGTATATGGTGGATCGAATACGCCGGACTTCAGGGCATTCGTCAGGACACCTATCCATACCCCGACAAGCATGGCATGGCCGAATGGACCAAACGCATCAACAAAGAATATCCGAACTTCAATATTGTTGGGGAAGCATGGATTGGAGAAGCGGCCAAACTTTGCTACTGGCAAAAAGATTTCCCCAACCAGGACGGTTACAATTCCCACTTAAAAACACTTATGGATTTTCCCATGATGGATGCCATCCACGCGGCTTTCAATGAAGAAGGCGGTGGATGGAGTGACGGACTCATGCGCCTTTATGATGTGCTTGCCAACGATCACCTTTATCCATCTCCTCACAATCTCGTGGTATTCCCCGAAAATCATGATGCCGGAAGAATATATACCATCCTGGATGAAGATCTCGACAAACTCAAAATGGCAACGGCTTTTATTGCCTCCGTCAGAGGCATCCCCCAGTGGTATTATGGCACCGAAATCCTTATGACCGGCAAAGGCGAGGAAAGCCATGCCGACATCCGCGACGATTTCCCCGGAGGCTGGCCAGGTGATGACACCAATGCGTTTACCAGCGAAGGACGTACTCCGGAACAAAACGAAATGGTGGACTTCCTGAGTAAAATCCTAAACTTCCGGAAGAACAGCACCGCCATTCATGAAGGTGAAACCCTCCACTTCATCCCAGAGGACCAGGTGTATGTCTTTTTCAGATATCTGGACAATGAAGCGGTTATGGTTATGCTCAACAATGATGAAGAGGAGGCCCGTACGGTGACGTCGGACCGTTTCAGCGAGATCATTACGGAATACAACCAGGGAGAAGACATCCTATCCGGAGATGAGTTATCATCCCTTGAAGAATTTGAGATAGAGGCCAAATCGGCAAGAATTATTGAACTAAAGAAGTAAATTCTGTTCCGGGAGCAAAACAACATTCCGGGAAAAATCCTAAGTCAGATTTAAATCCGGTTTTATGAGAAATCCTGTGTTGTTCAGCCCCACTCCAATTTTGGGGCTGAACAACACCTTTTAAAGCATAGACTGCCATCATTTTAAACCACCACGATCATGATAAAACACACTCTGACACTGCTCTTCTTCTCCATCCTCATGGTTTTCACAGCCTGTCAGTCAGAAAAAGGCCAGGAGAAAAGCAACGCTTCGAATGAATACGCCAGCAAGGCCCCTACACCCGAATGGAGTCAGGATGCCGTCATCTACGAGGTTAACATTCGTCAATACACCAAAGAGGGTACTTTCAATGCTTTTGCCGACCATTTGCCCCGCCTGAAAGAGCTGGGTGTCGACATTCTCTGGCTCATGCCGGTTCATCCCATAGGTGAAGAAAAACGAAAAGGCTCCCTGGGATCATACTATTCCGTCAAAGATTACAAGGGCATCAACCCCGAATTTGGAAATATGGAAGATTTCAGGAACCTTGTGAAAAAGGCCCATGATATGGATATGTACCTGATCCTCGACTGGGTAGCCAATCATACTGCCTGGGACCACCCCTGGACCGAAGAACATCCCGATTGGTATCTCACCAATGACGACGGGGAGATCATCGCCCCTCATGAGGATTGGACCGATGTGGCAGGCCTCGATTACGACAACCGGGAGATGCGGTCAGAAATGACAGATGCCCTCAAATTCTGGGTCGAGGAAGCCGACATTGATGGTTACCGCTGTGATGTGGCCGGTATGGTACCGGTCGATTTCTGGGAAGCAGCACGTGAAGAGCTCGAAGAAGTCAAACCCCTCTGGATGTTGGCCGAAGACGAAGATGAAACGGAGCTGCTTGAATATGCCTTCAATGCGAATTACGGCTGGTCTTTTCATCACATTATGAATGATGTAGCCAATGGCGAAAAAGATGCCACCCACATTACCGGGTATTTTAACCAGATCGATTCCGTCTATCCCACCGGAGCATACCCCATGCAATTTACTTCCAACCATGACGAGAACAGCTGGAATGGAACCGTTTTCGAACGAATGGGCAAAGAAGCAGCCAAAACCATGGCGGCTCTCACATTCACTGCTGAAGGCATGCCGCTTATCTATTCCGGGCAGGAAGTCGGTCTCGACAAGCAGCTCGAATTCTTCGAGAAAGACCAGATCGAATGGAAGGAAGAATCAGATATGACTGACCTGTATCAGGACCTGACCTCTCTGCAATCGGCCAACCAAGCTCTTTGGAACGGAAAAGCCGGCGGGGAAATGACCTTTATAGATACCAACGAAGAAGAAAAAGTACTCTGCTTTTCACGCAGAAAAGACGGTAACACCGTAGTGGCTCTTTTCAATTTATCGGATGATCCGGTCAATGTGTCTGCAGAAGGAGGACCAGAGGGAACTTTTGTGGAAGCTATGAATGACCGCGAAGTCACACT
>JAWOCV010000102.1:0-3865 GCA_046483585.1 Marinilabilia sp.
CTGCTTCTTCCATACCGCCAAGGACAGTGGACATGAAGTTGCTGTTTAATCTGGGAACGATAACGCCCAGGGTCAGGCTTCGCTGGGTACGCAGACCACTGGCCAGTGCATTGGATTGATAGCCCATTTCACCGGCTTTGGCTTTGATTCTTTCGCGGGTGGCCTTTCCAATGGAGCGGTGATCCTTTAAACCGCGACTGACGGTAGCGGCCGAAACACCCAAAGCCCTGGCGATATCGTATATGGTTACTTCTTGTCTGGCCATGGAATGATTTCTTCAGACGGCAAAAGTAATAATTCTAATCGGGATAACGCAATCGATTGCGTTATTTGATTTTTTTTACCTTTGTGTTTCACCAGGCATGATCAAAACATATTGTCAGATTTCCATGAAAAGAACCTTCTTCAGGCAAAGCGAGAGAGTTGTTGTACTTGTGTTAGCATTGAGTGTATTGGTATTTAATGCCGCAGCGGTTACAGACTCGTTGCGGTCCCAGGGCCTTTCTTTCCGTGATGTCCCCGTTTCGCAGGGATTATCTCAATCTTCTGTTTACTGCATGTTGCAGGATCATAAAGGATTTATCTGGATCGGGACCAAAGATGGACTCAATCGATATGATGGGTATGAATTTGTCACTTACAAATATGACCAGACGGATCCCAATAGTCTTTCCAATAATGAGATCACCTGCCTTGAAAATGACAATAACAAGTATTTATGGATCGGCACTCGCAGCGGAGGAATCAACAGGCTTGAGTTTTCGACCGGAAATATTACGAGATTCGATAATCTTACGTATGACGGATTGGTCCAATCCCTTCTGGTGGATAGCCTTGACAACCTCTGGGCCGGAACTTCTGAAGGACTGTTGCTTTTCCCGCCTGATGAAGAAGGGGAGCGTAATATGACCCGGAATTTATCTGAAACTGCCAGTTACTATGATTCTGAAGGCCGGATTTTTGATCCCGGAAATAAACATATTTCAGTCACTTCGATGGTTGAAATTGCCCAGGGTGTCCTGCTTGTCGGGGCTGAAGAGGGATTGTTCCTGTATGATATTGATGAAAATTCATTTACGTCTATTTCTCCTGAAACGCTGGATATTACCGTTTTTACTGATCTGGTTTTCCAGGAAGATACGCGTGATATATGGGCGGCCTCTTACGAAGGGTTGTTTAAAATTTCATCATGGGATGGGCGTGAAGATCCACGGGTGATTAGTTTTGATACTGCTGCCCGGGATAAGAGACGGCTTCCTGTTGACTGGACCGAGAATATTGCTGTTGACCGGGAAGAAAATGTTTGGGTGGGAACACGTGGAGGTGGACTTCTGCGCATTGAGGATGATGAAATTTCGGGTCACTACCGGCATAACACCAGTAAAAGAACTTCTGTTCCGGACGATCTGATCAATTCTCTGATGATCGACAGGACGGGCATACTCTGGATTGGAACAGAAAGCCGGGGACTTGGTTATTCAGATTTACAGGCCAGAAGTTTTTACAATCTTATGCCGGGAGATGACCCCAATTCTCTTAGTGATGATCTGGTTACTGCCATTTCCGGTAATGACTCCAGGTTGTGGATCGGCACGGCTGCTGAAGGAATAGATGTGTTTGAACATCAGGAGGACAAGGTGCTAAAGCAGCAGAACATCCCTCGTGTTGAAATCGGCAATAATCAATCGTCCCGGGAGATTATGGCATTGTTGTGCGACGAGGATGATGATTTGTGGATCGGGTCTGCCACAAACAGTCTGACTGTTTATAATAAAGAAGAGGGATTCAAAAGTTTCGTGGTGAATGGATTTGTTTTTTCGCTTTTACAGGATACTTATGGACACATCTGGTATGGTACCTGGGGTCACGGGTTAGGTTACATAGAGAAGGACAGCGGTCATATAGAGAGCTATTATGGTAATCCCGCATTGTCACTTGGATTAAGCAGTGACAAAGTTTTATCGGTTTTTCAGGATACAAATGATCTTTTGTGGGTTGGAACCAAAGGAGGCGGTGTCAACGTATGTCCAATAGACAGAGTCATCGACAGAACGGGTGAATTTGTCGAATACCGGAATGTTCCGGGAGAATCTGCCAGTTTGAGTTACAATGATGTTTATGATGTTGCAGAAGACAGGGATGGCAATATTTGGATTGCAACCGGAAGCGGACTGAATAAGGTCGAAGTTGAGGGAGAGGAGAATTTGGTCGATGCAGTTGAAGAGGAGAAGATTAAATTTACCTCCTACTCAGAGAAAGATGGACTGTCCGGAGGACTTGTCCTTTTTATTGAAGAAGATGCTGATGGTCATTTGTGGCTTGGAACAAATAAAGGTGTCTCCAGATTTGACCCGGATGAAGAGGATTTTATAAATTATGGCATCAATGATGGCCTTCCTTCAGGAGAACTGCATGTCAACTCATCTTTCAGGGATGAAAAGACGGGAAGATTATATTTCGGAGGCGTTGATGGAGTCACCATTTTTCACCCGGATAGTCTGAAAGCCAATCCGTTCCCTTCAAAAGTTCAGATTACCAGTCTTATGCTTCATAATCAAACGATTCATCCTGGTGATAAATTCAATAACAGAAGGATATTGGAGAAAGATATCACCTATACCGATCATCTATCCTTGTCACATAGCAACAATGAGCTTTCTTTCGAGTTTTCTGCTCTTCATTTCTCCAATTCCGAAAAAATTACATATGCATACCGTTTGAAAGGGTTTAATGACGATTGGCAGGAAACCGGCAGCGACAACCGGCGGGCGACTTATACCAATTTGAGGGAGGGGGATTATGTTTTTGAAGTCAGGGCCACCAACAATGATGAAAGCTGGTCTTCTCATGTGGCCCGGCTACCGCTTACCGTCAAGCCTCCGATCTGGCGCACTGACTGGGCTTACCTGTTTTATTTTCTGGTGCTTGTTTTGTTGTTGCTCACCTTCCGCAAATATTCGCTCATAGGAGTAAAGCAAAAGAACCGTTTGATTATTGAGAGCCTGGAGCATAAGAAAGACCGTGAACTCACTGAGGCCAAAATGCGTTTTTTTACCAATATTTCGCATGAGATACGGACACCGTTAACCCTCATTCATGCACCTTTGCAGGAAATATTGAAGAGAGAGGATATTAAACCCGGGATTCGTCGGTCTTTATTGGTCATGCACAGGAATGTGAAGCGCCTTTTGAATATGGTTAACCAACTGCTTGAGTTCAGAAAAATTGATTCAGGCCATTTAAAACCCGTGCCGGTTCGCTTCAATCTAAGGGATCTTTGTCTTGATACCGTTTTTGCTTTTCGCTCACTGGCTGATCAGAAAAAGATAAAAACTGCGGTTGATGCGGAAGATGAAGTATTTGTGAACGCCGATGAAAAAATGGTCTCTACCGCTGTATACAACCTTTTATCCAATGCTTTTAAATTCACTCCTGCCGGTGGAGAAGTTTCAGTTCGCATGGAAAAGAATACCGAACACCTTTCCGGCGAGGATAGAGAGATGGTGATAATCCGGGTATGCGATACGGGACCGGGAATTCCCGAAACCAGTCTTTCACATATTTTTGAGCGGTTTTCCCGTGTTGATGCTGAAGACCAGAAACACCTGGCTGGTTCAGGAATAGGTCTTTCTATTGTTAAAGAATTTGTTGAATTGAATGGCGGGAGTGTAGAGGTGTATAATTTGGCTGCCGGAGGTTGTTGTTTTGAGATCAGACTTCCCGTCGATGCTTCCGGCTTTATTTCTGAATCTGATGATTCTAAAAGACCATCTCACCCGGAGGGTCTTGATGAGGAGAAAGAGAATGTGGCTCATTCAGAAGAGCCTGTGTTACCAACCCTGGGAGAGGGTGAAAAAACAGAAGA
>JAWOCV010000152.1:0-5397 GCA_046483585.1 Marinilabilia sp.
CTCCCTGCTATAGATCAAAGTTCTTTCCGGAAGCAACTCGAACCCCGGATGATAACCACAGGTCGCGAACATTACCCCGTTCAAAGCCATAATCCTGATGGCATCGGTTTTAAATGCTTCAAAAGCCATTTCAGCTGTCTCCAGAATTATCCCGTTGGCCCCTTTTTCGGTAAGCCGCCTGCAAGCCCCGATAATATCCTGTTTTTCACAACCGGAAGAAAGCTGTTCCACATTTTCAGGAATGCCAAATCGGTTACAGTAACTTTCTCTGTAGGTGCTTAACCTGATCTCACCGGCATGATTTCCAGGTCCGGCCAACAATATACCGACGGCCTTCTTTTTGTAACGATACAATCCCGAAATCAACTCATTGATCTGTCTTCCGTAATCGGGTGTAACACTACGTACGGAGTCATCAGATGAAATGAAGCCGGCCCCAACCACAGGCACATCATCAATGTAAGAAGAATTCTCCGGAACAAGATCCGGGTTAAGCAATACCACCCCGTCCGCCACAACTTCTGTAAACAACCGGTCCGACCTGACAGGATCGACAATCTTCGGAACAATTGTATAATCCCGTTTTTCAGCGGCCAGGGCCAGGGAATGAAGCCATAAAGCATTGGGATAATGAAACCCTTTCCCGGCCACAGTGATCAGTCCGGTTTTACCATTCAGGCGCGAAGGCATAAACCGCAGGGGCCTGTAATCAAGTCTCCGGGCCACTTCTCTCACCTGCTCCCGGGTAACTTTGGCAATTTTTACATTGTCGGCTTTTCCACTGAGCACTAGTGATGCCGTAGTTTTTGATACTCCGGCTTCCCGGGCCACCTTGTTTAATGTTGCTCTTCTCATTACCAGACATTTTAACTTCTGTAAATATAACTCAAAATGAGGACAATAGTCCGTAAAACCTTCTTAGTGTTTGCAACTTAATTGCTTAAATCTAAAGAGCTGTTTGTGTTAAAACAAATATTATCAGCAAAATACAAATCATCTTAGATCTTAAATCTAACAATCTATTGTGAGAAGTTACACTTAAACAAATGCAACAGATACAAATAGTTTCGAACTTTTTTCTTTTCACCGGTTCAGAGAACGCCCTCCCCACAGCCGGTATTTCTTTATTTTATGAGGCCGTTCAAGGGAATTAATCCAACAAAACACTCAATTTGTCAAAAGATCACTAACAAAGAACAAAAAATGTTTTCAAAAAACATACTTTCACGTACCACAGATAAAACCGTAAATCAATGCAAAAATGAAAAGACAGTTTAAATCAGGAACTTCCTCCGTTGCTAAAAACGGCTCAAAACGACTAATCCCGAGAATTTTAAGTTGTTTTATTATTATTACGGCAACGACCGGCTTTCCTTCAAAAGCCCAGGAGCCCTTACAACACGAAAAATGCATTTTCCGGTCTGACGATGGCAAACTCTACATCAACAAAGACCTCCCGCTTTATGTGAGAGTGGCCACCTCACCTGATGAGGAAGCTGAAAGCTGGTTGTTGGAAAGTGAAGAGACTGAAGAATACGCCAACCCCATGTTTCTTGACATGGAAGGGTGGAATTCACTTCGGTCCCCCTCAGCAGTGGATACTGCCACCAGGGAAACTGTTGTCCCCATCCGCGACATCGTTTTTGATCTCTACGCCGATGGACAGGCACCGTCCACTTCCCTGAAATATGGCACAACCAACTTTTTTGAGAACGATGACATCATCTTCTTTGGCGACGACATCAATCTGGAATTTGATGCTTCCGATGAAATGGCAGGAATTGAAGACGTTTATTATGCCATCAACGGAAGCGATTTTCAATCAAACAGTCAGGAACCCCTTAACATCACAGAAGAAGGGGAATACGAACTAAAATTCTATGCGGCGGACAACGTCGGAAATACAGAGAATCCACAAACATTCAGTTTTACAATAGATAAGACACCGCCTTCCACCGAACATCAGGTCAATGGAATTAACAATGATAAGGTGCTTGCCCCCGATGCCACCATCACCCTCTCATGTAACGACAGTTTATCAGGTGTCAAAAACATCTATTATGCCATTGATGATGAGGATTTCCGGCCTTATGAAGACCCCATCCCTGTATCAGTTCTGAAGAAGACCAAAGGACAGATCACTTATTATGCAGAAGACAATACGGGGAATAAAGAAGACCACAACCACATCGGAACCATGGCTTCAAGAAACAAAGAAACAGAAGAGGCGGAAGATGGTGAGGAATTCGATTATTACATCGACCGGGAACCCCCGGAAGCAAAACTCTCTTTTGAGGGGGACCATTATAAAAACGATCAGGAGTACATATCGGAACGAACCCGGGTCGTTCTGGAAGCCACAGACGACAAGTCTGGGGTACAAAAAATCTTATATTCCTACAATTCCTTTCTAACAAAGGAGGAATATGATGGCCCCTTCAACCCTGAGGGCAATAGCCCGGTGGAATTAACTTATACGGCTGTCGACAAAGTGGACAATACCTCTGAAGAAAAAATTCATGAGTTTTATATTGACCGGTCAGCACCCCAAAGTGATCTTTCATTTGAAGGCCCGGTATTCAAGAACCGGGACACCACATTTATTTCTGGCCGGACAGAGATCTCAATAAATGCTTCCGATGAAGAAAGCGGCGTTAAACACACTCTTTTCAGTCTGAACGATCAGGAAGCAAAATCATACGACAAGGCGTTTGTCCCCGAAGAAAAAGGTGCCAATCTCATTGAGTGGTCTGCCACCGACAATGTCAACAACGAGGAAGAACAACAGGATCACCTCTTTGTCGTAGATAAAGAAGGCCCAGCCATCCATCACCATTTCTCGGTGGATCCCATAGGCGAAAAAGTGGTACGGGATGAACAATACGTGATCTATCCCTCCAATACCAAACTCTACATAGGCGCCACAGATGATGTCACCGGAGAAGAATCCCTTCAATACACCATCAATGATGGTAAAACAGCTAAAACCATCCCCGTCACGGGTTTTGAACCGGGCAATTATGAAGTGGAAATTGAAGCTGTGGATGCCCTGCAAAACAAAACAATGAAAACAATCCGATTTGCCATTGAAAAATAAGCCCTTATGCTTAAAAAAAGCTTACTTCTGGTGATGCTGGTGTTGATGACAGGACGCATTCTGGCTCAGGAAGAAAATCATATATCATTGTACTTGTTTAATTTTACCCGGTATATTGAATGGCCCGAAGAAAAACGTTCCGGAAAATTTGTCATTGAAGTTTTGGGACATGAATCGGTTTACGAAAAATTAAAAGAAAGATTAAACGGCAAAAAGATCAACAGTCAATCTGTCGAAATCCGAAACTACATGGATGCGGGGGAAACAGGTAAGCCACATATTATGTTTGTCGGTCACTGGCAAAGTGATCAGATGCCGGAGGTCCTCGAGAAGCTTAACGACCATCCAACATTGATCGTAACAGAAAAAAAGGGCATGATTGATGAAGGAGCTGCCATTAATTTTTTGGTTCAGAAAGGAAAAATAGAGTATGAATACAAAAAATCCCATGCCAGCGAAAGAGGCCTTAAAGTAAATTCACGCCTTGGAGAACTGGGGATCACCATTGATTGATCCGCGACGCAAGGCCTGGCCATAAATCCACTTTTACCCCTGATTTTCCCGGAGGTGACAACTTCTGCATGGAAAGTCAGGGGTAAATTTTTATTTCAGAGCCGTTTTACACACTTCTGTAACCCCTCGTCAGCACTTGCCTTAACCACCTCAAGACCACAGCCCGGGTTGACTAAAAAAACAGAAGATATTATAGCCTGCAAAACAAAATTCCTACTCAACAGCCACCAGTATGCGTCCGCAAAACAGCAACTCAGAATCTTCTGAGATCAGTTTCCAGTAATAAAGTCCGTCACTAAGATTTTCAAAGCGATAGTAGCGATCGTTTGTCTCATCTTTCAGGATGAGTTGGTCTCTGTTGTCCACAATTTCAACAATGAGCCGCTCATTTTCCGGATTCGACCACTCCACAACAACCGACGAACCATCAGTGGTTGTGGTCAATGGTGTATGTACTGAAATTTCACCGGGAGTTTCTGAATCAGCTAAAGTACGGCCAATTAATTCTTCAAAATCCTCATTTCGCTGGTAATGGGGCTCCAAACCTGATGCTGCCGGAGAGCGCTTTTCCAAATGAGGTGTTGCGTTCACCTCTTTACTTCCACTCGATTCAACTTTCAATACATTTTCGGACGACTCATTTCCACTCCCGGATTGAGATCCTTCATCCTTGCCCGGTGAGGCCTTCTCAGACACTTTTATCTCTACTCCACTAATCTTACTTTCAAATGGCAGGCCGGAGCTTTCGTCGTCATTTTGTACCAGATCATTGTGGAAATCCTTTGCCGGCAGAATTTCATGGCCATCAGTGATCAACAACAAAAAAACCACCCCGGCAGCTAAGGAAACACCCCAGGCAATTAGTTTCTGGGACTTGCTCCTGAAAACCGGGAGATCGGGTTCTTTAAAACTGAAACCGGAGGGTACGTCAACCATCTTTAATACTGCGCCGGAACACCTGTCACATGTGGCCAGATGTTCCCGTATCCCGGAGGGAAGAGAATAAAAATCGTCCCGTGCAAGTGCTTCCGCACAAACCTCTATATCTTCTTGTGTCAGATGCTGCATATTCTTTTAATCAGTATAAAATTTGTCCAAGTTATTGGTCCGATGCCTGCCTGTCGGCAGACAGTGAACTCACATGATTGAAGTTTATACATGTTCTTTAGGGACAATAGTCCGTAAAACACTTGTAATACCTTGTATTTCAATTGTTTAAAATGTCGGCGTTTCTCAGGTTAAATCACAGTATATCAGCATTATACGAATTTTCTTACCTGTCTGCCGTTTTCTTATTACAATCCTGCTATATAAAACAAACTTTGGTTTGTACAGCAAGTCTCATTTTTCATAAACCGCCAGGCAGGCATCTTACATCTAATAATCTAATGATCTATTGTTAGAGACAAACCTTGCCATGCTCGTTTCATTTGGGCAAAAATAAAAGAAAAAGCATTAAACACCTTAAAAAACGGGGCATACCTTTCCCGGTTTTCCGGTCCCTCTCAAAAACAATAGAGCCTTAGTTTTTAGGTTCATCGTAAGAAAGGGTTATCCTGATCTGTAAAAGTAACATAACAGTCCCGGCGTTTTAAAGGAGGATAACCAAAATGATCAATACAACAAACCCACCCACCACTGCTTTCGATTTATCAATTATACCTGCAAATTCAGAATGATTTTTATCATATAAAAACAACAAAGTTCTTTATTTTATTGTTTTACAATAGGTTTATAGCATAACTCCATCAAAAACAAAAACTTTCAATTTATTACTTCGTATAAAA
>JAWOCV010000207.1:0-8443 GCA_046483585.1 Marinilabilia sp.
TCCTGGGAAACCGGCTTTTCGCGGAGAATCTCAAATTCTTCAAAAATGGCTTCAATGGCTTTGTCACGGCTTTCACCTGCCACCTCGCTGCTGATGCCCCATA
Source organism: Marinilabilia sp. (assembly GCA_046483585.1). Lineage (GTDB taxonomy): Bacteria > Bacteroidota > Bacteroidia > Bacteroidales > Marinilabiliaceae > Marinilabilia. The sequence goes on from JAWOCV010000207.1 coordinate 104, forward strand.
TCCCGGCATGTTTAAGAGGCATAATGGATGAGCCGATGCCATAGGTCAGACCTTTCTCTTCACGGACTGAGGTCATTAATCGCGAACCGAAATAACCTCCAAGAATGGTATTCAGAACCTGGAGAGGAATATAGTCGGGATGATGATTATTGAACAAAGGGCGTCCGATGCGCAAAGCCGATTGCATGGCACCTTGCTTTTGGATGAGGGTGAATTTTTCATCTGCCGGAGAAGGGGGCGGTACCGGTTCTTCTTTCAATTGAACCGATATTTGGCTTTTTCTTCCAAAATGGGTGTTGAGCAGATTGATCACATCATCCCCGGGCTGACCCGATACATATATCCGGCTCATCCCGGGCTGATAATGATTCTGGTGGAAATCCATTACCTGTTGATGTGTGATCTTGCTGAAATGTTCTTCTTTAAGCTGGCGTCCGTAAGGATGGTCGGGGCCAAAGATGGCTTCTCCAAATTTACGGGTGGCAATGGTCTTAACTTTTTCACTTTCGAAAAGGAATTCTTCATGCTTTTTCTTCAGGAACAACTCATATTCATGTTCAGGAAATGCAGGATTGGTAACGATGTCATCCACTAGTTCGAGTAATTTTGGTAAATGCCGTGTCAGACACAAAATGGTGATTAACGAATGATGATGATAAGTTTGGGCGTTGAGATAAGCCCCGTAAAAATAAATCGTTTCCGAAATCAGCATGGATGACCGGTCGGAAGTTCCTTCCTGCAAGAGGTTGGCTGTGGTGGATGCCAGCAAAGGAATCCCGGCCTGAACCGCCCCTGCGGGGAATTCGATGTCTACTTTGGTGACATCCTGACTGCCGGCCCTGATGACGGATACAGGAACACTGTTGTCGAGTTTGTATTCTTCTGTGGGTAAAAAGTCTATCTTGTCAATAGCCTTGAAAACAGGCCCTTTGTGGTATGTTTTTGTCATTTCAGTTTTTTTCGGCGACATAATATAAAGTGGAACAATTGTTTGGTGTAAAAACTTTTTTTGCCACTGATTTAATATCCTCTTTCGTTACTGCCCGGTAATGTTCGGGTTCCCGGTTGATTTCCTCTATATTGCCCAGAAGCTCAAACTGGGCCAGGGTCATCGCTTTGTTGAGGTAATGGATCTCAGCAAAAATGAGATTTGACTCAACTTTGTTCTGAACCTTTCGGAGCTCGTAATCGGTCGGTCCTTCCCCGCCAGTTTTCTGCAATTCGGACATGATGGCCGCTTCGGCCTGCTCCATGGAAACGCCGGGCATCAGTTTGCCTGTGACGGTGAACAGACCGGGATCACGATCTCCGCCAATGTAGGCGTTTATATCAGAAAAGAGCCGTTTGTCTTTGATGAGGGACTGAAACAGCCGGGCCGATTGCCCGTTGGCCAGAATATCTGAAAGCAGGTCATTGGCATAAAAATCAGGATCGGTACGTTTGCCATTATGGAATACCATCTGGATATAAGGAGCCGGTACGTTTCGTTTTACTTCCAGATGTCTGGGCCCCTCCTGAGCGGGCTCTTGAGGAAGATTTCTCAGGGGAACATCACGCCGGGGCACCGGCCCGAACCATTTTTCGGCAAGATTGAATACTTCATCCGGTTCAACATTTCCTGCTACGGATAAAACCGCATTGTTCGGTCCGTAATGATGGAAAAAGAATGATTTTACTTCTTCCAGTGTGGCATTTTCAATGTGTGAGATATCTTTGCCAATGGTGGCCCAGCGGTAGGGATGCACCTTGTAGGCGAGATCACGGATCAGCAGGGGGATGTCACCATAAGGCTGATTCAGGTAGTGTTGTTTGAATTCTTCAATGACCACCTTTCGCTGGACTTCCAGGCTTTTTTCCGAAAAATCAAGCTCTTTCATTCGATCGGCCTCAAGCCAAAAGGCTGTTTCGATATTGACCGCCGGTAATGCCACATAAAAATTGGTGAAATCGTTGCTGGTCCAGGCATTGTTTTCTCCGCCCACCTGTTGTACAGGCGTATCATACGAAGGAATGTTTTTGGTGCCACCGAACATGAGGTGTTCGAAAAGATGGGCAAACCCCGTTCGTTCAGGGTCTTCGTCGCGGGCCCCTACATCATAGAGGACATTAACGGCAGCCATCGGAGTGGTTTTATCGGGATGGACCACAACGCGCAGCCCGTTTTTTAATGTGTGACGGTAATAATTGATCATGTTATGATTTGTTTTTTTGTTTCACGGTATTCTTCCAGGAGTTTCCGCATAATTTCTTTCACTGGTTCTGTCTTTTCAACAAGGGCGGCTACCTGGCCAATCTCCAGCTCCCCTTCTTCCAGGTCTCCTTCGAATATGCCTTTTTTAGCCCGGCCACGCCCGAGCAATTCCCGGAGTTCATCGGCCGATGCACCTCGCCTCTGTGCTTCGTCAATCAACCTGTAGAAATGGTTTTTGAGCATGCGAACCGGTGCCAGTTCTTTAAGCGTCAGCATGGTGTCGCCTTCCCGGGCCGAAACACACTGTTCTTTAAATTTTGGATGGGCAGACGACTCATGGGACAAAGCAAAAAGTGAACCAATTTGTACGCCTTCGGCTCCCAGGGCCCTGGCCGCCAGAATGTGCTGACCACTGCCAACCCCGCCGGCGGCAAGCAATGGCAAAGATGTGGCTTTTCGAACCAGAGGGATCAAAGTGAAGGTGGTGGTCTCTTCTCTTCCTTCATGCCCTCCGGCTTCAAAACCTTCGGCCACGATGGCGTCCACACCCGCATCTTCACATTTGCCCGCAAGCCGGGAGTTGGCAATGACATGGGCGACGGTTATTTTATGCTTCTTTAAATATGGTGTCCATTTAGCCGGACTTCCCGCTGAGGTAAAAACAATTTTCACCCCCTCTTCCACAATTATTTTCATCAACTCTTCAAGATTGGGGTAGAGCAGAGGGATGTTGACGCCCCATGGACGATTGGTCGCTTTTTTGATCTTTTGAATGTGTTCCCGCAAGATCTCCGGGTACATACTACCGGCACCCAGGAGCCCGAGACCGCCATTGTTGCTTACGGCCGATGCCAGACGCCACCCGCTGCACCATACCATTCCTCCCTGGATGATGGGATAATCAATATTAAATAAACGGCGGATACGATTGTCGGGAAATAGTGTTTCCGTATTTTTCATTATATAGTCTGTAATTAAAAAAACCTGTTGAGACTTTGAAAGGACCAACAGGTTGTGTTATGATGTAAAAAGGAATGAGTCAACTCCGTAAAGAACTCTTATCGACAGAGTCGGGATGCATCTCAAAACGAAAATTCATGAATTAATCAGGCTAAAATTCACATGCCTGCCCTTTCGATCTCAGCAAGAATTCGTGTCATTTGTGGACAAGATATATGAAATCATGTAAGCCATTTTTCTTAAAAAGCATTCAATTTATTCAATAGTCCGTTAAACTTTTTCAATACCTTGTAATTCAGTTGTTTAACCTTTTAAGGTTTTCCGTGTTAAATTACAGTATATCAGCATTATACGATTCGTCTTAAATCTAATATCTAAAAATCTAACGGTCTATTGTTATTGAAATCATTTTTATTTCAGACTCCCATTGTTTAATGATCCGTTAAACTTTTTCAAGTATTTGTTATTCAATTATTTAATATTAAAGACTTGTCTGTGTTAAAACACAAATTATCAATAACAATAGTCCGTTAAACTTTTTTAAGTGCTTGTTCTTCAACTGTTTAGATTTGAAGAAATGTTTATGTTAAAACACAGATTACGAGTAACATATGAATCATCTTAGGTCTTAAATCTAACGATCTATTGATTATTGTGATGAACCTAAAAATAAAACTGATCTGTCAAAGTTGTTTTTCTTTTTCAGGTTTCCTGATTTTGATTCCTTTCTACAATCCCAGCACTTCCGGGCCCTGCTCAAACACGATGTCCACCGGAATACCGGCGTTATTGATCCGGTCAAGATCGCTGGCCAGATCGTTGTGGATGACGCCCATGTTCTCTATCATCTTTCTGGCTTTTTCGTAGTTGCCATCACCCTGGATAACAAGAATTTCTTCAGACAATTCCCGCATGGCTTTTTTCATCTTCCCGAAATCAATTTTGTAAGTTCCTGATTCGGCATCACGTGAAAAAGCTTCCTTGTCACGGAAATAATTGAACCTTATCATATTGGCTTTACCATGAGCACTGGAGGCGCCGAAACGTACCGATCGGAAAATACCGGCCATGAAAGTCACATAATTGTTCATCAGGTCTTTATTTTCCAGTTCATCCATTTCGGCCAGCTGAGTAACGAGATAAAGCCCCAGTATATCGGCTTTGCTCTCTTCAATGGCTGAGGCTGTCTCTTTTAGAGCTTCGCGGACCGGCCCTTTGTCGTTTATGGTTTCGTTGATGCCCAGACCATGGGCCATTTCATGAAACATGGTATTCTCAAAGAAGGCATCGAACTTAATGTGTTCCCGCTGGGAGGGGTGGATGACTTCTTCACTGATGGGAACGAGGATCTTTTCAAATTTGGCCCGCATACTGTTTTTCAGTTGAAGCTTCCGGCTCCCTTTTTTCATCTGTACGTCGGGATCATTGGGGAGGTTGATGGCGATGGTTTTGCTTCCGGCATTGCAATCACCGGCGTAGTAAATTGCATCATAAACATTCAGATCGGACTCGCTGCCGGGCTCTTCAGATTTATAGGCTTCATCCACCGGCAGTGAAGACTGAAGACCCGGCAGAAGTAATGAAAAACGGGCCAGCCGGGCCGACCATTCCATATCTTTAACAAGAATGTAAGCTTCAAAGGCAGTTTTGTTACCCATGAGACCGTCTTCATAGGTTTCGATGGGCCCGGCGACAAAGTCGATGAGGTTGTTTTTCATATCCATCCAGGCCATGTCGCTTTGGTAATAATCACCGGTAGTGAGGGCTTTGGCTCGCGCCTTCAGGTATTTTTGAAAGCCTTCGTCTTCGGCCAGTTCTGCAGCCTCATTTAAAAGTTCAGAAGCACGTGTCAGTTCGTCCTCCCATTTCACATGATAGGGTACTGTCTTTAATTGGTCATGATCATCACGTTCAATGATTGTGTATTGTTCATCCTTTTTGTGATCATTGAAGTTATCGAATTCTTCTGTGGTCATGTCTTCAGGATAGAACCGGGCCCCCCTGGGTTTGGAACCGATGTCTTTGATAAATGGCTGGTTATCGTTGAGCCTGTCCCACGGACCGTAATTGATCCTGGCAAATTTCCGGACCTGCTCATCCGGGATGTTATTGAGCAGGGCATCTTTATCGCCCCAGGCCTGCTTCCAGAAGAGGTCGTCCATGATGTCGGCAGCTTCAAAAAGGAGGGGTAACATCTCCTTTTGCCGGGGTGAGAGGACATCCAGATCGGTGGTCAGCTTGAATGGTTCATAAGCTTCAACTCTTTCATCGATGTCGGACACTGAAGCCTGGTAGTTTTTTTTGTCGGTTTGACATGCGGTCAGTGTGAGTAATGCAAATCCGACCATTATCAGTCTCTTCATGTGATATATGGTTTTTATTATCAGCTAATTCCGGCTTTTCCCGACAGGGATTTCCTGAGCAGTCAAATATAACCCAAATTAAGGGATTGACCTGAGGTTTTGGCTAAAGAGTGGAGCCTGAGTATTTGTTCAGGGGAGCCATCCCTTCCTGTTGGCCGTATCAGGTGTTGACATTTGCCAATTCGTCTTTCAGTAGCTGACGGAGCCTTTCTACTTGCTGTTGTTTGTTTACCTCTCTTAGATTGCGTGCTGTCTGGGTGAAATATTGGTGGTTTTTGATGAAATTCAGCTGCATCTCATTCCATTCTAACCAGGACCCAACCATCTGGCGATCATTTAACTCGCGGTAAAGCGTATTCGAGATGGGGATGAAATCTGCACGTCCGAGGTAGTCAAGATCAGAGTCGCACATTACTTCTTCCATTTTGTCTGAAGGGTCGGGTGGCATCTTGGTGGCCATGATCAACCGGCAAATGGTTTCGATGTGGTCATGTGATACATTGTAGCGGGGCAATATCTGGCGGGCCAGAAGAGTGCCGTGATGTTCGTGATGGCGGTAATCGACAATGTGTCCCGCATCATGGAAGAGGGCGGCAATCTTCAGCAGAAGTATCTCTTCTTTGGCCAGCCCTTCTGCCCAGCCAATGAGTTCTGCTTCTGTGACCACATCTACTGTGTGCTTAACATTATGGTAATAAAGATTGGAGGGAAGATTGTTTTCCAGCAAATCGAGTATGCTGTCTTCTATATCCATGAACTGGATTTCTCCGTAACGAACATCAAAGCTCTTATTGTTTTTAAACGGACTTCCCGGTTCATGAATGTCTTTTCCCAGTCCGTTGACGATGAACATATTAAGTTCACCCTTGTATTTCACAGGCATGGAGCCCAGAAGTGAAAGATCAAAAAATTCTTTGACCAGTTCACAGGTCATTTCTGACATATTGATTTTCCCCGGAGGACAAGCTCCTCCCAGCCGGCCGGCCACATTAATATTTTCTCCGGAAAGGGAGTAGGGATTGTGCGATTTGTAATTTTCGAAAGCCAGAACGGGTCCGGTATGGATGCCCATTTTTAGTTTCCATACGGCTTTACGCTGTTGGGTAATCTGGTCAACAATTGTTTGCATTTTCCCGGCCGCCATGGTTATATCGATGGGATTGGTCCGGTTTTCGTTGTCAAGTCCGGCAGCATAAATGATATTGTCGCCAAAATTTCTGATCCTGGTCATTTTGTATTCTTCAGCTATCTGGCCTATGGCCATATAAATTTCATCGAGAACATCGATAAGTTCTGATTTATCCTTCCTTTCGGGTAATTTTTCAAAGCCTGAGATGGCAATGTACAGAATGGACACCCTCCGGATATGTTCAACTTTTTTTTCAGGTTTCAGAAGTCCCGGTTCGGCTGTTGAAATATCCTTGATGCCCGAAAAACGGGCCAACAGTTCGTTGTATTTTTCGTTTTGCTTTTGTATGATGGAATACCGGCCTACAAGGTCCTGAAGCTGGTTGTTGAGTTCTTTATTGCGGTTGGCCAGATTGGTAATGCGGTCTATATATGCATTGATATTGTCCATACTCTTCATTTTTGTATAGTACTCTCTTACGTAGATAACCACAAAAAGTGACTTCTGTTTGATGAAAAAATGGTTTTTTCGGACAAATCATTTAATAGCGGGGTGTTAAACTTTCATTTTGTTACACCATTCAACCAGTTCATGATGGTGTCGACAGTCTCATCTTTGCTCTTGCCGGCATCCACCCAATGGATCTTATGGCCCCTTCGTTCCATTCCTCTGAACCAGGTCATTTGACGTTTGGCAAACTGATGAATGGCGATGTTGAGCTTTTCGAACATTTCGTTGTAATCCAACTGGCCTGTTACATAAAGTGTCAGGTATTTATATTCCAGTCCGTAGTAGATCAGATCATCGGCCGCAATGCCCTCGTCAAGTAATTGTTCCACTTCGTGGATCATGCCTTGGGCAAGTCTTTCCTTCAAACGTTTGGTGATCTTTTGCCGACGCGTTTCCCTGTCTATAGCAACCCCCACAATGAGTGGGTTAACTTCGGGAAGCTCGACTTCTATTTCGGGATGGTCCTGATAATAGGTTTCGATCTCAATGCTGCGGATGGCCCGTTTTACCGTATCTGTATCGGTGGTGTTGTGCAGTTTTTTAAAAGATGAGAGAATTTCTTCCAGTTCCTGCAGGGATCTGTTTTTCAGTTTTTCCCTGAGTGCGGGGTTGGGCGGCACATGCACCATTTTGTAACGGTCGAGGACAGCCTGTATGTAGAGGCCTGTTCCGCCACACATGATGGGGAATCTTTCTCTTTTTCGGATGGCATCATAAACTTTGAAAAAATCGTTCTGGTATTCATAGACGTTATACTTGTAACCGGGATCGCGGATGTCGGTCAGATGATAAGGAATGTGCTTCCCATTCACTATATAATCACCATAATCCTTTCCGGTTCCCAGGTCCATTTTTCGATAAACCTGGCGGCTGTCAGCACTTATGATCTCACCGTCGGTGCGATCGGCCAGAAGGGCTGCCAGACGTGTCTTTCCGCTGGCGGTGGGACCGGTAATTACAACGAGATCGTATGGGGTGGTGTTTTTCATTCAAATAAAGTTTTTGGCTGTATCTGTTCAAAATTAAGAAAAATGCGGGTTTAAATGATTTTTCAGAAGAGACTCATGATTATTTTTTAATTTTGCATGTTGGTAACCATTTGATATGGCTCGTTTATTTGCTTATGGAAATTAAACAACAGGCCAGTACAGCCGGGATGTACAAGTCTCTTGCCTTCAGATTGCGCA
>JAWOCV010000236.1:0-4100 GCA_046483585.1 Marinilabilia sp.
GGTCTCAGAGAGGAAGAAGAAGGCTGGTGGTGAATATTTGTGTTTCTTTTGCTTGAGGAGGTTCTGTCCTTTATCCCACGTCCATTCCCATGGTCCGGGCGAATAGAAAAACAAGGCATCGCCGGAGTGAATACAGCCTACGGGGGGGATATCATCGGGACGCTCTTCGTTATTGGCCATGGGGACCATGGTTCCTCCATTGCCGAAAACCTGTACTTTGGATGGTTCTGAAAAGCCCCAATCCTCCAGTTTGGAATAGGATATTTTATGAACCCCCCTTTCGGTGGTGCCGATCTTCACCCATTTTCCGTCGGCAAGACGGGATGTTTGCGTATATTTCAAAGCACCCGATTTGAGGCTATCTTCGGGTTTTTCTGAAGTTTTGCCATATGAAACGGCCACGGAAAATTTGAGCAATTTATCCCATTTTACTTCTTTATGGGAAGCTTCCCGGAAAGGGATCAATTCTATTTCCAGATATGGTTTTTTCCGGATGTGAACGATCCTGTGTTCTGTCTCAACAGAAACATCCCTGGGAGTTATATCGGCCAGAGTATCTTCAAAAGCATCCCATTCCTCGGGCTGAATGCTGATACGGCTGTTTTTTTTTGAAAAATTTTCCGGTAAGGGAATGGATATTAAAACAACCGGAACTCCTGATTTTTCTTTAAAAAAGCCATTTTCACGAAAAGGCCTTTCAGGATATTGCCATGTTTCTTTCCATTCAATATTTCTGACAAATCTTATCGTGTCTTCCGCTTCTGCAAAAACCGAAGTAGAGGCCAATATGATAAGCAGCGTAAATAAATGTTTTATGGATGAAAGGCTTTTTGCCATACTATATATGAAAAAGATGTCAGAAATTTATACGCCCAAATATTCAAATTGTTTGGGTTGAAGTGGAAAGGGCAAAAATACAATAATTTTGGTGTCTGTTCCGAAAAAAATGCTTTACTCTCCGGCAGGGAATAAAAGTTCTGTCTGAGTCCATTCATGGAAATCTGTGTTTTAGAAGCAGCCTAATGCCTGTAAATTAACAAAGAAAAGCAGTTTGTTATTTTGTTTGACAGAATGAAGGTTCAGGTTTTATATAAAATTTACGATAAAGTTGGCATTTGGGTATAACCTTTTTATATTTTTGCAGTATAAAAACAATGAATTTATCCGGTTACCGTTCTGTAATAAGAAAACGATCGGAACCGGTAGTTTGTTTTATGATCCTGAGAATTGGGTCAAAAGTTCTTTCGGAGTCCCCCCGAATGTTTATCTTTACTGTTTTGATACTAAATACAAGAATTACAAGAAAATAAGTTATGAGATTGAAATCCAGACTTTTTATTCCCGTTATTGGGTTGGGTGTTATGGTTTTAGCATCATGCGGCGGAGGCAGTAAAAGTGCTTCTTCTACAACCGGATGGGCCTATAACGATCCTGAAGCCGGAGGTTTTGAGTACCAGGCTGATTTTGAACAGGAAACCGGTCCTGGCCTGGTTTTCGTTGAAGGCGGTACATTTATTATGGGGAGTGTTGAGGAAGATGTTATGAAACGTTGGAACAATCAATCCCGTCGTGTGACCGTCAGATCATTCTATATGGATGAAACAGAGGTTCGGAATGTGGACTATCGCGAATATCTTTACTGGCTGAGGCGTGTATTCATGGATATGCCTGAGGTTCATGAACGTGCATTGCCGGATACTTTGGTATGGCGCAGGCCACTAGCTTACAATGAACCTATGGTCGAAAACTATCTTCGCCATCCGGCTTATAGCGAATATCCGGTGGTCGGCGTTAATTGGCTTCAGGCAAATGATTATGCCGAATGGCGAACCGACCGGGTAAACGAGAAAATTCTGGTAGATGAAGGTATTCTTGAACTGGATCTGCAACAAACAGGTGAGAACAATTTTGATACTGAAGCCTTTCTGCTCGGACATTATGAGGGGACGGAAGGAGAAAATCCCGTGGAGGATCTTGATCCCGAGCGGGACACCCGGAATGTTAGACCAAGTGACGGGATACTTCTGCCACGTTATCGTTTGCCTACCGAAGCTGAATGGGAATATGCAGCTTACGGCTTAATTGGGAATTCCAGTGAAGAACGGTTGACGGACCGGCGCATCTACCCCTGGGACGGCCATACTTTGCGCAATCCATCAAAAAAGGAACGCGGAAAGATGATGGCTAACTTTGTAAGAGACCAGGGTGACTACATGGGTATGGCAGGCGATCTCAACGACGGGGGTGACATCACTGTGCCTGTCGATTCATATTATCCCAACGATTTTGGGCTTTATTGCATGGCCGGGAATGTAAACGAGTGGGTAGCCGATGTCTATCGCCCTTCTTCTCATCAGGATGTAAACGAATTCAGCCCTTTCCGCGGGAACGTCTTTCAAAAGAAAGTAGTGGACGAGGAAGGCTATGTCGTGGAGCCCGATGAAGAAGGAAATATTCGTTACGAGGAAGAAACCGATGAAGATATCCAGGACCGGAACAACTACAGGACTGCGGACAACAGGAATTATCTTGACGGAGATCCCCGCAGCAATCTCTCTGAGGGTGGAGATTGGGCCGATGATGAAGAAGCCTCAACCGAAGATATGTATGATGGTGATCCCACATCAGATCTGAATAACACCATTTCTGATCGTACACGGGTCTATAAAGGAGGTTCCTGGAGAGACAGGGCTTACTGGTTGAGCCCCGGAACACGTCGATATCTTCATGAAGAAGAGGCCCGCGATGACCTCGGTTTCCGTTGTGCTATGACGCGTGTCGGTGCTCCTGCAAAAGGAAAATAACGGAATACTTATAACAATAGATCGTTAGATTTTTAGATTTAAGATTAAAGACGACTCATATATTATTGATAATCTGTATTTTAATACAGACAGCCCTTAAGGCTTAAACGATTGAATAACATATACTTGCAAAAGTATAACGGACTATTATTATAAGAAACAGGGATATATTACAGAGAAGTTATTTGGCTATCTGTACAATGCTATTGCATTGATCCAGGGAGTATAAAATTCAGGGCCGGAAGTTATTTTCCGGCCTTTTTTATGAGGAAATTTATGCGTCAGAATATTGAGAATTTGTATGAAGTATATCTCGAATCAGGGATCATCTCCACTGATACGCGGAAATTGGTTCCCGGCAGCATCTTCTTTGCTCTGAAAGGCGACCGGTTTGATGGAAACCGTTTTGCCCGGGAAGCATTGAAACAGGGATGTCGCCTGGCCGTGGTGGATGATGCTGCGCTTAAAGGCGAACCGGGCTGTTTTGTGGTTCCGGATGTCCTGGAGGCCTTACAACAACTGGCAGGATATCACCGGCGGAACCTGCGCATACCGGTTATTGGTATTACAGGGAGCAATGGGAAGACCACAACCAAAGAGTTGATAACCTCTGTTTTAAGTCAGAAGTTCAAGGTTTGGCATACCCCCGGAAATCTGAACAATCATATTGGCGTACCGCTTACTTTATTGTCGATGAAGGCCGATACAGAGATTGCGGTAGTAGAAATGGGCGCTAACCATATCGGGGAAATCGCTGCTCTATGCGAGATTGCCCGGCCCGACCACGGATTAATAACCAATGTGGGGAATGCTCATCTTGAAGGGTTTGGCTCTTTTGAAGGTGTTCGACAAGGAAAAGGAGAACTCTATACTTTCCTTAAGCGAACTGGAGGTGAGATATTTATAAACATTGATAATCATTGGTTACTTGACATGGTTGGAGATTACCCATGGATTGGTTACGGAACCGGTAACGAAGCGGTTGTTAAAGGTTCCAATGCTTCAGCCGGTCCGTTGCTGTCATTTGAACTGACCACCTCACGCGTTGATCGCATGCCGGTAAACACCAATCTTTTGGGTTTGTATAATCTGGAGAATCTTTTGGCAGCGGCTTCCATTGCACATTATTTCGGTGTTGAAGAGGAGTTGGTCCGGGAAGCTTTTGAAAATTATTTGCCTGAGAACAACCGGTCGCAGTTCATGAATACCGCTCAAAACCGATTGCTTCTGGATGCCTATAATGCCAATCCCTCAAGCATGAAGGCTGCACTTGATCATTTCAGCACCATCGATCAT
>JAWOCV010000248.1:0-5395 GCA_046483585.1 Marinilabilia sp.
CATAAAAAGAAAGAACAACCTGTTATCGGTCTATTTCACGGCAGGTTTTCCCGAACTTGAAAGCACCATCCCGGTGTTGAAAGCTCTTGAAGCAGGCGGCACAGATTTCGTAGAAATCGGAATGCCCTATTCCGATCCTCTTGCCGACGGCCCCGTTATTCAAAACAGCAGTACCCGGGCATTAAAAAACGGCATGTCGATAAAAGTCCTGTTTGACCAACTTAAAAATGTCACCTCAACAGTAAAAATGCCTCTGGTCTTAATGGGATACCTGAACCCAATTCTCAAATTCGGGATCGAAGAATTTATCGAAAAATGCCGGAAGACAGGGATCAGCGGACTAATTATTCCAGATCTGCCTTATGAAAGTTATCTTGAAAAGTACGAACCACTTTTTACGGAAAAGAAGATCAGCAATATTTTCCTGATCACCCCCCAAACACCGGAAGAAAGGATACGCAAGCTCGATAAGGCTTCTACTTCATTTCTTTACATGGTGTCTTCGGCCGCCGTAACGGGGGCAAGGGACGGGCTCTCTACACAACAGATAGAGTATTTCGAAAGGATCAATACTCTGGAATTGAAAACGCCCCGAATGGTGGGATTCGGCATCAGTAATCACGAAACTTACCGCCAGGTCTGTCAATATGCCCACGGGGCCATTGTCGGAAGCGCTTTTATAAAGCACCTCGAACAAAACGGTGACAACAGGGAGTCCATCATTGAATTCATTAAAAAACTTAAATACGGCTAACAAACAACGGAGGAAATAGGGCAACAGATTTTAAATCATTACTTTTGTGATTTGAATTGATTGGAGGTGAGGAAGCATTCCTTCAGAAAAATTCTCACTTTGTGCCCATTCCAATTCAGGAACATAATTAGTGTTTGTCCATAAAGTACCATTTACTTCGTTACGCCTGCCTGGCGGGTTATAGAAAAGAAACATGCTGGTGTTTTGATTTAAAACAACTTAATCAGATGGTTACTTTTTTACAAAACGGCAGACAGGCTTGCCCGAAAATTACTCATTTACTCAGGTAAACTCCGTATTTTCGGGCTGCGCAAGCCTTGAAACCGGCACTTTCTGAACAAACACATGACTAGAAACAAACGTTGCTTAATTTATAGACGGGAACTAATTAACCATTCTATAAACCTCAATAGTCCGTTAAACTTTTGCAGGTATTTGTTATTCAATTGTTTAGATCTAAATGATTATTTTAGTTAAAACACGGATTACCAAAAATATATGAACCATCTTAGCCTGAACTATTGACTTCGTCGAACTCCGTTTCATAAATTATTTCCCTTATGAATAAAGTTCAGTTTAACCCCGACTTAGATGAAGTTAAACTTTTGAAAAAAGTTTTTACTGAATCTTAGTCGCTGTCGGAGACAGGGATTATTTGTGAAACGAAGTTCGACGAAGTCAATAATCCGGGTTAGATCTTAAATCTAAAAATCTAACGATCTATTAAACCTCTGACATGAAAATTTTAAAACTGATCACATTGTTATTATCCCTCTCTTTCGTGGTGACCGGCCAGGACAATGATGGTAACCGGGGATATATTGTTGAAACCGGCGATATGGCCCCTTCATTCACGGCTGACCTGATCAACGGGGAGACCTTTGATCTGGAAGAGCAACGGGGAAACGTGGTCATGCTGCAGTTTACCGCCAGCTGGTGTGGTGTCTGCAGGGAAGAAATGCCTCATATCGAAGAAGAGATCTGGCAAAAGCATAAAGACGACGGTTTGGTTGTTGTAGGTATCGACCGCGACGAACCCCTTGAAACCGTGAAGAAATTTGCCAACGAAACCGGGGTGACCTACCCACTCGCGTTGGATCCTGACGCCGAAATTTTCAGCCTTTATGCAGAGAAGAAGGCAGGTATCACTCGAAATGTCCTGATAAACAGGAAGGGAGAAATCGTCTTTCTTACCCGGTTGTTCAATCCTGAAGAATTCTCAGGCCTGGTTGAGAAAATAGATGAACTCATGAAAAAAGAGCAATGAAACGAGCATCACAAGGTTTGTTACAAAAAACACGAATAAAACTCAATCATGCCTGCCTGACCGGTAGGCAGGCGAGTTCCCTGTCTGCCGACAGGCAGGCATCAGACCAAATACTTAAATCAATTATTTACGAATGAATATCGCAATCGTAAAATACAATGCAGGAAACATTCAGTCTGTCAGTTTTGCACTGGAACGCCTGGGATATGACGCAGAGATCACCGGTGACCATGACGCCATCCGAAATGCCGACAAAGTGATCTTCCCGGGTGTTGGTGAGGCCAGCACAACAATGGCATTCCTTAAAAAAGAGGGGCTGGACCAGTTGATCCCTTCGCTGAAACAGCCCGTTCTTGGCATTTGCCTTGGCATGCAACTGCTGTGCAGCCACTCGGAAGAAGGCGACACAACATGTCTGGGGATCTTTGATGAACCCGTGAAAAAATTCATCGTTCCTGCCGATAGTCAGGAAAAATTCAAAATCCCTCATATGGGCTGGAACAATCTGACCCATGTCAAAGCTCCGTTGTTCGATCCGGGCCTGGAAAATGAATTTGTTTATTTTGTTCACAGTTTCTACGTCCCCACAGGGCCCGATACGGCGGCCCAAAGCCATTACATTCACCCTTTCAGCGCAGCCCTGCAAAAAAACAATTTTTTTGCCACCCAGTTTCATCCCGAGAAAAGCAGTGATGCCGGGGAGCGGGTTTTGAAAAATTTCCTGAAAGTGTAAGAACGATCCGGAGCAAAAACTGTAATTTAAAGAACAGAGAATGGACGCAATTGAACTTATTCCGGCCATCGACATCATTGATGGCAAATGTGTAAGGCTGAGCAAAGGGGATTACAATACGCAAAAAACTTACAACGAAAATCCTCTGGAAGTAGCGATGCAGTTCGAAGACAATGGTATTCGGCGGCTTCACCTGGTGGATCTGGATGGGGCCAAAGCCGGACAGATAATAAACCATAAAGTACTCGAAAAAATTGCTTCCCGCACAGGCCTGGTAATTGATTTTGGCGGGGGACTGAAAAGCAGGGATGATTTGCGCATTGCCTTTGAAAGCGGGGCCCGCATGGTGACCGGCGGCAGTATTGCCGTAAAAGACCCGGAAGAATTCACAAGCTGGATCCAACAATACGGACCGGAAAAAATCATCCTCGGATCGGATGCCAAAGACCGGAGAATTGCCGTTTCGGGATGGACCGAGACCTCAGAAACAGATCTGTTCGCTTTCCTTGAAGATTACACCGGCAAAGGCATCACTAAAACAATTTGCACCGACATCAGCAAAGACGGGATGCTGGAAGGGCCATCAACCGATCTTTACAAAGATATCCTTCAGCAGTTTCCTGATCTTTTCCTGATTGCCAGCGGGGGAATCAGCAGCATGAAAGACATAGAAGAACTTGAAAAGACAGGTGTTCCGGCTGTCATTTTTGGCAAAGCCATTTATGAGGGCAAAATTGGAATGGAAGAGATCAGGAGGAAGGTGGTAAGTGGGTGAATTTGTTCTTGGAAATCGAAAAATACTATCATCCCTGGAAAAATCAGAAACTCATAATTTTTTCTATTCTCTCTTCTGCCTGTTAAATTAAAAAACTAAACCATGCTTGCAAAACGGATCATACCATGCCTTGACATACGCAACGGGCAAACCGTGAAAGGGATCAAATTTCTCGATATAAAAGAAGTTGGCGATCCCGTAGAACTGGGGGCCCTCTATGCTCAACAAGGGGCCGACGAGCTGGTTTTTCTGGACATCACGGCCAGCCATGAAAAAAGAAAAACTTTCGCAGAATTGGTCCGGCGCATTGCCCGGCATCTTAATATCCCCTTCACGGTTGGTGGCGGGATCAGCGAACTAAGAGACGCTGAAGCTTTACTCAGTGCAGGAGCAGACAAGATTTCCATTAATTCTTCAGCTGTTCGGGATCCACAACTGATCAGCGATATGGCACACCATTTCGGGAGTCAGTTCGTAGTTGTGGCCATCGATGCCAAACAATTACAAGGCGAAGAATGGGTCGTAACGGTCAATGGGGGAAGGATCCCCACTGACAAACGACTCTTCAGCTGGGCAAAAGAAGCCGAAGAACGGGGCGCCGGCGAGATCCTTTTCACCAGCATGGATCACGATGGCGTAAAGCAGGGATTTGCTAACGAAACCCTGGCTCGTTTATCCCGTGAACGGAGTATCCCGATCATTGCCTCGGGAGGAGCGGGAGCCAAAGAACATTTCAAAGATGTTTTTACAAAAGGAAAAGCGGATGCAGGACTGGCTGCCAGTATTTTTCATTTCAACGAGATCCCCGTTCCCGAACTGAAAAGCTATCTTAAAAAAGAAGGTATTCCCACCCGGTAGCTCATTAAATATTTTATTATCAATTTATTAAATTTGTCGTAATAACCCGGCAGTCAAAACAAATACCAAATCATGCAATTAGACTTCGCCAAATCGGAAAACGGACTGATCCCCGCCATTATTCAGGATGCAAAGACCAACGTCGTTTTGATGCTTGGCTATATGAATAAAGAGGCTCTCTCGGAAACCCGCAAAAAGGGCAGAGTAACTTTTTACAGCCGCAGTAAAAACCGGTTATGGACCAAAGGAGAGGAATCCGGCAATTTTCTGGAAGTGGTGTCCATCATCCCCGATTGTGACAATGACACGCTTCTGATCAAAGCCAATCCGGCAGGGCCGGTTTGCCATACCGGCAATGATACCTGCTTCGACGAAACCAACCGCGGCCATGTCGATTTCCTGACTCACCTCCAGGATCTGGTCGATAAAAGATTACAGGACATGCCGGAAGGATCGTATACCACTTCTCTATTCAACAAAGGCATCAACAAGATTGCCCAGAAAGTGGGAGAAGAAGCCGTTGAAACAGTCATCGAGGCCAAAGACAGCAACGATGATCTCTTTCTCAACGAAGTCGCTGACCTGACCTTCCACACACTGGTGTTGCTGACAGCCAAAGGGTATCGCATTGAGGATGTTGTGAAGATCTTACAGGAGAGACACAAATAGGACATTCCAAATCACATATATAATATGCCGCAAACCGACAGAGATTTGTCGATCCGGATCATTGAAAAATATTATCCGTCGGACCATCCGGCACGGGACCTTTTGTTTACCCATAGCCGGCTGGTACGTGATAAAAGTCTCGATATTGCCACCCGTCACCCCGAGCTTAAGGCCGACCATGATTTTATTTATGAAGCAGCCATGTTACATGACATAGGCATCTTCCGAACCAATGCTCCGGTTATCGGGTGCTTTGGTGACTATCCCTACATTTCGCACTGCTACCTCGGACCCGAAATACTGGAAGAGGAAGGACTTCCTCAACACGCATTCGTGTGT
>JAWOCV010000255.1:0-45846 GCA_046483585.1 Marinilabilia sp.
CAGGTGCAAATTATGGATCGCAGAACTTTTTTCAGGCTGGCCGGAGGGGGATTAACCTCGTTTCTTTTTCTTCCTGCGGTTACGGGTCAACCCCGAAATGTGAAATATTTTCGTTCAGTGATTCCGGGAAATAATGAATCAGCAATGAGTGATTATACACCTTCTTATGTGGATCTTCACCGGAAAGGAATCCTGAAAGAGCGGGCTGGTATTTTGAAAGATATGATGCAGCGGTGCACGTTATGTCCCCGCGAATGTGAAACCGAACGTCTGCGTGGCCGTCGGGGGGATTGCAATGCCCGCGACCGTGTTGAAATAGCTTCCGTGGCTCCTCATTTTGGCGAAGAAGATGAATTGGTTGGTGAGGGTGGTTCCGGGACCATTTTTTTCACCAATTGTTCTTTGTTGTGTGTCTTTTGCATCAATGCCGACATCAGTCAGGGGGGACATGGACGTGAACAGTCCGATAAAGCCCTGGCCCGGGCCATGCTGAAGGTCCAGGAGATGGGCTGCCATAACCTGAACCTGGTGACCCCGTCCCATTACGCGGCCCATATCGTCAGTGCCCTTGATATTGCTGCCGGAGAAGGGCTTCGTTTGCCGGTGGTTTACAACACCTGTGGATGGGAAAAAACAGAAATATTGCGACTGCTGGACGGTGTAGTGGATGTTTATCTGGCCGATTTTAAGTATTTTGAACCGGAAGCGGCTGATAAATATTCTCCGGGGGCTTCATCCTACCCGGAAATCACACAAAAAGCCCTTCTGGAGATGAACGATCAGGTAGGTGTGGCACGGGCCGATCCGGATACCGGGTTGATCAGCCGGGGACTGATGATCCGGCATTTGGTGATGCCCAACAATGTTTGTGGGTCGGACAAAATTATGAGATGGATTGGCCAAAACCTGCCGAAGGACACTTATGTGAATATCATGTCTCAGTATTCACCTGTGCACAAAGCCGATGAATATCCCGAAATCGACCGGCGCATTACCACAGATGAATATCACCGGGTAGTGAAAGCCGCACAGGAGGCGGGATTGAGGCGGGCAGTATTGCAGACGGGGTAAAAAAATAAAAAAAGGGCCATTGAACAGTCAGCAGCCCTTATTTTAACATCGTGATTTGTCGAAAGGTCAGCAGGCTCGTTTGATTAACCTTTTTTCGCGTTTTTCTTTGCAATCAGATTCAGGGCCGAACCGGCTTTAAACCATTCGATCTGTTGCTGATTGTAGGTATGCAGTGTCCGGATGGTATCTTTTGTTCCATCTTTGTGGACAATCTCAATGTGAATGGGTTTGTTGGGTGAAAACTGGTCCAGGTCCAGAAAGTTAAAGGTATCATCCTCACGGATCTTGTCATAGTCATCCTCATTCTCAAAGGTGAGGGCCAGCATCCCCTGTTTTTTCAGGTTGGTTTCATGAATTCTTGCAAAGCTCTTGACCAGTACGGCTTTTACGCCCAGATGTCGCGGTTCCATAGCTGCATGCTCGCGGGATGAACCTTCGCCATAGTTGTGGTCGCCTACAACAACCGTAGGGATGCCTTTGGCCTTGTAAGTGCGTTGAACTTCCGGTACTTTACCATATTCGCCTGTCAGTTGGTTTTTGACTTTGTTGCTTTCGTGATTGAAAGCATTCACAGCGCCGATCAGTAAATTTTCTGATATGTTGTCGAGGTGACCACGAAAGCGAAGCCATGGGCCGGCCATGGAAATATGGTCGGTTGTGCATTTCCCTTCGGCTTTGATCAGGAGTTTGGCCCCGGTGATGTTTTGTCCATCCCATGGTTCAAAGGGTTCCAACAGTTGAAGCCGCTTGCTGTCGGGTTTCACGTTGATTTCAACTTGGGAACCGTCTTTTGCCGGAGGTTGATAACCGGCATCTTTGACATCAAATCCTTTAGGGGGTAATTCAAAACCGGTTGGCGGATCCAGCCTGATCTCTTCTCCTTCTTCATTGGTAAGGGTATCCGTTATCGGATTGAATCCAAGTTTTCCGGATATGGCCATGGCGGTAACCAGTTCAGGAGATGCCACAAACGCGTGAGTGTTGGGGTTTCCGTCAGCCCTTTTGGCAAAATTGCGGTTGAAGGAGTGGATGATTGTGTTTTTTTCCTGTTTCTCGGCACCTTCGCGCGCCCACATGCCGATGCAAGGGCCGCAGGCATTGGCAAAGACCTTCCCGCCCATTTTTTCAAATAGGTTGATGTAGCCGTCCCGTTCTATGGTATACCGGACCTGTTCGGAACCCGGGGTGACTGTAAAATCCGATTTCACTTTCAGGCCTTTTTCCACCGCTTGCTTGGCAATGGATGCAGCCCTGGAAATATCTTCATAAGATGAGTTGGTGCAGGATCCGATAAGTCCGACTTCAACTTTTACGGGCCAGCCGTTTTTCTCAGCTTCTTTGCGAACTTTGGAGATAGGTGTGGCCCGGTCCGGCGTAAACGGTCCATTAATGTGGGGTTCCAGGTGATTGAGGTCAATTTCGATTACCTGGTCGAAAAATTGTTCCGGGTTGGCATAGGCCCCGGGATCCCCTGTCAGATGTTCTTTGATTTTCAGGGCTTCATCAGCCACATCATCGCGGTTGGTGGCCCGCAGATAACGCTCCATCGCTTCGTCAAAACCAAAGGTGGAGGTTGTGGCCCCGATTTCTGCCCCCATGTTTCCGATGGTTCCTTTTCCTGTAGCTGAAAGGGATTCAGCCCCTTCTCCGAAATATTCAACAATATGACCGGTTCCGCCTTTTACTGTGAGAAGACCGGCTACTTTCAGGATAATGTCCTTTGGGGAGGTCCAGCCGCTGAGTTTTCCTGTAAGTTTGACTCCTATGAGTTTGGGAAATTTCACTTCCCAGGGCATGCCGGCCATGACATCCACGGCGTCAGCGCCTCCAACACCCACGGCGATCATACCTAGTCCACCGGCGTTTGGGGTATGCGAGTCAGTCCCGATCATCATGCCACCCGGAAATGCATAGTTTTCGAGCACCACCTGGTGGATGATGCCGGCGCCGGGTTTCCAGAATCCCAGGCCATATTTGTTGCACACCGAACTGAGGAAATCATAAACCTCCTGATTGGTTGATTGGGCCGTTTTCAGGTCCTCTCCGGCCTCGGTTTTGGCCTGGATCAGATGGTCGGCATGTACCGTGGAGGGGACTGCTACTTTGTCCTTTCCGGCCTGCATGAACTGCAGCAGGGCCATCTGGGCAGTGGCATCCTGCATGGCCACGCGGTCGGGTGTAAAGTTGACGTAGGATTTTCCCCGTTCGAAGGGTTTTGACGGGAATCCATCGGCAAGATGGCTGTAGAGTATTTTTTCTGTGAGGGTAAGGGGGCGCCCCAGAAGTGAACGGGCGGTTTTTACTTTTTCGTCCATTCCGGCATAAACCCTTTTGATCATTTCGATGTCGAACGCCATGGTAAAATCGTTTTTTGTAAGATATATCAGTATTTTGTTTTCGAATTGACAAAATTAGCGAAAAGTTATGGGTTTTTCTGTAGTCGTCGTTGAGGAACCTTGCTTTTTTGGTCGAAAAAAAGCCCCCTTCAATAAGAAGGAGGCTTTTTCAAAATTAATATGATAAACCCTATTAGGCTTTGTCAACTTTGGCCATGTGCTGGACAAGTTCTACTACCTTGCAGGAGTAGCCCCACTCATTGTCGTACCAGCTCACAACTTTAACGAAGTTGTCGTTCAAACCGATTCCGGCACCGGCATCGAAGATTGAAGTGCGGGCATCGCCGAGGAAGTCGTTGGAAACGACTGGCTCGTCGGTATATCCGAGTACGCCTTTCAATTCACCATCTGCAGCTTCTTTCATGGCTTTGCAGACGGCTTCATAAGAAGCACCTTTTTCCAGGCGGCATGTCAGGTCAACAACAGACACGTCCGGCGTGGGAATACGGAAAGCCATACCGGTTAATTTGCCGTTCAGCTCGGGAATAACTTTTCCCACTGCTTTGGCTGCACCTGTAGATGATGGGATGATGTTCTGTCCTGCACCGCGTCCGCCGCGCCAGTCTTTCATAGAAGGACCGTCAACAGTTTTCTGAGTAGCTGTGGTGGCGTGAACAGTGGTCATCAGACCTTCAACAATGCCAAATTTGTCGTGCAGTACTTTCGCGATTGGTGCCAGACAGTTGGTTGTGCATGAAGCGTTGGACACAAAGTTCATGTCTTTGGTGTACTTGTCGTGGTTGACGCCCATAACAAACATGGGGGTGTCATCCTTAGAAGGTGCAGACATGATTACTTTTTTGGCACCGGCATCCAGGTGGGCCTGTGCTTTCTCTTTGGTCAGGAAAATACCGGTGGATTCTACCACATAATCGGCTCCGATCTCGCCCCATTTCAGGTCGGCAGGATTCTTTTCAGAAGTTACACGGATTGCGTTTCCGTTGACGATGAGCTTACCGTCTTTCACTTCAACATCACCGTCGAAACGACCATGTGTGGAGTCGTATCTGAGCATGTAAGCCATGTAATCAACGTCGATCAGATCGTTGATACCGACTACTTCTACATCTTGTTTTTTTACAGCAGCTCGGAATACCAAACGTCCGATACGGCCAAAACCGTTAATACCAATCTTAACTTTTGACATATTATTGCTTTTTTAAAGATTATAATGAATATATCTTCTCGTTTTCGCGGTACAAAAATATAAAAAACTGGCCAAAACATCAAGAAATAACATCCTGAATTTCTTAAATAAACGTTAACAGAATGTTCGGTAATGGAGGGATTCGATCGGTTGCAAAAGAACATGTTTAATCCCGGCGATAACCGGTTGGAACTCTTTAATTGCCGGGGGAAAGAAAGAAAAAAAAAGGAACAAATAGCTTGTTCCTTAGAATACCTGATTTTTAGTGAAGTAAGCACCGTTTTTTATTTGTGCACAGGAAGATAGACGGGTATGTCGGTCATGCAATAAAAATAAACATAAAGCATTATCCCGTTTATGTTTTCCGAACATGCGGGTTTTTGCTTTAAATCATTTTCAGGTGTATTCCTGCTATTGTAAAAACGGGAGCAAAATAAAATCAGTCCACCTCTGGTGGTGCCACCAATTGTGCCTGCTTATCATTAGGCTCAGGCGCGTACTTCTTCAGTTTCAGCCTCTCCCTGCCCGTAAGCCGGGCAATCCTGGACTGAATTACATGATGAAAAGGCCATGGACATAAATAACAGTACGGTGGCAAAAAGTGCTACTTTTTTCATGATTGAGAATTTTTGCTTGTAAAAGTAAATGGTTTGTTCGATAATAACAAAATTTTAGGTTTTGATTTTTTCAGTTAACGAACGAACGGGGCCCAGGGTTACGAAAATTTGACATTTTCCTGACCATAGATATTGGGTCGAGGCCACCTGTCGATTAAGTTAAAAATAAAATTTCCCCAAATCATGAAGAAGTATTAACTTTGAATCTTGGAAAGTTTGTGTTTTGTCGGTCTTCAAACTTTATGTTCTTTAGATTTACCGGCAACAGGAACGGTCAATGCAAAAAGTGACTGGTTCCAGAACCCGAATCATTTTAAAAAAAAGATAATTATGCAGATTGAAGAATTGCAAGGTTCCATTGTGGCCATTGTGACGCCCTTTAAGGATACAGGGGAAATTGATCTCGAGACTTTTGATGAATTGGTTGAATTTCACATTAACAGTGGTACCGATGGCATTGTTGTTTGCGGAACAACCGGGGAAACACCTACCCTGAGCGATGTTGAGGATGCACAACTCATTGAAAGATGTGTCAGGAAAGTGAACGGGCGTGTCCCCGTAATAGCAGGCACCGGTAGCAATTCAACCGCTGACAGCATTAAATACAGTAAAAAGGCTGTGGAAGTAGGGGCCGATGCTTTATTGGTTGTGGCACCTTATTACAACAAACCTTCACGTCGTGGTATCTGTAAACATTTTTCCCAAATTGCCAAAAATGTAGACGCACCTATTATTCTCTATAATGTACCGGGGCGCACGGGCAGTGTTATACAGCCTTCAACGGCCGTGGAACTTGGAAGAAACTATAAAAACATTGTCGGAATTAAAGAAGCGGCCGGCGACATGAACGCGTTTGCCGAGTTGATCGCCACGCGGCCTGAGGGTTTTAAAGTGTTCAGCGGAGATGATTTTCTTTCATTTTCAGCCAACTGCCTGGGGGCAGATGGGTGTATCTCTGTCGTGGCAAACATTATTCCTTCCGATTTCCATGAGATGATGAAAAAATCCATCGAGGGAGACTTAAAACCGGCCAGGAAACTGTTTTTTAGATACCGTCCGTTAATGGAATTGATGTTCCTGGAATCCAATCCTTTACCTGTTAAGACGGCACTGGCACTTATGGGCAAAGTCAAGGAAATTTTCAGAGCTCCTCTTTGCGAAATGGTCGATGAAAACAGGGAGCAACTTAAGATAGAGCTTAAAAAACTGAAGCTTCTTTGATGAAACTTGCATGACCATCAAGGTCTCAAAAGAACATGTAAATGTTGATTAATGCAAGCCTGCCTGGCGGGTTATGAAACAGAAACATTCTGGATTTTTGATGTTAAAACATAAAAATTGATGGTTCCATATACATAAAACGGCAGACAGGCCTGCCTGCCGGGTTGATGCAACAAAGATCCTGATTTCTGAGGAAAATTCTTTGGAACACATGGATTCTTTTTCATAAAACGTCAGACAGGTTCCATTCGACCAATAACTTAAATAAATTATTTACGAATGAAACGAGCATGATATTTTTTAAGCATAAATATCACAAAAGAATATGTTTAAAAAATATTATGCGAGAGCGAAGCGGTTCCATTCGTTCTCAAATTTTTAATTAGTTTTTTATCAAGCAATTACAAAATTTTAAACGAATGAAATTGAGTTGGTGATTTGTTATTGTTCGTATAAAGCCAATAGTCCGTTAAAGTTTTTTAAGTGTCTGTTATTCAATTGTTTAAATACAAGAGAATATTTATATTAAAACACAGATTATCAACAATATACGAATCATCTTAGATCTTAAATCGAAAAATCTAACGATCTATTGTAAAGTGATATTCGCCGGAAATTCACTCCTGCTTTTCCGGTTTTATCAGAATCATGTTTTCTTGCCTTGATACACCATCCTGTAGTTTTTGCCCAATGATGATTGGCCACCCGGGCGGGGAAAAGTTTTGTTATCCGATGGACTGAAAACTGAAAGGATACAGAAAAGTCAGGGATGTTTTAAACAGAGCCCTGACGAATGTTCAATATCTTACTTTTTGATCAGCTTATTGAGTGAAACCTTTCCACTGTCATCTATGATTTGGATGATAAAAACACCCGGTTTAAAGTGGGATGTATTGATAACTTCTTCCGGGGTGGCAATTTCGAAGACAATTTGCCCCGATTGTGCCACAATAATAATCCGTTCGATATTTTCTGCATTTTCGATATTGATCTTGTCATCGAATGGATTTGGCCAAACTTGTGGTTTTGTTTGTTCTGTTTGATTTATGGATGTGGCCACTTCAGGTTCAAAGTTGGCAGTCAGATCTACATCAGCCGCCGGCATAGTAAGGTTGGTTGAAGCACTTGCCGGGTCATCCAGATACTGAGTATCGCCTGTCCATTCAGTGAACTGATAACCGGTTTCGGGTGTAGCGGTAACAGTAATTGATGCACCTTCGGTATAAGTACCTTCGCCCGATGTAGTTCCATCATCTGTTGGAGAGGAATCTGTGGTGAGTTGATATTCGGAAAGAATATCGGCAGATGAAGTGGGAGCACCATCCAGAGAGAGCGTGTAATTTCCGGCATCATCACCTGTCAGTTCTGCGTTTGTAATGGACACTGTGATATCTGAACCGGCTTCAGCCTGTTCAAATTCTGCTGTGATATTGGTCAAATCAACGTCATCATCACCTACTATATCCTGCAAGGAAAGATTGTTCCCGTTAATTGTGGCGGTGGTTGTTTCATCATACACTTTGTCATCGACAGAGAAACTGCCTTCTATTGTCAATTCCCGGGTATTGGTGGTAAATGAAACCTCATTGCCATAGGTTATGCGCTTTTCGTCTTCTACATAAGCCCGGGCATAATATGTTGTGTTGGGATGAAGTGCGGAAATATTGGCTGAAAAGCTACCTGTTTCTGTTGCCGACCCTTCCTGTGTTTTGGAATCGTCTATTGTAGGTGCTTCCGAAGTGTTCCAGCATATGCCGTGCTCTGTTACGGTTTCTGACCCCAGACCTGTAATTTCTCCATTGGCTGTTGCAGATTTTGCAGTAATATCCGAAGCATCATTGGTGGTGAGATTATGCGGGAAAAACTGATCGGTCAGGAAAGGGTATCCGTTATTGATTTCAGCATCGATGTTCCAGATATCGTCTGTGCCGTTGTCGGTCTCCTCAACAAAGTCCCATCCTGCATCTGTAAAAAAAGATCTGGTAGTCATTTCTGTGGTAGAGCTTGCACCAAGATCGTTGCAGCCTGTTTTATTCTCGTCATGAAAGGATTTTTCGGGAAATATGCCGGAAATAAAACCACCCAGGCCTCCGACATACTCGTTCCCTGAAGGATACGCTATAGAATAACTGTTGGCAATGGTATTATTTTCCGTACTACTTCCGACCAATCCCCCAACGCGGTCGTATCCTTTGGCACTTCCTGAAGCATAGGAATCGGTTAATGTTGAATTTTGTAATGTCCCGCATAGTCCGCCAACCCAGGTTCCTCCATCCAAATTACCTGTTCCGGTAGTAACGCTGGCAGATGAATAGCACTGAGAAATGAAAGTACTGCTAAAACCCTCTCCGATCAATCCCCCGAGAGAACTTGATTTAATGGGAAATCCTGAGAGGTTACTGGTTTTCCCTTTTATTGTCCCAGATGAAAAACAGTTGGTAATTTCCGCGTTGTAGGCACTACCTGCCAGTGCGCCAGAAGTTCCCTGTGCTGAAATATAGGTATCCACCATTCCAAGATTGGCGACTTTTCCACCATTAATACTTTTAAATAGCCCTGTACCATCATTACTGTAATTGTCAACATAAAGATTGGAAATATGATATCCCTGACCATCGTATCCTCCTGAAAAAGTATAGTTACTGTTCCATCCATCTCCTCCGTTCCAGTTTCTTGTTTCATAGGCATTGATGTCATTCATCTGTATAAAATACTTGTCATGATAATAGGAGTGTTCACCAATTGTTTTGAGATCATCCAGAGAATAAATTTTAAACGGGTTGTTTTCAGTTCCCATCCCTTCGAAATGAGTTCCAACTGCCAGTTCTTTTTCTTCCCCGTAGACAGTCCCGCTTTCATTTGTTGCATAAGCTCTCACGTAGTATGTGGTGAGATCCGACAACCCGGTAATTTCTGAAGTAAAAGCTCCGGGGGCATCTGTTTCTCCTTCACTGGTCTTATTATCATCTATTGTCGGCGAACCGTCAGAGTTCCAGCAAATGCCTTGATCCTGAATGGTTGAGGTTCCTAATGAAGTGATTTCTCCCGTTACCGTAGGTGGCGAGATGGAAACATCTCTTTCTCCGGTAATCACTTCAGGCGGAACGCTTTGATTGGAGAAATAGGGATAGCCTTTGTTAATATTATTATAGATACTCCAAATATTTTCGGTACCGTTATTGCTTTCTCCGTCAAAATCCCATCCGGCATCAATGAAAGTGGCCTGAGCGGTCATTTCGGAGGTGGTTTTCCCGGTACCGCCATCCGAAGTTTCCTGTTCTGAGGTTTCTTTGTCCCAGAAACTTGCAGAAAAAGTTGAATTGTCATCGTTTCCGTTCAGCCCTCCGGTGTTCGCATCTCCCCTGACGGTTCCTCCCGAATATGTATGGTTGATTTCTGATGATGATTTTCCGGTAAGTCCGCCTGTATTGGTTCCACCGTAAACTGATGCCACAGAATAGCTGTTGTTGACAGAAGTATTCTGGTCGGCTATTCCAACGAGTCCCCCTGTTTGATTTGTACCACTCACATTTCCGCTTGAAGAACAGACTGAGACTTCTGTCTCCACGGCATTTCCGATAAGGGCGCCTGTATTTTCATAAGCATTGATGTCTGCATTGATAATATTTGTGTTTTTGATGAGAGCATTGTCTGTGTATCCGAAAAGACCCTGGTTTTGACCACTTCCGGAACGGTTGATCATTAAATTACTGATTCCGTATCCTTGTCCGTCATAGATTCCGGAAAAAGCCACCGGGTCAGTTGCATCATTATTGCCAATAGGAATAAAACCTTC
The DNA here is from genome assembly GCA_046483585.1 of Marinilabilia sp. Classification (GTDB taxonomy): domain Bacteria; phylum Bacteroidota; class Bacteroidia; order Bacteroidales; family Marinilabiliaceae; genus Marinilabilia. Next base: position 10,249 of record JAWOCV010000255.1, read on the forward strand.
GTTAAGATTCCAGGCATCAAAATCCGAAGCATTTATGTTTTTTGTTTGTTGGAAAACTTTGTCCCAAGTATCAGGAGAAACCGAAAGCCAGTAAAGTTCAAATGCCGTGGCAATGGTAAAAGGATCATCTTCAGTGCCGGCTTCATCGGGGAAAACATCTGTCACCCATTGGGGATTACCTTCAATTGCTCCTTCAATGGAATTGGAAGAAATGTCCCAGGTTGTTGTGCCTTCTCCTTCACCCATGCGGAAACAGGCAGCAAGCCCCGATTCTGTTTCATTCAGAGAACGCATCATATTTTGACGGATTTCTTCTGTACTTCGGGCAACGTTCCATATCCTTACTTCATCAATCCTGCCTTGAAAACCGTTCCCAATGGTTTTTTCATCATCGTTATCATTGAAAGTGAAATCGGTTTGTTGTTGAAGGGGAATTTCTTTGCCGTTTACATAGAATGTTCCGGCATCACTCTCTCCGTTTTTCACGAAAACCACGTGGTTCCATTCATCAGGAACTACTGCGTTGTCTTCGCTGACAGCTACCCATGTGCCCGGTCCGGTAACTGCCAACACGTTGTTGTTGTTATTGCCTATTCCTGTTTCAAACTGCCAGCAACCTGAGCTTCCGCCGCTGCGAGTAGAATAAATTGTTTGCCTGCTGGAAAGATCGGTTGGGTAAATCCATGCCTCAACAGTGACAGTATTGTTTACATCGAGGCTTGAAGGTGACTGAAGATTAATCATATCATCAGTTCCATCGAACTCAAGAGCACCACTATTGAACGAGGAACTAAAATCGGCAACCCATTTGGGCTCGCTTCCATCAGGTTTTAGTGTTCCTGTATTATTATCAGGACTGCTGTCGGAAGTAATGGTTCCACTTCCGTCGTTCATTGTGTAATAGGCTTCGAGACCGTTTTCATCTCCTGTCAGACCGTCATTCATTGCTTCTTGTATCTCGGTTTGTGAACGAGCGACCGACCAAACCCGAACTTCATCAATTCTGCCATTGAAGAATGAGCCGCCATTGGTTCCTGCTCCAATTGTTACGGGATCACTATTTCCGGCAAACTGATAATCGGTTTCCTGCTGAAGTGCAACTTGTTCTCCGTTGACAAAAATTGAAGTGTTACTTGAACCCGCATCATTATCCCATTGGTAAACCATTGCCACATGATTCCATTGATTTGTGTTGATGGTATTATCGTCACTTTCTGCCACCCACGTGCTTACCCCGGTTACAGCCACTACATTGGAATGGTTGTAACCGGTCCCAACCTCAAGTTGCCAGGAATCCGACGCGTTTCCGAACCGGTTTGAAAAGACTGTATGCCTTCCGGAGAGGTCTGTCGGAAAAATCCATGCTTCTACCGTGATTTCAAGATTGGTGTTGTCGTAAAGGGAATTTAATGGGTCAATTTTTACATAATTGCTGTTACCATCAAATTCCAGGGAGTAGTTTTGTGCTGTAGAAAATTTCTCTCCGGAAAAGAAAAGGAAGATTAATATGAAAATGCTTAAAAATGAAGGAAGTGAAGTAAAGTTTTTCATAGTAATTAGTTTTAATGATTAATTATCAAGTCTCGTTTCCGTATATTTTAGGGTCCTTAAGAACCATCTTGCTGGGATTTTATGAGGCCTGACTTTTTCACTTCAAGAGACAGAGGCTCCTGCATGATGAGTTTACCGTTTCGAAAGGCCGATCCCAACATGCCGCTCCATGCCCACGCTCTCTGCTTCCTTTTCTCTTCCTTTTGCCTGTGGGTTATATATGAGAATATAGCGATCGGTTTGAACAGCCTTTAAAGCTATTCAATCATTTTGTTATCTTTGAATCTGAAGGCGGGACAAAAGCGGGACATCGCGATTTGTTTTGTCAGTGATTTCATTTTTTGGATAAAACTACTTTTGTGATACATTAAAGGGCCGCTGTATTCCAGGAGGAAACAACAGTTATTTATGAGACCGGCAAACTTTTTATTATCTCTTCGGGGTGGGTTTTTGAAGATTTGTCTTGTTTTGATAGTGCTGTTTTTGTCAGGATGTAACGATAAAAATATTTCGGGTGATCATGTTTCATTTCAGGTAGAAAATTCCCGGCAGGAGATTACCGTACTTGACGGGAAGATGGCTTTTTACTGGAACCAGCTTTTGAAACCCACTGATTTTCAATCTGAGGATATACCCGTTATGTCAGCACTTGTTGATTTTCCGGAATCCTGGAATAATTTTGAAATTGATGGGAAATCATTGCCTGGACGCGGACATGCAACTTACAGAACATGTTTCGTGGTCGACTCGGTAAGGCCCCTCGCGTTGAAAGTATTTGATTATTGCAATGCATTCAGGTTGTGGATCAATGGAGAGTTGGTTGCTCAAAAGGGGATGCCAACCACAAATGCAGAAAATAATACAGCAGCAAAAGTGAATGTAGTTGAATCATTTATTCCTGAAAAAGGAATGAATGAACTGGTACTCCAGACGGCCAATTATGAAGAGCATTATGGCGGCTTCAGGCAGGCACTTCTGATTGGAGAGGAAGCGCAGATTCGACTAATGGCATCGAAAGAAAAAACAGCTGATGCATTTGTTCTTGGCGTAATATTGATGATGGCCTTGTATCATCTTGTTTTGTTTGTAATGAACAGGGAGAGAAAAGCATTTTTGTGGTTCGGCCTGATGGCATTTTTCATTGCGCTTCGCCAGGGACTTCTTTCGCACCTGCAAATTTTCGATTACTGGTTGCAGGAAAATGTGCACTTGTATCTGAAACTGGCAATTTCGGCAGCTATTCTGACTTCAGTAACCCTGTTCTTCTTCTTTTATTCTGTTTACCCGTTGTGGCTAAAGAGGTGGATACGTGATGTTTATAGCATTATATCCATAATTTTTGTATTGGCTGCCATGCTGTTGCCTGTATATTTTGTGTCTGTAGGTATACATTTCTTTCAGGTCTTTATCATCGTAGGTCTTTCATACATTTTTTATCTCACCGTAAAAGCGCTTCCCGGATCATCCAGATATAAAAGGATGATTGGTGCCGGTATCATACTTTTTTTGTTGGCCACAGTTTTAGAGGTGTTTATTTTTAACAGGGCTGTATATTCAGGCTACACATTACATTACGGACTGGTTGGATTTATTATTTTTCAGTCGTTTGCCTTATCGGCCGATTTCTCTGCTACCAGTCGTAAAAATAGAGAGCTAACTGTAGCCCTCGACCGGTATAATAAAAATCTTCAAATCGAAGTGGAGAATAAATCGAGAGAAGTCATCGAAGCCAAGGAGCGAGAATTGCTTTCGGTTGTGATGCAGAAAACGGGAACAGATAAACTATTAAAAAAAATCGAAGAGAAGCTGAGCCGGATTTCCTATGCCGACGTGAAAGAAAATAATGAGCAGATATCCGATGTTGTGAAACTAATCCAAAACGCACTAAATTCAGATGAGAGTGAAAAATATTTGCTCCACTTCGAGAAAATCTATCCCGGATTTTTCGATGCTTTGAAAACATTGCATCCCGCTCTTAGCCCTAATGAGCTGAAACTTTGTGCGTACCTCAAGATGAATCTGGGATACAAAGAAATTGCAGGATTTTTGCACATCGAGCCCGAGTCGATACGAAAAGCCAAAACACGAATGCGTAAAAAAATGGGACTTTTATCGAACAGGGATATTCAGGACTATTTGATGAATTTCTAGTTTAAAGGCTCAACTTAAAACGGCATATTTATAGAAGCTGTAAAATTAAACTCTGTCCATAAACCCAATAGATCGTTATATTTTTAGATTTTAGATCTAAGATGATTCATTTTATTGTTAATAAACAGCATTTTAACACAAATGATTCTTCAATATTAAAACAACTGATAAACAGACACTTGAAAAAGTTTAACGGACTATTGTAAACCAATAGTCATTAATATTGCAGTTTATGACAGAGTTTATTTCACAGTCTCAGAATTTTCCAATAATCGTTCAAAGGCTATGAAAAAATCTATCTATGTATTATTCCTGCTCATGTGTCTTTCGTTTTTCAGCTGTGAAAAGGACAAAAACAGAAATACATTTAATTTATCTAATTTATTCAATAGTCCGTTAAACTTTTGCAAGAGCCTTTGATTCAATTGTTTATATTTAAATGGTTCTTTGTGTCAAAATGCAGATTTTCAGTGTTATACGATTCATCTTACATCTAATATCTAATAATCTAACGATCTATTGTTATTGGGATGCTGTCAATAATGGGCGAAAATGCTTCGGCCTTCTTCAATCGAAATAATAATTCGTTGTATGGCCAGAGAACTCTGGATGCATCAATGGAAGGAATTGGCACAAAATAATCTGTTTTGATCGATCCACCTGTTTTTTTCTGTATGTTTGAATGACAATAATAAAAAAAATATGAAACGAGTCTGGCAAAGGATGCTTTAATAAGAACCTTTATAGAGCCCTGCATGCGAGTTATTCCGAACCTGTGAGCCAATATATTAGACAAGCATTGTAATAATGAAACGAGCATGACAAGGTTTCTCACAAAAGAACATGTATAAACCTCAGTCATGCGAGTTCCCTGTCTACCGACAGGCAGGCATTCGACCAAATACTTAAATCAATTATTTACGAATGAAAACTGCGATTAATAACAAAATGTTTCAATCCTTTTTATTAAAGGTGCTTTTTTCTGTGGCTATATCGACGCCCTTATTTTTCATTTCCGCGGAAGCCCAATCTGAAGGATATTTTTCTGATGTCCCTCATGAAATTTCATCTGTCGATGCCCCCTTTGAAACCCAAGCTTTTAGTCGTCCCAGGTTTCCCGATCAGACATTTGATATACGTGATTTCGGGGCTGAAAAAATGGGTGGGGAGAAGAAGAAAAAATGTACCGATGCGATTCATGAAGCCATTGACGCAGCTGCTGATGCAGGCGGGGGCATAGTTTTGATCCCTGCCGGTCAATGGCTCACAGGACCTGTTCACCTGAAAAGCAATATTAATCTTCATTTGGAAGAAGATGCTTCCCTTTTTTTCAGTGAAGATAAAGAAGACTATCTCCCCGTGGTTCCCCAGCGCTATGAAGGGGTGGAGGTTTATAATTATTCACCCCTGATATATGCAAATAAGGTGGAAAATGTAGCAATTACCGGCAAAGGAACACTCGAAGGCCAGGGAGAGCATTGGTTGGACTGGGGAACTGTACAACCCCGGGCCCAGGCTGCCAAAGAACCGCTTTCACGCCGAAAAAATTTTGGCAAAGGGGCTGGCAAGGAAGGCATGCGGCCAAACTTTGTGGTTTTCTGGAAATCGAACAATATCCTGGTTGAAGGCATCACACTAAATGAAACACCCATGTGGAACATCCACCTGGTGTATTCGGAAAATGCCATTGTAAGAGATGTCACGGTCAACAGTCTGGAATCTCACAACGGAGATGGGATTGTTTTGGATTCCTCACGGGGGGTTCTTTTGGAGTACAATCATCTGAGTACTGGTGACGATGCCATCGTATTAAAATCCGGGTTTAATGAAGATGGCCTGGCCATTGATACTCCCACAGAGAATGTGGTCATCCGGAACTACTATGCATATAAAGTACGCACCGGAAGCGGGGGCGTTGTTTTTGGCAGCGAAACGTCCGGAGGCATCCGGAATGTATATGTACATGATGCCGTTTTTGAAAAATGCGACCGGGGCATTCGTTTCAAAACCACAAGAGGACGGGGGAATGTGGTAGAAAATATTTTTATTCGTGACGTAAAGATGAAGGATATCAACAATGAAGCCATTAACTTCAATACATCATACGCCGGCGCTGGGGTTGGGCCCTCTCCTCTGGTGAGAAACATCGATATCCGGGACATACAAATTGACGAAGTTCCCAATGCGATTGTTATGAAGGGGCTTCCCGAAAAATGGATAGAAAGCATTCAGCTGAAGGATGTTGTGGTAACCAATGCCCGGAAAGGCGTGCGACTGGCGCGGGTAAAGAATGTTACTTTAAAAAACCTCCGGGTGGAATCTGAAAAAAAAGCATTCAAAGGAGAAGATGTTTATGAGTTGTATCTGAAAAACATCAAACTATCCGACCGGGAAAAAGGTGCCCCCGTTTTGCTAAAAGGAAAATACACCGGCGTTGTTGTATCTCCGGAGTTTTCTAAGGATGACATCGAGTTGGGTAAAGGGGTTGATGGCAACGTGATCGTGGACGATCTGCCGGAGTCTGAATGGTGATTGGGTTATGCTTTTTTCGGGAATAAATGGAAAAGAGTGAAATTTTTTCAATATTTGTATATTGTACACTCAGTTCCGGAGATGTAAAACCGGTTTGGGTTTTGTTTGAATTATATGCTGAGCGTTTCTATACAAAGGTTTGTTTTTCTTGGCTTCTGCCTTTTATTGCCCCGTTTGCTTTTCGGAGCATCTGATGAGACAGGAGAAAGCTATAAATTCCGGCATCTGACGGTTTCTGACGGTTTGTCGAACAATCAGATCACCTCGGTGCATAAGGACCGTCATGGTTTTATCTGGTTTGGAACTGTCTCCGGCCTGAACCGTTATGACGGTCATTCATTCAAAGTTTATAAGAATATTCCCGACGATCCGACGACCATTCCATTTAATAATGTGGAGAACATTTATGAAGATTACCGGGGATGTTTGTGGGTATTGTCGCAGGACAATTCTTATACCGTATATGATCCCCGTACCAACGAGTTTTCCCGCGACTATGATCTTTTTACAGGCCGGGACAGTATTCCGGCAGAATATGTCTCCGGCGTTGAAATAGCCGGAAATGAAGCCATGTGGGTGTCCACCAGCCAATACGGGGTTTTCCGGGTTGGCATAGCTTCACAGAATATTGAAAGATTCCACAGCGGTGGCGATTCGTCTGCTTCCCTTGCAGATGATGTGGTAACCGATATCGAACTGGCCGGGGATTCATCTGTTGTCATCATCAACGCTTTTGGTGTGTTGGAAGAACTTGATCCCCGGACCGGTGAGGTTAAGAATCGAATCCACCCCGAATCATTGTCATCAGTTGAAGATCCCGATTATTTTGCTCTTTTTATCGACGAATCAGGAGATTATTGGATTTATTCCGAACAAAAGGACCGGGGGTTGTTTTACGTGGACAAGCAGACTGGAAAGGAGTTGCATTTTCGCGAAGATAAGGGTGACCGGCATATTTCCAGCAATATTGTGACAGGCCTTTTGCAGGACCGGGATGGCCGGATCTGGGTGGCCACCGACCATGGAGGTTTGCAGATCATCAACAAAGAGGACTTTTCCATGGACCATGTCCGGGAAGTCCCCGGTGCGGCCAATTCGCTTTCCCAGAATAGCATAACAGCCATGATGAAGGACGAGTCGGGAACGATTTGGGTAGGAACCTTCAAAGAAGGGATCAACTACTATCACCCCGATCTTTTTCAATTCCGGTTGTTTCGTCACAATCCTCTGGATCCGGGTGGTCTGCCGGCCAATGATATTGACTGTTTTGCTGAAGATGATGAAGGGAATTTGTACATCGGGACCAATGGCAACGGACTGATTTATTATGACAGGGAAAATGCTGATTTTTCAGTGTTCCGGGCGCAACCTGAAAATCCTGATTCATTGAGTCATGACGTCATTGTGAGTTTGCTTTATGATTCACAGGACCGTTTGTGGATCGGCACATATTACGGGGGATTGAATTGTTACGATGGCGAAACCTTCAAACGATACATGCACGATCCGGATGATGCGGGGTCCCTGGCAGATAACCGGGTATGGAAAATACTTGAAGATTCCCGGGGCAACATCTGGGTGGGGACCCTTGGCGGGGGGCTCGATTTATATGATGAAAACAAGGACCGTTTCCTGCATTACGAAGACGGCGATGTGAATTCGGTGAATTCCGATTTTATCCTGACCATGTATGAAGACCGGGATCACGACATTTGGATCGGGACTTCCAATGGCATCAATGTTTATGACAGAAGTTCCGGGCGTTTCTCGCACATTGCCGCCAATCCCGGGAAAAAGAATGCCCTCAGTCACCATGTTGTTCTCTCCATTATTCAGGACCGGCGCGGGTTGATGTGGATCGGAACCCGTAACGGGTTGAATCTGTATGATCCCGAAACGGAACGGTTTCGTTTGTTTCTTGAAAGAGACGGCCTTCCCGATAACAACATTTTGAATTTGCTGGAAGATGATCAGGGCAACATCTGGATGAGCACTTTGAATGGTTTGTCAAGAGCTCAAATTTCCGGTGAAGGGGAGGATCTGGATGTTTCCTTTACCAATTTTGATCTTCTGGACGGTATTCAGGGACGAGAATTTAATGAGCATTCGGCGTTTAAAACATCCCGGGGAGAATTGCTTTTCGGGGGTCCCGATGGATTCAATATGTTTCGTCCCGAAGAAATCGAGAAAAGTCCGCGGACCCCTGAAGTTTTGCTGACAGGGCTTCGTCTGTTTAATAAAAAAGTGGAGGTTGGTGATGAAGTAAATAACCGGCCGGTGCTGGAAAATCCCTTGTTTCTTTCCGACTCTCTGGTGCTCCGACACAATCAAAATGTGTTTTCCCTCGAGTTTGCCGGCACAGGCTATTTCCATCCGGAGCGGGTCCGTTATCAATATAAGCTTGAGAATTTCAACGATACATGGGTGTCCACTGATGCTTCGAACAGGCTTGCTACCTATACCAATCTCAACCCGGGTACATATCAGTTTCGTGTTCGGGCCATGGTTGGAGATAAGGGACAACCCGGGACAGAAACCACGTTGACTGTTGTCGTCAATCCCCCCTTTTATGCCACAAGTTATGCGTATGTGATATATTTTCTGCTTTTTACCGCTCTGGTCATTTCTATGGGGTTCACGATCCGGCGGCGCGAGCGAATCAAATATGAACGTCAGCAGGAGTTAATGGAACACCGCCGGCTTCATGAAATGGATGCCATGAAGATCCGTTTCTTTACCAACATCAGTCATGAATTCAGAACTCCGCTTACATTGATCATTACCCCCCTGGAAAAACTGGTGCAGGAAGTCCAGGATGCGCATGTACGCGAGCAGCTGAGAATGGTGTGGCGAAATGCCAGGCGATTGCTGGTGCTGGTCAATCAGTTGCTTGACTTCCGTAAACTGGAAGTTCAGGGAATTGAGTTGCAAAAGTCGGTATCCGATGTAGTGGCCTTTGTCAATGATGTGGCTCTCTCTTTCTCTGATCTTTTTGCATCCAAATCCATTCGCTTCAGCGTTTCCTCTTCTGTGGAGAAACTGAATATGGCTTTCGATCCCGACAAACTGGAAAAGATTCTTTTCAATTTGCTTTCCAATGCTTATAAATATTCCGGAGAGCGGGGAGAGGTGGATCTGAATCTCAAATATATCAATGAGGAAAGTACTGAATCGACTTCGGTGGAAAAGCCGGTGTTAGAGATTGTGGTCCGCGATTCCGGTATTGGCATTTCGCCTGAGATGCAGGAAAGGGTCTTCGACCGGTTTTTTCAGAGCGGAACGGATTCTTCCGGCCATGCCGGGAGTGGCATCGGATTGTCTCTTACCCGCGAGTTCGTGAGGTTACATGGCGGCGTGATCTCGGTGAAAAGTTCCCCCGGGCAGGGCAGTGAATTTATTGTTGAGCTTCCTGTCAGAAGTGAAGAAGATGTGCATGAGTCGTCCTTAGTGGAATCCGAGATCTCTCAAGGCCGTGAAAGCAGGAATCAGGAGGTGGAAGCACCCGCCGGAACCGATGATCAGAAACCTGTTCTTTTGATTGTTGACGACAACGAAGACCTCAGGTTTTACCTGAAGGAGAACCTGGGGCATGCTTACCGGGTTTTGGAAGCCATTGACGGCATGGAAGGTCAGGAAAAGGCCACCTCCGTTTATCCCGATGTGATTGTCAGTGACATTATGATGCCCCGAATGGATGGGGTAGAACTTTGCCGGAAACTAAAGAATGAAAGCAAAACCTCTCATATCCCCGTGATTCTTTTGACTGCCAAAGTCTCTTCTGATGAGGAAATTGAGGGACTGGGGGCCGGTGCCGATGATTACATCACCAAACCCTTCAACTATGAGGTGCTGGCGCTAAAAATCAGTAAACAGATCGAGCTGCGCGAGCAGTTACGGGAAAGACTGAAACAAAAACATTTTGATATATCCCCCGGCGAAATCGGAATCACCTCACTGGATGAAAAATTTATGCAGAAAGCCGCCCGCTATGTGGAGAAAAACCTTGCCGACACAGAGCTTTCGGTGGAAAAATTCAGCCGCGAGATGGGCGTCAGCCGCGGGCATTTGTACAACAAAATTGTGGCCCTGACAGGCAAAACACCAACTGCATTTATACGCATTATGCGCCTGAAGCGTGCAGCCCAGCTCCTGGGTAAGAGTCAACAAACGGTTTCCGAAATCGCTTATCAGGTGGGATTCAATGACCCCAAGTATTTTTCACGATACTTCAAAGAGGAATACGGGGTGACACCTTCCGAATATGCCCGGCGGGTGATGCGTAGTGAGTCTTGATTGTTTGATGAGATTTCCTGTTCCTTTACAAACTCACTTTTTTCTTCCATTTTTTCCTGAGCATTTATTCTTAGTAGATCTTGTAATTATTGCATTGTAAATGAAGTTGATACGATTGTTGATTTAGACATTTCACACCCTTCTTATAAACATTTCATCACCTTGTTTATACAAGCATACCCCATCATCGATACATATCGCCTAAAGCTTTAAATTCTGTTAAAATATATTTGAAATCACAATTCATTAAATGGAATTGAATGTATTGTGTGAAAAGATATTCACGCAGCATATGAGAGATTAATTGAATTTAAAACCAAATGCTATGTTAAAAAAATGTATTCTGTTTTTGTTTCTGTTGATGGCGGGTGTTGGGGTTGTGGCTCAGCAAACCGTGACCGGCAAGGTTACCGACTCGTCAGATGAGCCGATCCCCGGGGCTTCGGTTCTTGAAAAGGGAACGTCCAACGGTACCGTTACCCAGATGGACGGGACCTACTCGTTGGAGGTGGATGAAGGTGCTACTCTGGTGTTTTCTTTTGTAGGCTTTGAAGAGCAGGAAATACCAGTTGAAGGCCGTTCTTCTGTTGATGTGGAAATGCAGGAATCTGTTACGGGGCTTGATGAAGTTGTTGTGGTAGGTTATGGTGTCCAGCAAAAGAAACTTGTTACCGGGGCTACCACTCAGCTTGGAGGGGAAAAGGTTTCTTCCCAGAAAACGACAAACGTTCTTGAGGGTATGAAAGGTCAATCTCCCGGTGTTAATATATCTTCAGGTTCTGCGCAGCCCGGGGAAGGAATGAAAGTTAACATCCGCGGGCTGGGTACCGTAGGGGATGCTTCACCGCTTTATATTGTGGATGGCGTTCAAACAGATGATATCACCTATTTGAACAGTTCCGATATTGAATCGATTGATGTGCTTAAAGATGCCGCTTCTGCAGCCATTTACGGTTCACGTGCAGCCAACGGTGTTGTGCTTATTACAACAAAACAGGGAGAAGAAGGGAAAGCTACTGTAACTTATGACGGGTACTTTGGTGTTCAGAATCTTTACAAAAAGATGCCCTACATGGATAAAAAGGAGTATGCCGTTATCATGAACGAACAATACCTGAATTCAGGGCAGAGTGCTGTTTTTGACCAGGAAGAGATCAATGATCTTGAGGGAGGAACAGACTGGATTGATATGGTAACGGTTGATGACGCCGTGGTTCAGAATCATTCACTTGGTGTATCCGGCGGTAATGAGCAAAGCATCTACTCCCTTGGTGCCTCCTATACTTCACAGGAAGGAATTGTGGGAGGGCAGGACAAATCCAACTATGAAAGGTTTGGATTTCGTCTCAATACGGAATACGAACTCATCGAGGATCATGCAAGGATAGGCCAGCACCTGACGTATGCCTATTCTGAGAAAAAAGGCATACAGGTAGGTGATTTCTATAGCAATACTTTGGGGTCAGCTTATCGGACCACCGCTTTTCTTGATCCCTATGATGATGATGGCAATGTTAATCCGACAGGACTTAGAGAGACCAGTCCCTATTTGGCAATGCAACTCAATAATAATGATCTCGATAAGTCTAACAAGCTTTTGGGAGACATCTATCTGGAGGTGGAACCGGTTGAAGGGTTACAATACAGAGGTTCGTTTACCATGGATTACGATGCGGGAAATCAGAGAGATTATACGCCTGTTTATGATCTTGGTTTTGAAACCCGCAATGAGGAGAGTGAAGTTTCACAAGACTTTTGGGACGGTAAAACGTTCGGGATGGAACAAACGCTGTCTTATGACTTTCTTTTAGGTGAAAGGCATAGCGTCAATGCATTGACCGGTATGTCGGCTCAGAAAACAACAGGTGACCGTATGTGGGCCCGGAAATATGGACTGCTGATCGATGCCTATAAATATGCCTATCTGAGCAATGCCAAGAATGTTCCCACAGCAGAAGATGATATTACCGGTGAACCGTACGTCGAAGACAAACTGGAATCTTATTTTGGTCGGCTGAACTACGATTTTGATGAAAAGTACATGCTGACAGCCATTTTCAGGGCCGATGGTTCATCCAAATTTGCAGAAGGCAACAGGTGGGGGTATTTCCCTTCGGTATCTGCAGGTTGGGTACTTACTAACGAACCTTTTATGGAAGCCTTGACCAATTGGATGGATTTCTTTAAAATCAGAGGAAGCTGGGGGCAGAATGGGAACCAGAGCATCGAGGCATTCAGATATATGGCGACCCTTACCACGGAAAATGGCCAATACGCTTTTGGTTCCGAAGAGGGATCATTTGAAACGGGCATATATCCCGATAAACTCCCAAACACTGAGCTGCAATGGGAAACTTCAGAACAGACCAATATAGGCTTTGATGCCCAGTTTTTGAGAAGCAGATTAAATGCAAATTTTGATTACTATAACAAAGAAACAAAAGACTGGTTGGTAGAAGCACCAGTACTGGATATTATGGGAGCTGATGCACCTTTCATTAATGCCGGTAATGTAGAAAATCAGGGCTTTGAATTGGGCCTTACCTGGAATGACAATCTGGGCGAATTACGTTATGGTATCAATGCAAACATCTCCCACAATAAAAACGAAGTCACCTACATTGGTAATGCTTCAGGGTTTATTCAGGGTGGTCAGAATTTATTGTATCGCAATGCTACCGATTTCTTTCGGGCTGAAGAGGGGCATCCCATTGGCTATTTTTATGGATTGGAGACGGCAGGCATTTTCCAGAATGCCGAAGAGATTGAAGAGTGGGAGGTTCAACCCGATGCAAAACCGGGGGACATTAAGTTTGTAGATCATTCCGGGCCGGAAGGAATTCCCGACGGAAAAATTGACCAGAATGACCGGACCGAGATCGGTGATCCCAATCCTGACTATACATTCGGTCTCTCCTTTAATGCCGAATATCGTGGAGTTGACTTGTCGGTAACAACAAGCGGAGCTATGGGGCATCAGATTGCTATGGGTTTTATGCATGATTTTAACGAACCCCGCAGTAATTACCATCAGGCATATCTCGAACGTTGGCACGGTGAAGGAACCTCCGGTTACTGGCCACGTGTCACAAATAATAATGAGGCCAACGGCAACTGGACATATGTCAATGATCTGCTGATCGATGACGGGGATTACTGGAAAATTAATACGGTAACCCTGGGATATGACCTCACTCACACCTGGAACAACGCACCTTTTTCAGAATTGCGTGTGTATCTGACCGGTCAAAACCTTTACACATTCACTGATTATCTTGGAATGGATCCGGAAGTTGGATATGGTGTTGAAGATGACGCCGGAAGAAATTATTCTTCAGGGATAGATGTCGGATATTATCCGCATCCCCGCACATATATGTTTGGTGTAAACGTTAAATTCTAAGATGCTATGAAGATGAATAAAATATTCTCAATGATAACAATCGGTGCATTGCTTGCCTTTTCGGCGTGCAATGACGACTTTCTGGATTCTGAACCAATCGTGGATCAGACTGCAGAAGGATACTTTCAAACACCAAAGAATGCCCTTGAAGGGCTGACAGGATGCTATAACGGGTTGGTTCTTGATGAATGGACCAATGCCCACATGATTCCAACCATCGCTTCGGATGAAGCTTTTGCCGGCGGAGGTCAGGGAGAGGCCACGTCTGATGTGCCCTATGGATGGGATGAATTTGAAGAGGCCGGTAACAGAAATCAGAATGCTGCAATCTGGGCAAACCGGTATACAGCCATTTACAGATGCAACTCTTTCCTCGAAAATCTGGAAGGTGTGAACTGGGGCGAAGATGATAATCTGGCAATTCAATATGAGGCTGAAGCGAGGTTTCTTAGAGCCTATTATTATTTTGATCTGGTCAGGTTTTTTGAGAATGTTCCGTTGGTTACTTCTGCGGAAGTAAATAATACGAAACAAGCCGATCCTGCTGATGTATTCGAGCAGATAGCTGAAGACCTGAAATTCGCCGCTGAAAACCTTGAAGGCATTCCCTATTCGGATATGTCATCGAATGATTATGGCCACGCTACCAGGTGGGCAGCCGAGAGCATGATGGGCCGTGTCTTTTTATATTACACAGGCCGGTATAACCAGGAAGATCTTGCCGGGGTTGTTTCCGAATCTGAGGTGATTGATTACCTGGAAGATGTTATTCAGAACAGCGGCCATGATCTGGTAGACGATTTTGAAAATCTCTGGCCCGTTTCATCCGTTTCCGGTGAGGGTGAATATGTGGGAGAAGACAATGTAGAAACGGTTTTTGCTATTAAATACTCATGGGGCCCCAGCGCTGAAGGAAGAGGAAATAATCGTTGGTTGATCAATTATGGACTTCGCTGGCATGATGGGACACCTGCACCTTATTCATGGGGATGGGGACAAGGAACGGTCTCGGAAAAATACTGGAGTGATGTCTATGATGACGGAGATACCCGCAAATCAGCCTCAATACTATCTGTTGAGGAAGAGCTTAATAATCAGGTGGCCAACATTGATGATGATGGGAATGTTACCTATAATGAGTTTGATCACACCCAGTGGGCCGATTATACTGGTTATTTCAATAAGAAATACATCCCTCTGGTCACCTCAATGGATGACTTTACAGAGCTGCCCATTTCCAAGGATCCGAATAATAATGCCCAGTATGATCAATTTCAGGATTGGGTAGTTATCCGATATGCCGATGTGTTGCTGATGGCCGCCGAATTGCAATTGGGAACAGCTAAGGCCGATGAATATGTGCAACAAGTCAGAGCCAGGGCATTTGATGATCCCGATATGGAGGTTTCAGGGGTGACAATGGAGGAAATCCGGGAAGAGCGTCAACGTGAATTCTTCTTTGAAGGCATCCGCTACTGGGATCTGATGCGCTATGGTCAGGATATTGCATCTCAGGAGATCAACACAACCGAAGTAGTATTGGAAGGGGGAGAGGAAAAAACAAAAGACATTGTTTTTGATACTTCAAAAGAAGGCTTTTTCCAAATTCCATGGGATCAAATCGACCTCTCATATGAGGATGGTGAATATTACCTGGAACAAAATCCCGGCTGGGAATAGTTAAACCATAAAATACTGTTATTATGAAATTAATAAATCTGATATATGTTGTTTCTTTTGCCATGTTCATATCCTGTGAGCCTGTTGAAGAAACCTATGACCTGGGGGGTGTTCTTTCTGAGGAAGAAGCGACCCAGGGAATTACCATTGAAAATGAAAAAGATGGTAATAATAAGATCCTCTTGCGGAATAATCTTGAAGGGGTGGGAAGCCTCTGGGATTACGGTACCGGTACTTCCAATTTTGTCAATGATGAGGTCATTCTTCCTCCTGGTGAGCATGATATCAAGTTCACCGGGCTTTGTGATGGCGGAACTGTTTCGGTAACAAAAACCGTTGAGATCACATCTGTGGAATATGAACTGGATGAAGAGTGGACCTACCTTTGCGGCGAACCCGGTGAAGGCGGTAAGACCTGGGTCTGGGCCACCGGAAATCCCAATATGGGAAATGGGGGAACCAGCGCTCTTTACGGGAACGGACCTGAATTTATGACGGCCCCGGAATGGTGGATCGGCGATGCTGCAGAACTCGGTGAGAGTGGACTCTATGATGAGATGCATTTTACATATACAGATGTGACGCTTATTGATAAAGAGGATGAAAATACGGTGGCCGAAGAAACTACAGGCAAGTTTAGCCTTGATAACAAGACCACGGATGCCGATGGCCATTCCATCGAGGGGTTGCTTGAGGTTCCGTTTTATCCTATGGGGCTGGAGCTCGATGATCCTGAGAAATTTCCCAATCCCTACAAGTTTGAGCTTGTCAAACTCACTCCTGATGAAATGACACTTCGTCTCCGTGGTGGTGGAGGTGGAGAAGGCTGGGGCATAATCTACCTGCTTAAACGAAAAGGGTATGAATATGAAAACTAGCTGAAATGTGGCAGCTTTTCATGATAGATGAGATTTGCATGAATCTTCAGCGATCAAATGCGATCAGGTAAAGCTTTGTCAGGCGGCTAAAAATCAGAAATCAAAACGAAGGTCTGTTGTTATCAGTTACAGTTTTTCTCATGGTATCTGACTTAATTTCCAGACTTTCGTTTTGTTTCCAATAATCTGCTTCGGCAAAGACCTGTTTTGGAAAAAGAGGATCTTTTCGGAGTGGGGTTGTTGACTGCTTAGTCGCTCCCGGCGGCGGGGAATATTTATGAAACCGAAGTTCGACGAATTCAATAATCCGGGTTAAATGATAATAAAATAAAAACAGATTATGACTTTCCTTGAAAAATTACTCCTGTTGGCGGTTTCTTTTTTGACCTTTTCGTTTGCTTCCTGTGATGATAAAGAAGATGAACAGGATGTTCTGAAGATCGATACTGAAGAAGTCGATCTTGGCCCTGATGAGTTGTCGGGAGAGTTCACGCTAAGCACTACAGCTTCTTCATGGGAGATCGGAAATCCGGACGCGGAATGGCTTGAATTGTCAGAAAAAAGCGGAACCTCTGTAAAAGCAACGATAACCGTTGAAGCTGAGGATAAATCACTTGAATCAAGAACGGCTGTTCTTACCATTCGTGCCGGCAATGCCGAACCTGTGGAGATAACCGTGAATCAGGCTTCATCTGAGTATCTTTATTCACTTGATGCCGGCACAAAGGATATTTCATTAAAGATGACCGGAGGTTCGGAATCCTTTGAATTGTTAAGTACAGCTCCTGAATGGGAAATCGAAACCGATGCTGGATGGCTGGAATTCAACAAAACTTCGGGAACCGCATCGAATGAAACCATCACTGTTTCGGCCGGAAAAAATGAAACTGGATCTGAGCGAAATACAAAAATGATTTTAACCGCAGAATATGCTCCACCGGTAGAAATATCGGTCAGTCAGACTCCGGTGTTCCCTTCCTATAATACTTCACCAAAAGGTCCCGATATGACTGGTGTTGAAAAGACGGCTCCGCAATTATGTGATGAAATGAAGATTGGATGGAACATAGGAAATACCCTGGAAGTTCCTGCTTCCGATGGCGGAGAAACGGGTTGGGGCAACCCGGAAGTTACGCGTCAGTTGATTGACGAGATTAAGGAGACCGGTTTCAACGCCATTCGGATACCTTGTGCCTGGAATAGTTATGCCGATCAGGAAACTGCTGAAATTGATCAGGTGTGGTTGCAACGCGTCAAAGAAGTGGTTGATTATTGCATTGAAAACGAGATGTATGTGATTCTGAATAGTCACTGGGACGGTGGCTGGCTTGAAGAGAACCCCGTTTACGATAGGCAGGAAGAGGTGAATTTAAAACAAAAAGCTTTCTGGGAACAGGTTGCTTCCTGCTTCCGCGATTATGATGAACGCCTTCTCTTTGCCGGAACCAATGAAGTCCGTGAAGATTATGGCGAACCTTCTTCTGAGAACATTGAAGTCCAGGAATCCTATAACCAGACTTTTGTCGATGCCGTACGTTCCACCGGTGGTAAGAATGCCTATCGCAATCTGATTGTTCAAACCTATAATACCAATATTGATCATGGGCTTGAGTATTTTTCCCTGCCTGAAGATGAGGTTGAAAAAAGATTGATGGTGGAGGTGCACTATTACGATCCTTATAATTTCACTTTAAATTCGGACATGGACGATGCCTGCACCCGATGGGGTGAGCCCTTTGCCGGGGGAGATGTATGTGACTGGGGACAGGAATCACATGTGGATGCACAATTCAAAGAATTGAAAGAAACATATATCGATCAGGGGATTCCGGTGATCATTGGAGAATATGGAGCTATTCACCGGGCCTCTCTTTCCGGAGAGGAATATGACAAACATGTGGAGGCACGAAGTTATTATCTGGAATATGTTACTCAGGTAGCGGTAAACAATGGCATCACTCCATTTTATTGGGACAATGGACATGATGGAGATGAAGGTTTTGCTTTGTTTGATCGTTCCTCCGGTGAAGTCGTTGATGAACCTGCTCTTAGCGCCCTGATGAAAGGAGCCGGAGTCATTGAATGATTTGCAGATTTACAGGTTAAAAAACCACGGGCAGTTTGGGATGCTTTTAGCATTTAAATTATTCTTGGGATTAGAGGTATATTAAAGTCTTTCCTTCTGTCCTGTGGTTGTTTTTTGTTAAAATTGTATCATACCTTGTTAAAATATAATAAGATTTTATCGTTTTAATCAATAAATTTTGTTGTTGTAATTTCTACAAATAGTCTGATTTTTCTTTATCTTGCCTCCTGACCTGTGTTTTTTTGGAATTAATTGTTTTTGAAGTGTTAATAATAACTGGATTAACCATTAGATATTCACAGTATGAGACGTTTTTTTTCTTTTCCGCTTCTGGCTGTTTTTTTCTTGATCATCTCCTGTACTCAGCCGGAAAAGGAAGAGGCCCGGGAGGTGAGATTATTTAACAATAATTGGGCTTTCTCTATGGCTGACAGCGCCGGGTCTTATCAATCTCCCGGGTTTGATGACTCGCAGTGGCGAACACTTGAATTGCCCCACGACTGGAGTATAGAGGGGGAATTCAGTCCTGATCATCCGGCAGGGATCGGCGGGGGCGCCTTACCCGGAGGAATTGGGTGGTACCGGAAATCTTTCAAACTGGAGGAATCTGCAAAAGATAAGCGGGTTTTTATTGATTTCGACGGGGTTTACATGAACAGTGAAGTGTGGATCAACGGGCATCATCTGGGAAAACGGCCCAACGGGTATATCTCGTTTCGTTATGATCTCACGCCTTACCTCAATTACGGGGAAAAAGAAAATGTGATCGCCGTGAAAGTTGATAACAGCAAGCAACCCAATTCACGTTGGTATTCCGGATCGGGAATTTATCGAAACGTGTGGCTCACCAGGGTCAATCCCCTTTATGTGGACCAGTGGGGGACTTTTGTGCGCACTTCAAAAATCACAGGTGACAGAGCTTATCTAGACATTGAACACACCATTTCCAATCAATTGGACCGGGATACTTCTTTTCATTTGATGACCGAAATCTTCACCCCCGGCGGTGAGCGCATTGCATCTACCGGAATGAGTGATGTCCGGATAAAAAGTAAGGGGGAAGAAACAATTGATTTATCAGCCGAGGTGGCCGGTCCGCAACTTTGGTCCATCGACAAACCTCAGCTTTACCGGGCTGTAACTACCGTTTTGATAGGGGAAGAAAAATTGGATGAATACGAAACAGAATTCGGGATCCGAAATTTTCACTTCGACAGCGACAAAGGGTTTTTCCTGAATGGAGAATCGGTGAAACTCAAAGGCGTTTGCCTGCATCATGATCAGGGGGCTCTCGGGGCTGCCCTGAACCGGCGGGCCAAAGAACGCCAGTTGGAGATTATGAAAGATATGGGGGTAAATGCCATCCGGACAGCCCACAATCCGCCTGCACCCGAATTGCTTGAGTTGTGTGACAGCATGGGCTTTATTGTGATGAATGAAACTTTTGATGAGTGGAAGGAATCAAAAGTGGAATACGGGTATTCGATGTACTGGGATGAATGGCACGAGCAGGATTTGCGGGACCACATCCGCCGTGATCGCAATCACCCCAGTGTAATGATCTGGAGCATCGGAAACGAGATCCCGGAACAATGGGACAGCGTGGGAACTACCATGACCCGGGAGCTGGCCGGAATTGTCAGGGAACTGGATGACACCCGCCCCATTACCACCGGTAACAATGGGCCCACACCTGATAATTCACTCATCCAATCGGGGGAACTGGATCTGATCGGTTACAATTATCATCATCAGGATTATGCCGATTTCCCGGAGACTTTTCCCGGAGAAAAGTTTATTGCCACGGAAACCAATTCGGCCCTTGGCACGCGTGGAAGTTACGATATGCCTTCCGACAGCATCCGGGTGTGGCCTTACAAATGGGATGAACCCTTTCATGACGGCAATCCCGATCATTCATGTTCGGCTTATGACAACTGCCATACACCCTGGGGATCGACACATACCGCCACCTGGAAGGAGATCAAAAACCATGATTTCATGTCGGGCATGTTCATCTGGACCGGCTTTGACTACCTTGGAGAACCCACCCCTTATGAATGGCCTTCCCGAAGCTCTTACTTCGGAGTGGTCGATCTGGCCGGTTTTCCCAAAGATGCTTACTATTTTTACAAGAGTGAGTGGACGCAAGATACGGTTCTTCACGTCTTCCCGCACTGGAACTGGGAGAAGGGGGATACCGTGGACGTCTGGTCTTACTACAATAATGCAGATGAAGTCGAATTGTTCCTGAATGGAAAATCCCTGGGAACGAAAGGCAAACCTGAAAACAAATTTCATGTGCAATGGCGTGTTCCCTATCAACCCGGTGCCATCCGGGCGGTTTCCCTGAAGGATGAGGATGTCGTGGCAACAAAAGAAATCCGGACAGCCGGGGAGCCTGCCTTGCTGAAAATGGACGTCGACAGGAATCAAATCAAAGCGGATGGAAAAGACCTGGCTTATGTCTCTGTTTCCGTCACCGACAAAAACGGCAATCTGGTGCCCCGTGCAGACAATCTTGTAAAATTCAGCCTTGACGGTGAAGCCAGTATTGTGGCTACCGACAATGGTGACCAAACCAGTCATGCCTCTTTTCAGTCGCATCAGCGCAAGACTTTTCATGGTAAATGCCTGGCCATTGTGAAGGCAGGTGAGGAGCCCGGCCAGATTGTTGTCAAAGCTTCTGCGGAAGGGCTGCCGGATGGGGTGGTCCGTATTCAGACGAAGTAATTTTGCCTGAACTATTCATAAATTATTTTCCCTTATGAATAAAGTTCAGGTTAACCCCGACTTAGATGAAGTTAAACTTTTGAAAAAAGTTTTTACTGAATCTTAGTCGCTGTCGGAGACAGGGATTATTTATGAAACGAAGTTCGACGAAGTCAATAATCCGGGTTAGGTAATCCATAATGTCCCGGAAATAAGGGTCGAAAAACGATAAAACCCATTTTTAGATTATGCGATTCAATCAACTCAAAATCATTCTTCTTCTTTTTCCTGCGGTTTTGCTTTTCCGTTGTGAATCGTCGTCATCCCGGAAATTTGAAAATCCCGAACAGGGGTTTGTGAGCTGGAAACCTGCACCGGACTGGGAAGATGCATTGCTCAGTGGAAACGGCACGATGGGGACCATGGTCTTTGGCGATCCGCATGAGGAGACCGTGATTGTCAACCACGCGTTGCATTATTTGCCCAACTGGACCCCGCAAAAACCCATTGATCAGGCATCCCGGCTCGAAGAGATCCGCGATCTTCTGGCGGAAGGCCGCTATCATGAGGCCGCTGAAATTCCTGTCGAGCAAAGCATGAAAGAAGGGTATGGTGAAAAGAAGTGGATCGATCCCTTTGTCCCATTTTGCAACCTCGATTTGTCCATGCCCGCCGGAAATGTGAAGAATTACCGGCGAATGGTCGATTTTCGGACCGGCGAGGCCAAAGTGGAATGGAAGCAGGATGGTGAATGGATTCAACGCAGCTCTTTCGTTTCACGGC
This sequence comes from Marinilabilia sp., assembly GCA_046483585.1. GTDB lineage: Bacteria > Bacteroidota > Bacteroidia > Bacteroidales > Marinilabiliaceae > Marinilabilia. Next base: position 32,318 of record JAWOCV010000255.1, read on the forward strand.
CCGACAGCCTTATCGTCATGCGAATCACGGGGAGTGGTGATGTCAGTGCTTCATTGCGACTCAGGCAACATCCCTTGGCCTGGGATCAGTGGGATGACATCAACCAGGCGATCAAAGATGTGCAAACTTCCGCAAAGGACGGATATCTCACTTATTCTACCGAATTTGGCCGCAAATGGGGCGACAATCCCGATGGTTTTGAAGGTGTGGCCCGTGTTGTGCCCTCCGGTGGTGAGATCTCTTATGAAGACGACCGCATGATCGTTGAAAGTGCCGATGAGATCCTTGTGCTGATGCGGTTGGTGCCCAACCATGATTTTGACCGGTCGTTGACGGATGAGCTGAAATCTGCACTCGCCGGGTATGAACCGGCCTATGATGAACTTCTCAATCACCATAAGCAGGTACATGGTGATCTCTTTGGAAGGGTCAGGCTGGATTTGGGCGCAGGCGCATCAGTTGAAAATCTTCAGTCCGAGGCTTTTGTTCGTAAGGCCCGCGAAAAGACAACCCCGGGTGTCATCGAAAAACAGTTTGATGCCGCCCGTTACAACATCATTTCATCCGTCGGGACCAATCCGCCCAACTTGCAGGGGATTTGGAGCGGTACCTGGACACCGCCCTGGTCGTCCGGGTTTACCCATGACGGCAATGTGGAAGTGGCCGTTTCGTCCCTGTTGCCTGGGCGGACACCCGGATTGCTCGAAGCTTATATGGATTACCACGAGCGAATAATGCCTTATTACAAGGACAATGCCCGCCGTCTTTTTGGCGCCCGTGGAATTGCATTGCCCGCGCATTCCAGCACACACGGTTGGAACATTCATTTCGACGAACAATGGAGCCTTTCTTTATGGACCGGCGGGGCCGGTTGGGCTGCAGGAATTCTTTATGATCATTACCGTTACACAGGAGATGAGCAATACCTTGAAGCGCACATCTATCCTTTCATGAAGGAGAGCGCCTTGTTCTATGAAGATTTCCTGTTCGAAGGTAAGGATGGAAAGTTTGTGTTTTCACCTTCTTATTCACCCGAAAACACTCCGGCAAACAGCAATTCCCAGGCCACTGTGGATGCCACGATGGATGTAATGATCGCCAAAGAGTTGTTGCGCAATTGCATTGAAGCGGGAGGGATTTTGGATGAAGACCCGCAACAGTTGGACAAATGGGAGGAGATGCTTGATAAAATGCCGGAATACCGCATCAATGAAGACGGGGCGTTGGCCGAATGGATCCCCGAAGATTTAAAAGACAACTATTCTCACCGCCATGTATCGCATTTGTATGCCCTGTTTGAAATGGTTTCCCCCGAATTTAAGAACAACCCTGAATTGATGGATGCAGCGAAAAAAGCTGTGGAACTTCGGATGAAGCACCGTCGAAAAGAAAACGGGGGTGAAATGGCCTTCGGGTTGGCCCAGATGGGCATGATCGCCGCTAACCTGGGCGATCATGAGATTGCAGAAGAGATCATCGGCTGGCTCTCCAAGTATTACTGGGGACCTGCGATGGCGACTTATCACAACTCGGGCAACCTGTTCAATATGGACATCAGTGGCGGCTTCCCGGCCGTGGTGATGTGCACATTGGCCTATTCCGAACCTGGGTTGGTGCGTTTGTTGCCGGCCAAGCCCGAAAGTTGGGGAAGTGGCAGTATTGCAGGTATGGCTCTTAGAGGGCAGATTACGTTGGACCGTTTACAGTGGGAAAAAGAAGGATTTGAAGTCACACTAACATCCGGAATAGATCAGAAAATCACATTGGAATTCCCTGAACTTTTTGAAAATATCCGGGCGGATTCAGATGAAGTCATTGTGGATCGGAATTCGGAGACCAATGAAGTGACATTGCACCTGAAGAAAAATGCACCTGTTCATCTTCAATCAGGAGAATCGTTTTAACTTATAATCAAATTATTCATACAATGCGTATTACGAAAATAAAAATGTCTTTGCTGTTCCTTTTTCTGGGAGTTGTCCTGGCAGGTTCGGCTTCCCCCCGCGAACGTCTGCTCATGGACTTCAACTGGAAGTTTGCCTTCGGACATCCCAATGATGTGGAGCAGGATTTTGGCACAGGGACCAATTACTTTACTTATCTGGCCAAAGCCGGGTATGGCGATGGAGCCACATCCGCCGATTTTGACGACCGTACCTGGCGCCAACTTGATCTTCCGCACGACTGGGCCGCGGAAGCCGGCTTTTCTCCCGATGCCAGTCACAGCCATGGATACAAGAAGATTGGCCCGGGGTTTCCCGACAAAAGTGTCGGGTGGTATCGCAAAACGTTTGATATTCCCGAAGAAGACCTGGGCAAACGCATTTTTCTGGAGTTTGACGGGGCGTTTCGCGATGCCAAGGTCTGGGTCAACGGCTTTTATTGCGGCAATGAACCAAGCGGATACAGCAGTTTTACGCATGACATCTCGGAATACCTCAATTATGGAGGTGAAAATGTTGTCGCTGTTAGATTGGATGCCTCCATGGAGGAAGGCTGGTTTTACGAAGGGGCCGGTATTTACCGTCATGTATGGCTCACCAAAACCGAACCTCTTCATGTACCTCGCTACGGAACTCATGTGACCTCTGAGGTGGGTAATGAAGAAGCCGTGGTTAACGCCAGTGTGAAAGTCTCCAACAAAAACACGGAAGATGCCGGGTTTGCTGTTAAAAACCGCATCATGAATGCCAAAGGCGAAGAAGTGGCAGCCGGTTCAAAGGAAGGGTTTGAGTTGGATGCCATGACCGGTGATGAATATTCTTTTGCATATAAAGTTGAAAATCCCCGGTTGTGGGACATCGACGACCCGCATCTTTATGAGCTGCAAACCACCATTGAGCGTGACGGAAAGATCGTGGATGAATATACCACAACATTCGGTATCCGTACCATACGTTGGGACCCGGATGAAGGCTTCTTCCTGAACGGACGTCATGTGAAACTGAAAGGGACCAACAATCACCAGAACCACGCGGGCGTGGGGACCGCCATTCCCGATGCGCTGCATGAATGGCGCCTCCGGCAACTGAAGGAGATGGGAAACAATACCTATCGCATGGCGCATTATCCCCCTTCTCCGGCATTGTTGGAGGCTTGCGACCGGATGGGGATGCTGGTCATCAATGAAAACCGCCTGATGGGAACTACGGATGATATCCGGGAACACCTGAAACGGCTGATGATACGCGACCGCAATCATCCTTCCGTCATCCTCTGGTCCATTGGCAACGAAGAGTGGGCCATAGAAGGCAATGAAAAAGGTATTCGGATTGCTGAGAACATGCAGGCTTATGCCAAAACTTTTGATGCCACCCGTCCCATTAATGTCGCCGTGAGTGGCAATTGGACACGTGGCATTTCAACCGTGGTGGAAGTGATGGGGTACAACTATCTCCGGCACGGGGACACGGACAAACACCATGAAAATTACCCCTGGCAGCCTTCGCTGGGTACCGAACAGGGTTCGACCAATACCACCCGGGGCATTTATGAAGATGACCGCGATAAGCAATATCTGGCCGCCTATGATCGGCCCACCAATGGTTTTATGAGCATCCAGCAGGGCTGGAAACATTATGCCGAAAGGGACTATCTGGCCGGTATGTGCATCTGGACCGGCTTTGATTACCGGGGTGAACCAACGCCTTTTCAATACCCGTCTGTCCTCTCTTATTTCGGTATGATGGACCTTTGTGGGTTCCCCAAAGACAATGTTTGGTACCTGAAATCCTGGTGGACCGATGAGCCGGTGCTACACATTTTGCCTCACTGGAACTGGGAGGGAAGTGAAGGTGAACCCATTGACGTTTGGGTCTACAGCAATTACGATGAGGTGGAACTGGTTGTCAATGGTGAAAGTTATGAACGTAAAACCATGGAAAAAAACGGTCATTTGGAGTGGCAGGTTCCTTATGAGCCCGGAACGGTGGAAGCCTTGGCGTATGAAGATGGCAAAAAGGTGGCTACGGAAACAGTAGAAACCACCAATGATGCCGCTTCTCTTGACCTCTCTGCCGACCGGCCAACCATTCAGGGCGACCATGAAGATGTTTCGGTGGTTACCGTCAGTGTAACAGACGAAGAAGGCCGAATGGTGCCCGATGCCAACCGTCAGGTCTGTTTCGACATTGAAGGCCCCGGAAGGATCATCGGCGTGGGGAATGGCGATCCCACTTCTCATGACCCCGACAGATATTTTGATACTTACCGGACTGTTGTCTTTTCTGATGTGAGAACAAAACCGGTCGAAGATACCGATACAGAGGAGGCGATTCGTCCCTCTTTTAATGTTTCGGAATGGGAAAAATTGCAACAAACCGACGGTCTGGAGCCCGGAAGTGAGTCCCTTCCAATCATTTTCCGCGGACAATTTGAACTCGACAATAAAGAGTTGAACGGCCAGGTGACCTGGATGTTCCGGGATATAGGCAAAGAACAAACCCTTTACATCAATGGCGAGAAAATTTCGGGTGACCTTGAGCCGGGTGAGGACCGTGCCTTTGAGTTGGACAAAAAATATCTGAAGGAGGGAAAAAACACCGTAGTCGTTGTGACCCGACCGTTTGTAAAAGAAAATGAGTGGGATGAAGTCAATACCGATTTCGGTGCTCTGCGGGTCATTATGCCAGCGCAACAGTGGCAAAGGAAAACATTTAATGGTTTGGCGCAGGTGCTTGTGCAGTCCGAAGGCGGTTCCGGAACCATAAAATTGAAGGCCACTTCCCCGGACCTTGAAGAAGCGGAGCTTGAGATCGAGGCAGAAGAGGCCGTCCGCCGGCCATTTGTGGAATGAAGCTTTTAAGCCAAAATGGGGGACTCTCACGGCCTTGCGCTATGGCCGGAAATTTTGGCTTTCGCGGGCCTGCCTGACGGTTTATGAAAACGAATCATTCTGATATTTGAATGTAAAAACAATAAAATGAATGGTTATATTTATTTAAAACGGCAGGCAGGCAGATAGGTTTAAACGGACTAGTCCCGATATAGGTTTTGTAAAGTTTTTGTGAAAAAACTCACAAAAACCATAATCGGGATTTGGTTCTTTTTGGGGCAATGCCAAAAAGAACATTAATAAACAACACGAATAAAAAAAAATGAAAAACAGGGCTGCTGAATTTTTTCAGCAGCCCATAAATCAACCCGTATAAACAATAAAAAAATAGCATTATGAAAATGAAGAAAACCATGTGGCCACGAGCTGTGGCTGTTTTGATGATGATGACGATGGCCCTGTACACGGCACAGGGGCAGCGGCAGGAGATGAATTTGCTGAACGAGCCGGTGGACATCAGTGACGATTTCCGCTCGTTTAAGAATACGTATTATGTAGCCGACAGTTTGGCCGATTTCGATCCCTCAACGGGGGAAGGGAAGATTGTTTATCAACGATACAACTTTGAAACCCGCCAGGCGTTTAACAACATGCTTGGCGGACTTGGAGAAGCCGGACCCAATGAATTTCCCGGCGGTGAATATGAGGCATCGCCCACTTTGCCATTTTCCATTGATTTTGTTTCTCCACGTACGGTCCGTATCAGGGCCAAATCGGGCTTTGAGACCCCTGAAGTGAAAGAATGGGAGTCACCCATGTTGGTGGATAACAATATGGAGCCCAGTGATGCCTGGGAATACAGCGAAATTGAAGGAGGACACAAATATGAAAGCCCCTATGGCAGTGTGGTCATTACTGAGCAACCATGGAAAGTGGAAATTTTTGACGAAAACGGGAAGTTGTTAACAAGTACAACCACCATGGAAGACGATGCGGAGACTTATACCCCGTTGGTTCCTTTTTCATGGGTACGCAGGTCTTCCGACTATTCCCGGAGTTTCAATGCTGCTTTCGATCTTCAACCCGGCGAAAAGATCTTCGGTTTTGGCGAGCAGTTTACGGAGTTCAATAAAAGAGGGCAGGAAGTGGTCCTTTACACAGATGATGCCAACGGTACACAGAACGAAACCGCTTACAAGCCTATTCCGTTTTTCATGAGCAGCCGTGGTTATGGCATGTTCATTCATACTTCCACGCCCATTACGGCCGACATCGGCAAATATTACAGCGGCGTGAACTCGCTCATGATCGGGGATGATGCCCTGGATCTTTTTGTTTTCATGGGGGAACCCAAAGATGTGCTTGACCAGTACACCGAAGTGACCGGCAAAACCAAAATGCCCCCGTTATGGTCATTTGGCTTCTGGATGAGCCGGATTTCTTATTTTTCTGAAGAAGAAGGACGTACCGCTGCTAAGCAACTTAGGGAATATGAGATCCCGGCCGATGTGATCAATTTCGATACTGGCTGGTTTGAAGTGGACTGGCGATGCGATTATAAGTTTGCTGAGTCCCGTTTCGACGATCCGGAGCAGATGATCGCCGATCTCAAAGAGGATGGCTTCCATACCTGCTTGTGGCAATTGCCCTATTTTGTGCCTAAGAACCGGCTGTTCCCGGAAATCATTGAGAAAGGGCTGTATGTAAAGGACAGAAAGGGCAATTTGCCTTATGAGGATGCTGTGCTTGATTTTACCAATCCTGATGCCATTAAGTGGTACGAAGACAAAATCCGTGGCTTACTGGAAATGGGAGTTGGATCCATTAAAGTTGACTTTGGTGAAGCAGCCCCGTTCAATGGCATTTATGACAACGGGCGGACCGGCTTTTATGAGCACAACCTTTATCCTCTTCGCTACAACAAGATTGTAGCTGATCTGACCAAAGAAGTGACAGGTGACAATATTATCTGGGCCCGCAGCACATGGGCCGGTAGCCAGCGCTATCCCCTGCACTGGGGCGGCGATGCAGCTGCCACCAATTCAGCCATGCAGGCTACATTGCGGGGTGGTCTGAGTCTCGGCCTTTGTGGCTTCTCCTTCTGGAGCCACGATGTGGGTGGCTTTGTACAGCGTACTCCTGAAGATGTTTATAGCCGCTGGCTTGGATTTGGTGCCCTGTCATCGCATATTCGTGCTCACGGACAACCTCCTAAAGAGCCATGGGAATACAGCGAAGAGTTTACCGATCTTTACCGGAAAGCAATCAATATGCGTTACCGCATGATGCCTTACATCTATGCACAGGCCAAACATTCCAGTGAAAAAGGGTTGCCTATGTTGCGTGCCCTTTTTCTGGAATATCCCGATGATCCCGGAGCCTGGGAAGTTGATGATCAATATCTTTTTGGTTCTGATGTTTTGGTTGCCCCCTTATTTGAAAATGTGGATTCCCGGGATGTTTATCTGCCGGGTGATGATAAGTGGATCGATTATCAGACCGGAAAAGTTTATGAGCCGGGCTGGAATCACATTGAAAAAGGAGAAATCCCGGTTATTATGCTTGTCAAAGATGGCACCGTTATCCCGCATATTGAATTGGCCCAGTCCACCAAATACATGGATTGGTCAGAGCTGGAGCTGAAAGTTTTCTCGGCCGATGCCGAAGAAACCAACGGTATGGTTTGCCTGCCCGAAAACAACGAACTTCACCAACTAAAGCTTTCTGATAACGGTTCCGGCTTTGAGTTGGACAACAATCCTTTGTCCGGAAAAACAGATTTTGAAATCACCGGGTTCGAACTTGCAGAATAATTTTTTGAACCTGCAGGAGTTTCTGTTTCATTGATTTCTGTAATGGATGGTAGGTCCCCCGTCAGATATTTCCGGCGGGGGATTTTTTTATGTTTTAAAAATATAGATATATTTGCCTTCGATTTTGGTGATTGGTCATGATGTCTTCATGATCAATAAAAGGGAATCCGGTGAGAATCCGGAGCTGTACCCGCAGCTGTAAGCTCTTTAATTTATGGTTTGAATATTACTCTTGCCACTGTTGATAGTGAACAAATCGACAATGATCAAATAACCAATAAACTGGTAACTGATTATTGATAACTGTTCACTGACTTCGGGAAGGTCACTTCAAATCAGAGCAAGCCAGAAAACCTGCCAGATCGAATACTTAATCAGAAACATTTTGCTTCCGGGTAAGAAGTATGTGTTCAGAGCATTCGCGCGTGTGTTCGGCATGTTTTTCCTCAGGTTGCAAGGTGGAATAATTTAAATTTAAAATTATTTTAACCATGCAGAAGTATTGCTTTCTTGTTCTGACTTTTTTATTTGGATTTTCCACTTTTCTTCACGCTCAAAAATCCCTGTTTAGAAATTGCTGCATTACAACTGAGGACTATTTTTCCGTGTATGCTAGAACTTCGCTTGCCCAGCATTTTGGCACGGACGGCCAATCATTTGCATTGGGTGTTCAATGCCGCGGTGTTTGGCGGGGCGCCGGTTGTGATCTGGGTGATATGGAAACGCAAAACCAATGGACATGAATGATAAAAAATATAGAGTTCCGCCTGCTTCATCTGTGCAACGTCCTTTAATGTTTGTGGGTACGGGGTCTGATGTGGGTAAGAGTGTGCTGGCCGCCGGATTTTGCCGGATCTTCAAACAGGACGGAATGAAACCGGCACCGTTTAAGGCCCAGAACATGTCGCTCAACAGCTTTGTGACGGCAGACGGTGGTGAAATCGGCCGGGCGCAGGCTGTGCAGGCCGAAGCGTGCGGGCTGGAGTGCCACACCGATATGAACCCGGTGCTTTTGAAGCCCGGGTCGGACCAGGGCTCACAAGTGGTGGTGCACGGGAAAGTGCTGGGCAATTATTCGGCAGGCAGCTATTTCCGGGGAGAACTAAAAGACCGTTTGTGGCAGGAGGTGTTGACTGCATATAAGCGATTGTCCGGTGAATATGCCCCGGTCGTGATGGAAGGGGCCGGCAGTATTTCGGAGCTCAATCTCAAAGACAAAGACATTGTGAACATGTCCATGGCTGTTGCCACCCGGGCGGCCACAATTCTGGTGGCTGATATTGAAAGAGGCGGAGTGTTCGCCAGCGTTTATGGTTCCATAGAATTGCTTTCACCTGGGGAACGGGCCTGCATCAAAGGGATCATCATAAATAAATTCCGGGGAGATGTCTCGTTGTTTGAAGAAGGAAAAGCGATCATAGAGAGATTGACGGGGGTTCCGGTGATTGGCATCATCCCTTCTTTTCGCCATATCCAAATCGAAGATGAAGATTCGGTGGTCCTGGATCGGAAAGCCGACCGGGCCGGCAACGATAAGGTCAACATTGCCGTGGTTCGTTTGAGCCGAATATCCAATTTTACTGATTTTGCCCGGCTTGAGCGCGATGACCGGGTCCATGTGTTTTATACCAACGATCCGCGGGAATTGCAGAAAGCCCACATCATTGTTTTGCCCGGCTCAAAGAACACCATTGCCGATTTGAAGGAATTGCACCAAAACGGGGTGGCTTCGGCCATTCTTCAGGAGTCGGCCAAAAAGAAACCTATCATTGGCATCTGCGGAGGCTATCAGATGATGGGAGAGCGCATTGATGACCCCGAACATGTGGAAGGGGACGCCGAAACAGTGGAAGGCCTTGGCCTGTTGCCGGTCAAAACCATTCTGGAAGCGGAAAAGTCAACCGTCAGGGGATCTTTTTATTTCAATGGTCACCCGGAGGTCTGCAACGGTTATGAAATTCATAAGGGGCAAACGGTTTTTGCAGAATCTGCAAATGGAGCCGTTCCCCTGAACCTGACCGAAGACGGACGCCCGGAAGGGTGCCGGGTGGGAGAGAATTTGTGGGGGTCCTATTTCCACGGTATTCTGGACAATCCTGCGGTGGTGGCTGATCTTCTGAAACCTTTTCTGGACGATGATGACGAAGATTTCGATTATGAAGGTTTCAGGCAAAAGCAGTATGATCTACTGGCCGATCACATCAGGGCCAATACAGATATGGCAATGATTTATAAAATATTGACAGAATGATAGAAGGACACGGTGACGACCTGCATAAGTATGGGGACATCCGGGCCAATTTCAGCTCGAATGTCAATCCGGCGGGTCCCCCGCCCGCGCTTATTGAGCATTTGCGGGATTCGATCTCTTTGGTGGCCTGTTATCCCGAGCCAAAGGCAGGGAACCTGGCCCGGGAGATTGAAACGGCCGAAGGTCTGAAGCCGGACACGGTTCTGGTAACTTCAGGGGCTGTGGAGGCTTTTTATCTGCTGGCAGACTGGCTGGCCGGGAAGCGTTCCCTGATCTATACCCCGTCTTTTTCGGAATATGAGGATGCCTGTCAGGTGGCCGGGCATGAGGTGATTTTTCGGGACCACTGGCATTTTGAAGAGGACAATCAGGCGGGAATGGATGTGGTCTGGATTTGCAATCCCAACAATCCCGATGGCCGGATGTATGGTCCGGAAACCATTTGTCACCGCCTGGAAGAAAACCCGGAAACCCTTTTTGTGGTGGATGAAGCGTATGTCGATTTTACGCAGGAAAATATCTCATTGATTGATGAGGTCAGGCGGTTTCCCAATCTTGTGGTGGTGCGTTCCATGACCAAGCGATTTGCCATTCCGGGACTCAGACTGGGCTATCTGGTGGCCGACCGTGAGGTGATGGAGGCCCTGAAGCAAAAGCTGATGCCCTGGCGGATCAATGCCCTGGCTCTGGAAGCAGGCTTGTTTTGTGAGTCTGACACTTCCCAAACAGCTTTTGATGCCACCGGTTGGATCGAAGAGTCCCGCCGTCTGCAACAAAAACTGGATGAATTGGATGGCTTCCGTGTTCAACCTTCCGAAATCGTATTTTTCATCGTGGAGGGTCCGGTAAAAGCTGCTGAACTCAAGGAACAACTGGCCCGTGAGGATGGATTGCTTATACGTGATGCATCCAACTTCAGGGGGCTTTCCCCGAACCATTTCCGGGTGTGCGTGCAGACCCCTGAAAAAAATGAATGGCTGATTGAAGCACTGAAGACATGGAGTTGAATTACTATATATGGGCTTTGGTGGCGGGCCTGTTACTGGACCGCCTTTTCGGTGATCCTTCCGGTCTTCCGCATCCTGTCGTGTGGTTCGGCAAAGCCATAGCTTTTTTTGAAAAGCGGTGGAACCACCCGCCAAGGGCTTTTGTCAAAGGAATGGCCATGACCCTTTTGCTTGTATCCGCCACAGCCCTGATTTTTTATGTTTTGATGGCGCTTTTGGCAGATGTGCATGAAATTGTGGCCGGGGCTGTGGCAGCCCTGATGGTTTTTTATGGGTTGGCTGGGACCACTTTGATCCGGGAAGGCCGGATGGTCTTCCGCCAATTGGAAAAGGGGCTGGATGAAGGCCGTCAACAGTTGAGGCGAATTGTGGGGCGTGACACCAGCGAATTGAGTGCGCATGAGGTCCGGACAGCCACCCTTGAAACCCTGGCCGAGAACCTGAATGACGGGGTGGTGGCCCCGATGTTCTGGTTTGCAGTGGGGGGGGTGCCGGGCATGATGGCATGCAAAATGGTAAATACCCTGGATTCGATGATCGGGTATAACAATGAGCGGTATCGCCACTTCGGTAAGTTTGCCGCCCGGTTGGACGATGTGGTCCAGTTTATTCCGGCCCGCATCACCGCTTTGCTGATGGTTGCATGTACCCTGAGCAAAAGAGGGTGGCAATTTATGTGGAAATACGGTCGGGCCCACAAAAGTCCCAACGCCGGATGGCCGGAAGCTGCATTGGCCGGCATCCTGAATGCCCGCTTTGGCGGAAGCCATCTTTATTTCGGGAGCGTGGTGGAAAAACCTTCTATCGGTGAAAATCCGAAGAATTTGACGGCAGTAGACCTGAACACCACCATTCAGGTACTGCGGCGTGTGGAGATTGGGATGGCGCTTTTGGTGATTTTTGGATTATTGTTAAACACGTAGAGACGCACGGCCGTGCGTCTCTACGTGTTTAACGTCCCGGGCCGTGCGTCTCTACGTGTTTAACGTCGCGGGCCGTGCGCATCAATTAATTAACGTTGGACGGCCTTGCGATGTTATGTGCCGGAAACGGATCAATAAAAATATAACAATTATGGAATCATTACAAAACCTGAACATTCAATCGATTGAGAACAAAGAATTGCGTGAACTGCTTCAGTACAACCTGGACCAAAAGACCAAACCTGTCGGGTCATTGGGCTTTCTGGAGGAACTGGCCCTTCAGGCCGGCCTCGCTCAACAGACAACCCGTCCGGTTTTGAAAAATCCGGTGATGCTCACCGTGGCCTCTGATCATGGCATTACCGAAGAAGGGGTGAGCCCCGTGCCACCGGAGATTACCTGGCAGCAGGTCAACAATTTCATCAACGGGGGCGGGGGCATTGGCTTGTTCTGCAAGCAATACGGCTTTGACCTCTATGTGGTGGATGCCGGTGTGGACCATGATTTTGAAAAACATCCCCGGCTGATTGACAAAAAGGTGCGAAAAGCCACCCGCAACTTTCTGAAAGAGCCCGCCATGACCATGGACGAGTGCAACCAGGCCCTTCAGAATGGCCGTGATGTGGTGGAGCTTATGGCCGGACAGGGCACCAATGTCATGGGATTTGGTGAAATGGGTATTGGCAATACTTCACCTGCCACTGCTTTGTTGTCGGTTTATACAGGCATGCCGGTTGATGAGTGCACAGGTCCGGGTTGCGGGTTGTCGTCCGAGGGTGTGAGTCACAAAGCTGAAGTTTTGAAACAAACCATTGAAAAGCATGGCATTCAGGAAAAGCCGGAAGAAAATCTGGCCGTTTTCGGGGGACTGGAAATTGCCACCATTGCCGGGGGCATGCTCGAAGCGGCCTGTCAGGGCATGCTGATCCTGGTTGATGGCTACATCACTTCGGCGGCTTTTCTGGCTGCGTATGAGATCTGCCCCACGGTCAGGGATTATGCCATTTTTTCCCATTGTTCTCATGAACCCGCTCATGTGAAGTTATTGGAACACGTCGGTGGCCGCCCCGTTTTGAATCTTGACCTGCGACTGGGCGAAGGGACCGGTGCAGCACTGGCCTATCCCGTTTTGCAGGGCAGCGTAGCCATGCTCAATGAAATGACATCTTTCACGGAGGCCAAAGTCTATAATGTGGGCGATCGTAAGGAATATTTTATTGAAGAAAAAAACAAAAAAGATCATTAGTGTGCAGGGCTTGCTGAAAAATGAACATTGCGCTTATTAAGACGATATTATGACTGTAATTCATTTGTGGAAGTGCAAGCCTTTTCGTTAAAATTTGGAAATAACTTTGCACTTTTTGGACCGTATCGTTTTAGCTTTTTTCTGTTTTAAGTGAAGGTTGCAAAAAAAGCTAAACATGTTATTATTCAAACGGCGGGTTGGCCTGTCCGTTTTCCGGGCCTGCCTGGCGGCTCATGAAAAATAAGGTTTATTGTTCAAACGAATATACTTTTATATAGCAGGCTACTAATATGAAAAACGGCAGACAGGCCGGCGGATAGCGGAAAGCCAAAATGGGGGACTCTCACGGCCTTGCGCAATGGCCGGAAATTTTGGCTTTCGCGGGCCTGCCTGGCGGCCAATGAAGTGGATGCTTTCAATTTTTCAACAAAAAACTTTGAGATAGATAGGTTGTCTTTCATAAAACGGCAGACAGGCTGATAGGTTTAAACGGACTAGACCTTTTTCGTTCTTTT
>JAWOCV010000258.1:0-11830 GCA_046483585.1 Marinilabilia sp.
ACAAAGGATATGTGTTCCCTGACAAGGTCCATGACCGGATTTCTTAAGACAGGTATGTGTGTGTTTTTCAATCTTGCTGATCATGTGCTGGCCTCCGATCTGTGTCCTGACGTAAAAAAAACCTCCGAGATTGTTCGTGCATATTCGAATGAGTTTGAAGTCTATTGTCTGGAAACCCATACGGATGAACAAGGTGAAATCAGCATTGATTATACCGGCTTCAGGGAGTGGGTGGACCGGGTTACAGAAGGAAAAGGTTTTGATATTGACAAGCTTCTCGAATATGCCCAATTGTATTCCGAAATTAGGAGGAATTACAAAGCTGTGCTGGATACACGAAAAAATCCGAATCCCCCTTTGAACGGGAAAAACAGTATCTGGATCCAGCAGCTTGCCCTTGTGGAAGAACCTTATAAATTACTGGGTTCTCTCAGGGAATTACATGCAGAACTTATTCAAAATGAGGAGAGAGGTGTTGGTTATGACCCGGATGGCACCCAAAAAAGGGTTATGCTCATCTCACCCCGGACCATGCCTCCATTTGCAGAAATTTACCGGCTGATCGAAGCCTGTGATGCTATCGTTGTATGTGAAGAAACCGATATGGGAGTGACCAACATTGATTACAGAATTGATGACCTGATTGAGATGGGCTGGCAGGACAAGCCCGATACCGGGAAGATTGTGAAATACATTACAGAAAGCCTTGATAAAACTTCCTCCTCTTGTATGAAAGCTTTTGATCGTATGAAGATCCTCGAAAAGGTCAAGGATTTTCATGTGGATGCTGTGATCGCTTTTTCATTTGATAAATGCCCAATAATGGAAGAGAAAACAAAAAAGATTTGTCAAATGTTAAATATTGAAGGTGTTGATGCCATGACATTAAATGCAGGATACATGGAAATGTATCAAAACGAATATGCTTTTAAAGATAATATCAAAAAATTTCTGATGACTTAAAAATTTCTGTTATGACCTCCCGAAAATCTCAAGCAAATGGCTCCGATAGATATGATTTCCCTTTTTATGGATTAGAGACAGGTCAGGCAGCGGAAAGCGGACTGTTTAAAATTATAAGAAATATGAATTGTCAGGTGTTTGTCTGTCGTAAAAACACTGATAATGAGTATGTCATTGTCTTTAGTGAAGGAAAGATTGCTGTTCAGAACAACATCTGTACCGAACAGGTCGGGGGAAAAAGACTAAGAGATATAATTACTCCTGATTTGTTTTCCCGCCTTAAACCTGAATATGACCGGGCCTTTGCTGGGGAAACCGTCACTTACAAAGGTTTTTTGTACGATGGAAATTATTTTTCAACCACCCTTATCCCCTTTGCATGGGATGAAGAGGGGCATGTTGTTGAAGTTTTGGGTGAGACATATGACATTACCCGGTTGTATGCAACTGAGAGAAAACACCGGGAAAACACCGAATTTCTAGACAGGATCATTGAACACAACCCTTACAGTATTCAGATTCTTGATGCCGAAGGACATCATATTAGAGCTAATAAAGCCTTCTTTGAACTCTTTCTGGCCCATCCTCCAAAGAATTGGTCATTGTTTGAAGACCCCGTTGTAAAAGAAAATCATGGGGACAAGTTGAGAGAGATTATGAAAGGGCAAGTTGTACGGACAATCCAGACCTGGTATAACGCCCGGGTTGTGGATAAGGAATTTCCTGATAAGCCCATTTGCATCAATTCGGTAATGTTTCCTGTATTTTATTCCGAGTCAGGCGAGTTGCAAAACATTATTGTGATGCACGAGGATATCACCGAAAGGGTAAGAGCCAGGGAAACCCTCGAAAAGAGTGAGAAACATTTTAAACACCTGCTTTCTTCCAATCCTGCTGTCATTTATTCAGTCGAGGCAGATTATCCCTATACTTGGTCATTTATAAGTGAAAATGTTCATCGGCTCACGGGGTTTACTGGCCAGGATTTTCTTTCCTATCCCGACTTTTGGTGGGAGCATGTCCATCCTGATGACCGCGATACTGTTCAGGAGAGACTGCCCCTGACACTTGAAAGGGGATTCCATATTACGGAGTATCGTTTTCGTTGTAAGTCGGGGGAGTTTATTTGGATTCTTGATGAGACAAGGTTGATTGAAGGGGTCTGGGGAAAATCATCAGAATTGATCGGATATTGGATTGATATTACTCAGCGTAAGCGAACAGACCAGGAATTGATCATCGCCAAAGAGAAGGCTGAAGAATCTGACAGGTTAAAAACTGCTTTTCTGGCCAATATGAGTCATGAGATCCGGACGCCCATGAATGGCATTATGGGTTTTGCCGATTTGCTCAAAAGCCCCAAACTTTCAGAAGCGGAGAGGGAAGAGTACGTGGGGATCATACGCCAAAGCGGCGACCGGTTGTTGAATATTATGAACGATTTGATTAATATATCCAAGATCGAAGCGGATCAAATGGAAGTTCATGTTTCTGAGACTAACATATACAGAGACCTCGATTATATTTACCACTTTTTTGAGCCTGAAGTCAGTGACAAAGAGCTTCAATTTGTGGTGAATTGCCCCCTTTCCGGTGAGGACTCTGTCGTATATACCGATAAGGGAAAACTTTATGCCATTCTGACTCATTTGATCAAGAATGCCATTAAGTTCACCGATTCGGGCAGGATCGATCTGGGATGCGATAGAAAAGGGGATTTTTTTGAGTTCCATGTGAAAGACACCGGCATCGGCATCCCCGATTCCAAGAAAGATTCCGTGCTTGAACATTTTGTTCAGGTTGACTCGGGGGCTGCCAGGAATTACGAGGGCGCCGGACTTGGTCTCTCCATCTCCAGGGCTTATATTGAATTGCTGGGCGGAAACCTCTGGCTTGAGTCAGAAGAGAATTCAGGATCAGCGTTTTATTTTACCATTCCTGCCGTATTGCATCCACCCCGGGATTGAGGCCATTCCGGTTCGCTATTTATGCAATAACGCCCTTGGTCAGGATGATGTTGCCGTATTTGGCTGTTTCTCCTGTCATGACCAAAGCAAAAGCTTTCTTTGCATGCTCGTAAAAGTCGTAACGCGGAAGCCGTTTAATGGACGGTACATTCGGAAAATGCCGGTGAAAACATTCGAGGTATTTCTGTTCCACCCGTGGATCGGGTTTGTCTCCTTCTACGGCGGCCATCATGATCAGTGGATCGTTCACATAAGTATCTATTTCGAACAATGGGAGAATGGCATCCAGAAGGGCGGGAATGCCAAGCCCGTCAGCCCTGACCACCCGGTTGTTATGCGATTCACCCGGGAAATGGGCATCGGCAAATACAATGGTGTCGCCATGACCCATTCGGGCCAGCGTTTCAAGTAAAGCAGGGCTTATTAACGGAGAAATTCCTTTTAACATGATCCTGAGGATGTTTGTAAGTGGTTTCGGAAAACAAAGGTCCGGCAAAACCGGACCTTCGGTAATAGGGATGATGAGTCTTTATCTTGAATTGATGAGTGCGGTATAAAAAGGTATATTTTTGTCAAAATCGAGGCGTTTTAAATTTTTGTACCGGAGTTAACTGATTGTTAATGAGGATGCAAAAATTTCAAACAACGAAGAGTTTGGAAATAAAGATGCTTTTTAGACCGGGCTCATTGATACCTCAAATCAGGCTATGGTAATGTCGTTGTTCAGGTAAACGTCCTGGATGAGGTTGAGCAGTTCAATGCCTTCCTTCATTGGACGCTGGAAAGCTTTTCGCCCGGAAATAAGTCCGGTACCGCCTGCTCTTTTATTGACAACTGCCGTTTTAACCGCGTCGGCAAAGTCGCTGGCACCCGATGAAGCTCCCCCTGAATTAATCAGACCAATTTTGCCCATATAGCAATTGGCTACCTGATAACGACAGAGATCAATGAGATTGTCTGAGGTTAGTTTCTCGTACATGTCTGGATGTGTCTTTCCGAATTTCAGTTCTTTAAAACCACCATTGGTGGTAGGCAGTTTTTGTTTAATCACATCGGCATTGATGGTGACGCCAAGATGATTGGCCTGGCCGGTGAGATCAGCTGCTGTGTGATAGTCCTCTTTGTCGGTTTTAAAGTCACTGTTGCGGGTATAACACCACAGTATGGTTGCCATGCCAAGCTCATGGGCCTGATCGAAAGCTTCCGCAACTTCCACGATCTGACGGTTCGACTCCTCCGATCCGAAATAGATGGTGGCCCCTACGGCTGCGGCACCAAGGTTCCAGGCTTCGGTGACGGTCCCAAACATGATCTGGTCATATGTGTTTGGATAAGTCATCAGTTCATTGTGGTTGATCTTGACGATAAAGGGGATCTTATGGGCATACTTGCGGGCATGGAGCGATAAGCCGCCGAAGGTGGTCGCGACAGCATTGCAGCCGCCTTCCATGGCAAGCTTTATGATGTTTTCGGGATCGAAATAATCGGGGTTGGGTCCAAAAGAACTTCCGCCTGTGTGCTCAATACCCTGGTCCACAGGTAGAACCGAGAGGTATCCCGTTCCTCCCAGGCGGCCGTGGTTGTATATCCTTGAGAGGTTGATAAGCGTTTGAACATTACGGTCGCTCTGGCCGAATACTTCATCAATGGTATTGGGTCCCGGCTTTTTCAACCGTTCTTTTGATATTTTGGGCTGGTTAAACTCGAGCAGTGAGGCATCCTGCCCCAATAATTCCCGAATCTTTGCAGTATTGGTCCTAGGTGTGTCCATATGCTTTATGTTTTTTGGTTTGTTGATTAAATATAGGCATTTGACGATGGTTTTGCCAATATTGTACCGGGTTTAACATTAATTTGCTGAAATATAGACACTCCCTTTTATCGAACAAAACATGTAAACAACCGAAATTCAATCATATACATTTTTGTTGGTTCTTTGGTTATGTCGCAAAAGAGAGCAACCTTTCTCTTCAGCTTCGAGCTTTGAGCTTCCAGCTTCCAGCTTCCAGCTTCGAGCTTCGAGCTTTCAGCTTCCAGCTACTAACCTCAATTAAAGTCCGGGCTAAAGGTTTTGATCTTGCTCCTCATGCCACGTTTCCACAAGATGGGCATACTTCCCTCTTTTCTTGATCAGCTCATTGTGGTTTCCCCTTTCAATGATCTGTCCGTTTTCGAGTACCAGGATGAGGTCTGAGTGTTTGATGGTACTAAGGCGGTGTGCTACGGCAATCACTGTTCGTGAGGAAAATATGTTTTCAATGGCTTTCTGAATGTATTGTTCCGTGAGGGAATCCACAGAACTGGTGGCTTCATCCAGGATTATGAGTTCTCTGTTGCCACTGATGGCACGGGCAAATGAGATGAGCTGAGCCTGACCTTTTGAAAGATTATCACCGTTGTCTTGTATCACGAAATCATATTTGCCGGGAAGTTCGTTGATGAACCGGTCGGCATACACAAATGAGGCAGCTCTTTCTGCATCATATTTTGAAATATTTTTCCGGCCTAATGATATATTGAAATAAATGGTGTCATTGAACATATATATGTCCTGTTGCATCAACGACATGGTTTCCCTGATTGTGGCCAGGGGAATGTCCCTCAGTTCCCTTCCGTTGATCTTTATCGATCCCCTGTAGCCGGTATAGGTTTTTGTCAGCAGTCTGATGATGGTCGATTTTCCCGATCCGGTGGCTCCGACCAGGGCGATGCGATCGCCTTTTTTTAGTTTGAAGGAAACATTTTTTAAAACGTCTGGTCCCTCTTCATTATAACGGAATGAGACATCTGTGAATTCGATCTCTTTAAGATGAATGGGACCGGCATCGGATGGTTTCAAAGATTTCTCCGGTTCTTCCACTTCCTGGCTGAAGAGGTGGCTGATGTGTTCGAGAGCTGACAAAGCCCGTTGAATGGTGGATATTTGCTGAGCGAATTGTCTCACCGGCACAAACAGTCGTCCCAGTGTGGTAACAAATACCACAAGAACTCCTATGCTGTATCCGTAATCCCATATCTGGATGGCCCCGTACCAAATAACCAGTGCTGTGGCCAGTGCTGTAATGCCTTCCACAACTGAATAAAGTGCCGCATCGTAAACGTTTGACCGGTTCTGGGCGTTACAGTATTCTTTGTTCAGATTGTTGTATTTTTCCCAGGCCTCTTCTTTTGCATTGTATAACTGAATGGTTTTCATGCCGTTGAGGGATTCCTGCAGATAGGCGGCTGACTTTGCCAGACTGCTTCGGGAATCGTTGTAAGCAGCCCTGATCTTACGTCGAAGATACCGCATAACCAGGACAATGAGCGGAACCACCAGGAGCAAAACCAGTGTCAGGCGCCAGTTGAGATAAAACAGGTAGCTGACAAGTGCTAAGGTCTTGATGCTGTCTGATAATAAGCCAAGTATACCTGCTGCAAAAGATTCACTGATCGATTCCATGTCACTGGTGAGACGGCTCAGCGTTACACCGATGGGGTTCTTGTCGTAATAACGCATGGGGAATCGCAGTGTTTTTCCAAACAGTTCCCGTCTCATATCTACAATAGCCAGTCCGCCGGCTTTGGAAAACCAAAAACTGTAGAGCCCGTCGAACAGCAAGTTTAAAAGCAGAACGCCGGCCAGAAGACCAGAATAAAGCTTCAGACCCGTCACATCTCCTGGTACGATATAATCGTCTATGATCCGCTCCACCAGCCAGAGAAACATGATCCCTGCAAAAGTGGTGATCGGGATGGATGCTACGCTCAGGATCAGCCATTTTTTGTGGGGAACAAAATAGCGTCCGAATCTTTTGATCAGGTACCAGTCTTTATTTGTCAGTAGTTTGGCCATAGCTATTGTTGCAATTCCCAGGTTTCTCTGTAAAATTTTGATCTTTTCAGTAACTCTTCATGAGTGCCAATGCCTTCCATTTCCCCGTTGTTAAGAACAATGGTGAAATCGGTATTTTCCAGGACACTGGTCCTGTTTGATACAACCATAAGACTTTCGGCCGGGTGTTTATCAAATATTTGTTTGATGAGGAAGCGTTCGGTATCGGTGTCTACCGCCGAGAAAACATCGTCAAGGATCAATAATTTGCACGGGGTATAGAGGGCTCGTGCCAGACTGATGCGTTGTTTCTGACCACCCGAAAGCATAATGCCTTTTTCCCCCACCATGGTTTGTTCTTTTTCCGGGAAATTTGCCAGTTCGTCTGCCAGGGCACTTTTATATAATACATCTCCAATCCGGCTTCTTTCTGGTGCTTTTTCCGATCCGAACTTGATATTTTTTTCGATGGTATCGGAGAAGAGGAAAACTTCCTGGGTGACTGTTTTAACTACCGCTCTTATGTCCTTGGCTGTCAATTCGCAGGCATCCTGGTCTCCGAAAAAGAGGTGCCCGCATGAAGGGCGGAGATAACCATTGATAACATTGATAAGTGTGGTTTTGCCCGAACCTACTTTGCCGGTAATGCCAACCACCTGGCCGGGTTTTATGGAAAATGATATGTTTTTCAGAGCGGGATGGTCCCCGTTGTGATAGGTGTAAGTCAGGTTTTTAAGGGTGATCCCGTTTTTAAACAGTTGGTTTTGCTGGTTAGGAGGGAGTGGCTGCTTGTCTTCGTCTACGCCCTTTCGATTCATAATGGTTTGCAGACTTGAAATTCCCACAAACCCCTGCTGGAATACCGTTAAGACCCACCCCAGTCCCATGATGGGTTGAGTGAGCAGTGCTGAATAGGCGATGTATTCGGTAAGCTGCCCGATGGTGAATTTCCCTTCGATCACAAATAGTCCTCCTGCAAAAAGGACCACAATTTTGAGAATTTGTTCCAGATTGCCCAGCAATGGGATGATGAATGACCTAACAAAAGATATTTTCAATGTGTAGTTGAAGAGTGATATGTTTTCTTCCTCCACCTGATCTTCTGCCCATTGGTGAATATTGTAGCTTTTGATGACATTATTCCCCGAAAGAAAAGATATGGTTTTTCCCGACAATTGTTGAAGTGTGTCCATGCGTCGGTGGGTGTTTTTGACCATAATGACCATGCCGACACGCACGATGATAAAGATCACAACCATAGGAATGATACAGTAAAGCGTGAGAGCGGGAGACAGGGCCCACATTTTATAAGGCGTGAGCGAGAGGGAAAAAAGAATATTTCCTGTTTGAAGGAGGCCAAAGCCTGTGATCATACGCACTCCGTTTATGTCGTTGTTTACGCGGGAAATGATAGACCCCGTTGTGTTGTGGTCGTAGTAATTTTTCCCGAAAGAGGAGAGTTTTCTGAACATCTCACCTTTGAGTCGTTTTTCGATCAACCTGGCCGGAATGAAGATGAGCACCCTGGATAAGGTGCGAATGATGATCAGGAGGGAGGCCAGGCCCAACATTATGAAGACATAATTTAATAAAGCCTCCCGGTTGCTTTCTCCTCCCTGCGATATGGCATCGATGCTTTTCTGAATATACTCAGGGATGGAAACCGATATCCATATGGTAAGCCCAAGGAAGATAAACCCCCCTGTGTACCACCAACGAAAATGGTGCATATACTGGAATAAAAACCTGAGTTTTGGAAGCATCTGAATTTGTTGTTTTCTGATTCGACCTGATGGGATATTTGGGGAATTCCCATGAATTTTTGCTAAAAAGGTTTATGTGCCGGGAGTGCCCGGACAGCAAGTGGTTTTTTGCCTATTGAATAGGCTCGGCCTGAGGCCAGCATTGCATCAATCGGGTAATATCACCGTTCCATTCTTTATGAAATTTGTTAAGGTGTTTTTCGGCCTGGGTAATACCCGATTCAGCAATTTCAATGATGGGGGCCAGATACCGGCCTTCGTCTTCGATGTTAAGATCGTGAGCCCGGCGGGCGAGTCCCCCGGCAGATATTTTGAGCATTTGGAGGGCTGTTTGCCGGATGTTGATACTCCCGGCTGATGCTTTCAGTGCAAGTTTGGGAATCTGACTGCGCACTTCACGGAGGTTTTCAATATCCCATTTCGATATTATGGCATTGACTTCTTCAAGGGCGTTGTCATCGTAAAGGAGTCCTACCCAGAAGGCCGACAGGGCTGCAATATAGGAAACGCAATTGGCGTCGGCGCCCCGCATTTCGATGAATCTTTTCAGCCGGACATCGGGGAATGCTGTAGCAACGTGATTGTCCCAGTCCTCAAGTGTTGGTCTCAGACGGTGCTTCCCGCTCATGAATTCGCGGAAGGTGATGTTATGACTGTTGATAAATTCCCCGTTTCGTAGGATAAAATACATTGGTATGTCGAGGAGATACTCGGTCCATTGTTCGAATCCAAAACCGGGATCGAAAAGAAACGGAAGAAATCCGCAGCGGTCGGGGTCAGTGTCATCCCAGACTTTAGCGCGGTAACTCAGATAGCCGTTGGGTTTCCCCTCTGTGAATGGTGAGTTGGCAAACAGGGCGGTGGCTACCGGCTGCAAAGCCTGTCCCACCCGTATTTTTTTGATCATGTCTTTTTCATCACAATAGTCCAGGTTGACCTGGATTGTGGCTGTTCGGGTCATCATATCACGCCCCAGTTTTCCCCTGGTCGGCATGTAGGCTTTCATGATCCGGTAGCGCTCTTTGGGCATCCAGGGCATCTCATGGCGGGCGCGTATGGGATCAAAACCAAGGGCCAGGGTTATCACTTCGAGTTCTTTGCAGATTTCGCTCAGGTCTTCGAAGTGTTTGCGGGTTTCACAATATGTCTGATGAATGTTTTGGAAATTTTTCCCGGAAAGTTCAAACTGACCTCCGGGCTCTAAAGAGATGGAGGCGCCGTTTTTTTTCAGGCCAATGATCTTATGGTTCTCAGTAACAGGAGCCCATCCGCTTTTTTGCATGTGCTGCATGATCTGGTTGATACCGGGCTTTGTATCGTGTCCTAACCTGTGCAGATCCTCCTTGCGGTAAAGAAATTTCTCGTGTTCGGTACCTATGCCCCAGTTGTCTCGTGTTTTGTTACCTTTTTCGAAATATTCCACCAATTGGTGCTTGCTTGACAGTTCTATGAAGTCGTTCTGTTTATTCATTAAAGAAACATTTTACCCAAATAATGAAATTCTTCACGATTTGTTCATTAAGGCGGATGATTGTGATTTTTTTGGGGCAGATGAATCCGCAAAGATATTAAAATAACGGCAAATCATCCGATGAGAACGCTTATTGAAACTACTTTGAATTCAGGATGCAATCCAGAACATACTTTTCGACGTGCCGGTTTTGACCTTTGTAAGGAAAATTGTGCATCGAGAGCATTGCAGGTGCATTTAATTCCACTACTATGTAATTGTCTTTTGTAGGGACTTTATCCATTTCCCGGATGATGATGTCGATACCGGCAATTTTCAGTCCCGCTGCTTCGGCGGCTTTTTCTGCTGCCTTTTTGTAAAAGACCGGTATTTCATCGGTCACGTCTATGCTGTCACCTCCGGTGCTGAGGTTTGAGTTATTGCGAAGATAAATTTTTTCACCTTTCTTCGGAACAAAATCCAGGGTCAGAGATTGGTACCTCAGATGTCGCTCTACTTCTTCATCAATTTTGATCTTCAGAAGGGGGTGCGTGTAATCGTCACCCCGGTTTTGATTTTTTGCCCCAATGAGCTTCCGGATGGTATGTTGCCCGTCACCCGTAATATTGGCGGGCTCTCTGTATGCTATTGCCCTTACCTGATAGTCAATTACAAGAAACCTGTATTCACGGCCGGGGTGATATTCTTCCACAATCACTTTGTCTGAATGCGCCAAAGCGGTGTTTATGGCCTGGTTAAGTTCCTGTTTATTCCGAATGTCGGTACTTACAGCAATCCCATGGTCGGTGTCCATTGGTTTTACCACAGCGGGGAATGTAATCTGATCTGTATCATCTGGTTGGTAATTTTTGTTTAACAAAATTCCTTTAGGGTGGCTGATGTTTTTGCGTTCCAGAAATTGCTTGGTCATCCACTTGTCGTTTGAGATCCAGAAAGCGATCAGACTGTTGGCGTCCGAAATGGTACCTTCGTGTATGATGTATTCTTTATTGTTGTGGTAAACTACTAGCAAATTGTTTTTTTGGTCAATGATCTCGAAAGGCAGATTGCGTTTGAGTATTTCGGCGATCATGATCTGCGTGGTGGCTTCAAAATGTTCGTATCCCTTTAGTGGAGAGAAGTTATAAGATGGGGGTCTTTCATTTTCCATGACTTCCGGTTTTTGACATCAAAAGTAATGCACATTTTTGACAGGAGGAAGCGGATAGGGAAAATAAGGGCTGAAGAAGTCATGAAAGGTTACCGGCAGAAAGTCATGAAAAAAAGCCGGGGTTCCTGTTGTTTTGCTTTCCTTTAAGACCATGCTTTCTGTGGTGGGCAGAAAAATGAAAGAAGTACAACAGGGTTCCCGGCAAAAAGCAGGGTTAGGCTGCTAAAACTTTGAGATGTATTAGGGTTAAGAGAGATCTGTTTTAAGTTTGAACATCCTTTGAATGATCAGTTAAAAAATCCGGACAACCATGTTCATCTTCTTTTATGCCCCTAGTCCCCAATGATCCTGATTGGATCGAAACAAAAGAAAAGTTCTGGTTGTCCGGATGGAAGGGCTGGGTTTCATTTGCATTACACATTTCAAATATGGGGGATAATCTTGTATGAAAAAAAAAATTTTGGTTCCGTTTTCTGAATGGGGGACCTCATTTTCTGAATTGGGTATCTCAGCTAATGAACGGTATGATACCTGAAAATATCAACCGAAATAATGATCCATATTCTGCAAACCCATTTTGGTCAGAGAGAGTTCATATTCTTTGGTGCCATCAAAGAGCAGGCATTTTTTCTGAGTACGATTGACTTCACGAAGGAAACGGGCATTGATGGCATGGGATCTTGAAATTCTTAAAAATTTTTG
>JAWOCV010000124.1:0-3163 GCA_046483585.1 Marinilabilia sp.
CAAGTTGGTTCTGGATATCATCTCCCGCGTTGGTCACACTTAGAGATACATTGTATTGGCCGGCTGTTTTCTTAATGGCATGGATGGCGGTGGCTCCTGCACTGTCGATGTAACGCAGTTCTGAAAGATCAAGTGACAGGTCCGTCTCCCTGCTTTTGCGCAACACCGGTTCCAGGTCGCGTAAAAAGGCCGGCGTGTTATCGATGGTCAGGTTGTCTCGCAGATGTATGACATTGCCGTCGATGGTGAAATGCTCGGACGTGATGGCACTTTTCTTCTTCAAACCAGATTATTTTTTTCGTTTTGACAAGATTTCCTTTGTTCTGGATGCAAAGTTTTCCAGTTCTTCGTGAAAAATTTCGCTAATGGTAGCAGCCAGAAGGTTTAGATCCCTGTCTTCGAGGTTGGATTTTCGGTCTGCTGTATGAAGAACAGCGATGGTGTCGGTTTGTGTGTCGATAAGTTCAAAACGAAGCTTTAGATGGGCTTCGAAATCTTTTTTATTTCCGGTGTTGTCAACCTCGATGTTGAATATGGTTGTGTTCAACCTGTAATCCGGGGCTTTTTCCCAAAACCTGTCGGAAACCCGGGTGAAGATTTTGTGGGCAGCAAAGTAATCCATAACGATCGGGGTGAGAACTTCAGAGGGTCGAACGGCCCATTCATGCTCACCAAAATACCGGATCTGATGCGAATCGTCCCGCAAAACAATGCGCCTGCTTGAAAAGGCGGGGTATACTTCTACCTCTGAAACTTCACACCACGCATCGATGGCCGCCTGAGTGTCATCTTCAGCTTCGATTTCAGTTTCGGATTCTTCGATCAGATAGTACTTCTTGACCATCTCCTTTTGACCGCCACACGACGTAAGAAGTAAGAGAGTCAATAGTGTTGGGAGAATGATTATTTGCTTCATATCAGTCTTTTAATTTTTCGTCAGGCAGATTTTTGATCTCGCGTTTACGTATAAGCACAGATGGATTGTTGTTGATCTTTCTTGATGCTTCGTCCAGATTTCTTAACGTTGATCTGAGCAGTTTCTGGCTTTCAACGATGCTTCGCCCGCTCTTGTTTATGTCGTCATCCACCTTTATTAGCAGCTCCTGGGTTCGCCTGGCTGCTTCTGCAAGCTCTTCTATTAATTTGGATATGTCGGTTTCGTTCAAAGTACGTGAGATGTCACGTGCATTGCCAATGATGTCACGTATGGAGTCGCTGCCGACCATGTTGTCGATTCGTGTTACGGAGTTTTCCATGGTTTGACTTGATGCCAGTAATGATTCGCTCACCTTATTGGCTGTGGTGATTGTAGAGTGGAGCTCTTCTTTGTTTTCAGTGATCACTGTATCGAGTGTCAGGATGGTTTTGTCGGCATTATCTGCCATTTGGCTGAATTTATCCAGCATCCGGGTAATTCTGGCCAAAGTGTCGGGATCGGTGAACAATTGAAGGTTGTTCAGGACATTTTCCACTTTCTCGGCTATGACCTCGGCTTTTCCGCTTATTTCTGATGACAGGGAACTGCCAGGCGGAATGTAAGCCCCCGGGGCAAGGAGATCTGCTTCATTACTGCCACCGCGGATCTCGATGGCTTTCATTCCCGTAATTCCAAGTGATACAATGTCTGCCTTGGAATCTTCTTTTATCGGCGTGCCGGCTTCCAGCGACAGTTCAACAACAATGCTGGTGATGTCATCGGGATCTATTTTAATATCCGAGATGGTGCCCACGTTAATTCCAAGGTATTTTACCGGGCTTCCCACTTCCATTCCGCTGACAGATTCGTCCTGATATGACACGTAGTAGGTGTCGGTTTTTTCGAACAACTCTTTGGCTGTGAAAAAAATGATAAGAAAAAGCAAAAGAGCCGAGCTGAGAAGGATAAATATGCCGAGCCGTATTTTTTTTGGTTGATTCTTCATCTTAATATTCCGTTAAACTTTTTGCAGGCTTTATTATTGGTTAAAACCATTTTGTCAATATTCCGTTAATCTTTTATAACAACCTGTTATTCAGGCATATTAGATTCAGGTTTTTTATGATAAATTACAGTATATCAGCATTATATGAATTTTCTTTTATCTAACAAAACATGTAAATAACCGAAATTCAATCATATACATTTTTGTAGGTTCTTTGGTTATGTCGCAAAAGAGAGCAACTTTTCCTTCCACCTTTGAGCCTCGAGCTTCCAGCTTTCAGTTTTCAGCTACTACTGACTCTGCAACTGAGCTTCTAACTTCTAACTTCCGCTGCGGCTTGGGTACTAACATCTAAGATCTAATAATCTAACGATCTATTAATTTTGTGATTGTCTCATTATATTAAAACATTCCTCCGGTCAGACGTTTTAGTGCAGAATTAATTGTTATCCATGCCTGAATTTCTGAAAGAATTTGAATGATTATACTGGTTTTTCTTCAAAGATAAATCATTTTTGTAACATTCACTTATGAACTGAGAAAATGATTTATGTGATGCGTTTATCACAGGTCGGCATTGATCGAAAGTTACTTCTGGTCATAATGGTTGAAAATTTGTTATTTATATGCCCTTGTTGGATGAACTGAACTGGCGTTGTGTCATGAACAATATGAGAAAAATCTGCTGTTTGACGAATTATTTTTAATGTGCGGCGGTGACTTCGTTAATTCGATGCCTGTGTTTTTGTTTATCTTTTGGAAATATTCTTTGTCGTATGATCTTGTATTGAAAAAAGCTGCTTTCATAAGTTAATCCATTTGAGATCCATTATTGTACTTAAACTCAAATGCCCCCTAATGTGTTCAGTTTTTGTCCAAAAAACAAAGGGTGCCCTTATGAGACACCCTTTGAAGAAAGCTAATTTATTGGTTTTTACGGATTATACTCCATCATTCTTCTTTTTTGGATTTGGACTCTTCTTCGTAAGCGGCCAGGAGCTGTTCCTGGATTTCTGGGGGAACCTTTTCGTATTTGTTGTATTTCATAGTATAAAAGGCTCTTCCGCCTGTCAGCGAGCTCAGTGAAGTTGAATATTTGTTCATTTCCTTGAGAGGAACCTGTGCTTTGATCACTTCAAAACCTTTTTCACTGCTCATGCCTTCGATGAGTGCACGACGCCCCTGAAGATCACTCATAACATCGCCCATCCGGTCGGAGGGAACCCTGACTTCCACATCAT
>JAWOCV010000132.1:0-11084 GCA_046483585.1 Marinilabilia sp.
ATTTCACTTAACAATTTAACCCGGATCATTCATAACGGAAACAATTTATGAATAGGTTAACAATCACAAAAGACTTTGCTCTTCTTACTTATACAAGCCGGCAACAGGAAACATATTGGCAGGGAATTTGTTTAATTCGGAACAAATCCACATTTAATACACCCTGAAACGATCTGTTAAGTATATCTTTCAAGTGGAATTAACATCAATAGATCCTTAGATTATTAGATGTAAAATGCAAGAAAGTTCGTGTAATTCTGATATACTGTAATCTCTCATGAAAATACGAAAAATTTAAACAAATGAATTACAGAATATTGCAAGAGTTCAACGGACTATCAAACATGGAAAAATATAATTATTGACAACAACAGTGTAAGCATTTAACTTTACAAAACAGACATGAGTTCAGATCAAAGTCCCATCTAATGCCCCTGAAAACTGAAGAGGATAAGTCGTTACAAGTGCCTGAATTTTGGTTATTTGCAATAGGACTTTTCCACGTCTTCGGTCTGTGCGTTATGGCCCGTCCAAAGGTGTGCAAAAGCAATGGTTGGGAAACAGAACTTTCTGAACAAACAGATGACCAACAAGGCAACTTGTTCACTCTGATAAAGACGAACACCCCAAATGATATAGTTTATGTTCATTAATTGAAAGTTTTTTTCATTACGCCCCGGCAAATAAAGCTTACCGGTTTTTTAGGGTTAGGGTTACGGTTGGCTGTGCCGGGGTTTTTCCATTAAATCCAGCCCTTTGATACACACTTTTGACGATAAGTCTCTGATAACTTCAAAATCAATCATAAAAAAAGTTAACAATTGCTTTTATTGAAATTAAGGCATATCATTTGAATGATTATTGAAAAGATTCGTAAAATCACCAAAGCAATCAAAATGAGAACAAAAAAAGTATTTTCTGTTTTTTCCATAGCTGTATTAAGCGCCTTAATTACGGTTTTTGCATATTCACATTTTGTCAAATCTGAAAAAGAGATTGTAGAGGTTCCGCAGCAAACTGCCCCGGAAGCCCAATATACCTCTCTCCCGACATCACCACAGGGAGAATCACCGGATCTTACGGTAGCGGCAGAAAATTCCGTACATTCTGTTGTTCACGTAAAAACAGTGGCAAGCAGTGCTGGTGGTGGCTATTCCGGGAATCCTTTGTATGATTTCTTTTTTGGTCCTGAACGTTCTCAGCCGGGTCAACAACAACCGGTAACGGGTGCAGGATCAGGTGTCATCATTTCAGAGGATGGATACATTGTCACCAACAATCACGTCATTGAAAAAACCAAAAATATTGAAGTAACGCTCAATGATAACCGGACTTTCGAAGCTGTTCTGGTAGGTAATGATCCCACCACAGATCTTGCTTTATTGAAAATTGAAGCATCCGGCCTGCCACACATGGATTATGGCAATTCAGATGAATTGAGACTTGGAGAATGGGTGCTGGCTGTCGGAAATCCCTTTAATCTGACTTCTACAGTAACCGCCGGGATTATCAGCGCCAAATCCAGAAGCATCAATATCATGGCCAGAAGTCAGGGGCCTTTGGGTATAGAATCTTTTATACAGACAGATGCAGCTGTTAACCCTGGAAACAGCGGTGGCGCTCTTGTCAATGACCAGGGGAAACTGGTAGGAATCAACACGGCCATCGCATCCCGTACTGGTTCGTATTCCGGCTATGCTTTTGCGGTACCCGTAAGTATAGTCAAAAAAGTCGTATCTGATCTGATGGAACACGGAGAGGTACAGAGAGGTATTCTGGGAGTCAATATCAGAAATGTCAACAGCAGCCTGGCAAAAGAACTTGATCTGGAACGCACGCAGGGGGTTTATGTCGCCGATGTTATGGAAGACGGGGGAGCAATGGAAGCAGGAATTAAGAAAGGCGACGTGATCATCAGTGTCAATGGGGAGGAAGTAAAACAGGTGTCTGAACTCCAGGAAAAGATCAGTCAATACAAACCAGGAGACAAAGTGAAAGTAACAGCCATCCGAGATGGAAAAAAAGAAGAGTTTTCTGTCACTTTACGAAACATTTATGGCTCGACTGACGTTGTACAACCAAAAAGAGCCTTTGATCAAATAGGAGCCTCTTTTGAGGAAATATCCGACAATGAAAAGGCAAGACTGCAGATACGAAACGGCCTTAAAGTAACAGAAATTAAAGAAGGGAAGTTTCGTGAGGCAGGGATTGAAGAAGGTTACATCATCACAAAAGCCAACCGGGTGTCAATTAATAGTACCGATGATTTAAGGAAAGTGATTGAAATGCTGGAAGAAGGTCTGTTCCTGACGGGCGTTTATCCTAACGGACAAGTGGCATATTATGCCATAAATCTGGAAGATTGAGATTGAAACTGAGTATAAAAGAGAAGTAGAGAGGAACACAGACTGCACAAGGCTTGCAATAATTCAATAATTGTTGTATTTTTGCGCCATATTTTTGGGAAATTTTATGAGACAATTAAAGATAACAAAATCGATCACAAACCGCGAGAGTGCGTCGCTCGACAAATATCTACAGGAGATTGGCCGTGAGGACCTTATATCTGTCGAGGAGGAAGTGGAGTTGGCACAACGGATCAAAAAAGGTGATCAGGTAGCCCTCGAGAAACTGACTCGTGCCAACCTGAGATTCGTGGTTTCCGTGGCCAAACAATATCAAAATCAGGGGTTGAGTCTTCCGGACCTTATCAACGAAGGAAACCTTGGACTGATCAAAGCCGCCGAGAAGTTTGACGAGACCCGCGGCTTCAAATTTATCTCTTATGCTGTTTGGTGGATACGCCAGTCTATTCTCCAGGCCCTCGCAGAGCAGTCAAGAATCGTACGACTTCCACTCAACCAGGTAGGATCTCTTAACAAGATCAATAAGGCCTACTCAAAATTTGAGCAAGAGCATGAGCGTAAACCTTCTCCGGAAGAACTGGCCGATCAGCTTGAATTACCGGCTGACAAAGTGGCTGACACTCTCAGAGTATCAGGAAGACATATATCTGTGGACGCCCCATTCGTTGAAGGAGAAGACAATAGCTTGTTGGACGTACTTGTAAACAGCGATTCCCCAAATGCCGATAAGACTTTGATAAACGAATCGCTGGCCCGCGAGATAGAAAGAGCCCTTGCCACTCTAACAGAAAGGGAGAGCGACATCATCAAGTTGTTTTTTGGCATCGGATGCCAGGAAATGACGCTTGAAGAAATTGGTGAACGCTTTGGTCTGACCCGTGAAAGAGTCCGGCAGATCAAAGAAAAAGCCATCAGAAGATTAAGACATACATCAAGAAGCAAACTTTTGAAATCCTACCTTGGGTAGGACCTGGATCATAAAAACACCATCTTATAGGGTTAAAAAATTGGATTCAAAAAAAACCTTTCCGAAAACAACGGAAAGGTTTTTTTATTCTTTCTAATTTCATTAAAGAACAAGCACATCCTTGCCCCGCCCAAAATGTTCTCAAATATCATCCATGCTCAGGCATCGATGTTGGCATATGTAGCGTTTTTCTCAATGAACTCGCGCCGTGGCGGGACATCATCCCCCATCAGCATACTGAAAATACGATCGGCCTCAGCAGCATTCTCATAGGAAACCTGTCGCAACATACGATTTTCCGGATTCATGGTCGTCAGCCATAATTGCTCGGCATTCATTTCACCGAGACCTTTGTATCTTTGAATATGTACCGAGTCCTCTTTCCCGTCTGCATATTTCTCGACAAATTCCCGGCGCTGGGCATCATTCCAACAATATTGTTCGGCTTTACCCTTTTTCAGGAAATAGAGCGGCGGCGCAGCAATGTAAATGTATCCCTCCTTGATCAACTCTTTCATATACCTAAAGAAGAAAGTCATCACAAGAGTGGTAATGTGACTGCCATCAACATCGGCATCGGTCATAATCACAATTTTGTGATATCGTAACCGCTCAATGTTCAAGGCCTTACTGTCTTCCTCGGTACCAATGTTCACACCAAGTGCTGTAAAAATATTTTTAATCTCATCGTTTTCAAATACTTTATGCTGCAGGGCTTTCTCAACATTCAGGATTTTTCCCCGTAAAGGCAATATGGCCTGAAAGCGACGATCACGCCCCTGCTTGGCGGTTCCTCCCGCCGAATCCCCCTCAACAAGGAAGATCTCAGCCTGAGACGGGTCTTTTTCAGAACAATCGGCCAGTTTTCCGGGTAATCCCCCTCCGGTTAGAACACTCTTACGTTGCACAAGTTCTCTTGCTTTGCGGGCAGCATGCCGCGCGGTTGCAGCAAGGATAACTTTGTTGACAATGGTCTTCGCGTCTTTAGGGTTCTCTTCCAGATAGTTGTTGAGCATTGTACTGACAGCCTGATCGACAGCAAGACTGACTTCACTATTGCCAAGTTTGGTCTTGGTCTGGCCCTCAAACTGCGGTTCAGCAATTTTTACGGAAATAACCGCCGTCAAACCTTCCCTGAAATCATCTCCGTTGATCTCAAATTTCATCTTAGAAAGCATGCCGGATTTATCGGCCCAGTTTTTCAGCGTTCTGGTCAGTCCGCGGCGAAAGCCGGTCAGATGGGTTCCACCCTCTATGGTATTAATATTATTGACATAGGAATAAATATTCTCATTGAATGACGTATTGTAAACAATAGCAATATCAACGGGAATCTCATTCTTCTCAATAGAAATACTTATGGGCGTATCAATCAGTTTCTCACGGTTGCTGTCAATAAAGTTGACAAATTCAACCAATCCTTCGTTGGAGTAAAAACGCTCGGTCAAAAAATTGCCTTCTTCATCTTTTTCGCGCTTATCGGTGAGAACAATCTCAAGGCCGGCATTGAGAAAAGCCAGTTCCCGCATCCGGCTGGCAAGAATACTATATTTAAATTCAATGTTATTAAAAATAGATTCATCCGGCTTAAATGTTATCCATGTACCGGTAATATCGGTTGTGCCAACTTCCTCTATAGGGGAAACGGGTTTACCTTTACGATATTCCTGTAAATAAACCTTTCCGTCGCGATGTACTTCAGCTTTAAGATGTGAGGACAAGCCATTGACACAGGAAACACCAACACCGTGCAAACCTCCCGAAACTTTGTAGCTGTCCTTATCGAACTTACCACCAGCATGAAGTACGGTCATAACAACCTCCAGAGCGGAACGTCCCTCCTTTTCATGCATATCCACGGGTATCCCCCGGCCGTTGTCAACCACGGTGACGCTGTTGTCTTCATTGATAATAACCCCTATAGACGTGCAATGTCCTGCAAGTGCTTCATCAATAGAATTATCAACGACTTCATAGACCAAATGGTGAAGACCTTTCTGTCCGACATCGCCAATATACATGGCAGGCCTTTTTCGAACGGCTTCAAGTCCTTCCAGCACCTGAATGCTGTTGGCCATATACCCGTTTACAACTTCAAGGTTGTTCTCTTTCTCGTTATCGCTCATGTTTTCAATTGATTATATATGCAATTACGGGGTCGTTCCCCGTATTTTCATCCGTATAAAATAAATTTATTAAGGTCGAATGAAACTCGCCCCGATTAATCGGAGCTCGTTTCATTTGCCTTACAAATATAGTAAAAAGAAGCCTAAATCCGGCCAAAAAGTGACGCAATTTTTCAACAATATACCCCTTTTAAATAATTGATCAACAACACAATACATCATCCTGTCATTCTTTTCAAAAAGAGGGCGGGACAAACCGCCCAAACAGGGAAAAAATGAAAAGTTTTTCCCGTACAATCTTATTATCTTTGGTGAAAAAGGAGAGATTTTGGCCCGGATCATTATTACAACATCCAACAACCTGATTTACGACAACCGTGTTCATAAAATCACGGAATCACTTATCAAAACAGGATATGAAGTTTGGCGAACCGGACGGAACTGGCCCCCGACACCGGCCAAATCAGATCGTCGCCCGGGTCATACGGTTCTTTTCAACCTCCCTTTTCACCGGGGACCGTTGTTCTATCTTTTCCTCAATACCTACACACTTTTTTTCCTGTTGAAGTGGAAATTCGCAGCCATCTGGGCGGTCGATATGGATACCCTCCCCGCCAGCAGAATAGCGGGATTCCTCAAAGGGAAACCGGTCATCTTTGACAGTCATGAATTTTTTTCCGAATCACCGGAAATACAGCAAAGACCTCAGGTAAAGAAATTTTGGCGTTTACTGGAAAGAATTTTTATTCCCGGTTGTTCCAAACGTTTCACTGTTTCACCAGGACTTGTCGAAATATATCAAGAGCGTTATGCCTGTCAATTTGAACTCCTCAGAAACCTTCCCCTGAAAAAAGAAAATCCTGCCATTCCTTTATTATCGACTTCACCTCCCGTAATTCTTTATCAGGGTTCTCTAAATACCGGCAGAGGCCTTGCTGAAACCATACAGGCCATGCAGTATTTGCCCGGATACAAATTTGTCATTGTAGGACAGGGAGACTGCACTCAGCAACTAAAATCATTGACTTCGGTACTGGGTTTGCAAGACCGGGTTGAATTTGCAGGAGCGGTACCTTTTGAAGAATTATCCCGTTTTCACGGAAACGTTCTGGCAGGAATGTGCCTGCTTGAAAAAATGGGACTCAGCTATTATCATTCGCTGCCCAACCGGATATTCGACTACCTGCAAGCCGGCATTCCGGTAATAGCTACAGCTTTCCCCGATATTTCTGAAATCGTAAAAAAATACAATACTGGTATGCTTCTCGATGATCTGGAGCCTCAAAACATCGCAGCTGCAATAAAAGAAGCATGTGAAAACAAAGCCTTACGGCAGGAATGGAGAAAATCAATCCCTGCGGCATCGCTGAAATTCACATGGGAAAACGAAGCGAATAAACTGAATCTACCTTATACATAAAACCATCAAACCTTTGATTATCATGTGATAATCATGCGAGTTTTATATATAAAGTAGATAAAGAGGATAACGTCCGTAACAGTTCAGGAATGAACCTGCTTATGAATAGATGGTGGCAAGGAGCCGTCTGGGGCCCCCGTAATTGCGAAACTCACACAAATATATTCCTTGCCACATCCCTAATGCCAGGCGATGATTTACAACGGGAATGGTAAGGGAGGCTCCAAGAAGAGAGCTTTTGGCATGGGCGGGCATATCATCTGAGCCCTCCAGTGTGTGAGCATAATCGGGATCATTTTCCCGTACCAGCTTGTTGAAAATGATCTCAAAATCATCCCTCACCGAGGGGTCGGCATTCTCGTTAAGTGTAAGAGCAGCTGAAGTATGCTGAATAAACAAATTAACAAGACCACTCTCAGGCAGTTTTGGCAATTCGGAAGCAATATAACTGGTAATCAAATGAAAACCTCTTCCTAATTCGGGAAGTTTAATATTGACTTGTTGAACCATCTCCGGAAAATTTAAATTCTCAATTCAGGCGAATTCCACACTTGTGGATTTACCACAGGCAGCCCCCGCATATCCTGAAAAAAGTCCCTGATGATCCCGGCCACCTGCCGGCTCATGATCTCCCGGGTTTCCCGGGTGGCACTCCCCACATGGGGCACCATCACAACATTGGACATTTTCAGCAATTCATCGGGCACTTGTGGTTCATTTTCGTAAACATCAAGACCAGCCCCGGCAATTTCTTTTTTACTCAAAGCCTTGATCAGAGCTTCCTGGTCAACAACCGGCCCCCTGGCAGAATTAATGAGAAATGCAGAAGGTTTCATCAGCTTAAGTTCTGACAACCCGATCAGTCCCTTTGTATCAGGGGTAAGCGGCACATTCAATGACACAAAATCAGAGTTACGAAGAAGGTTCTCAAGATCGGTATATTTGGCTTCGTACTTCTCTTCGGTCTGGTGATCCAGCTTGTTGCGGTTATGATAAATAATTCTCATCCCAAAAGCAACGGCACGGCGGGCAAGAGAACGACCAATGGCTCCCATACCAATAATACCAAGCGTTTTCCCCTGAAGGGTGGTACTCAGATTATCCATAACGCCCCAACTGGAAATCTCTTTTGCGCGAAGTCCACGATCGAGTTCAGAAATCCGGCGGGCAACATCCACCATTAACCCCATCGCCAGTTCGGCCGTCGGTTCAGTCACGGCATCGGGCGTATTGGTTACGACAATCCCTTTTTTAGTGGCAAAAGAAACATCGATATTGTCTACACCGGCACCATAATTGGCGATAAGTTTTAAATCCGGTGCAGATTCGATCATCTCAGACGAAAGAGGATTCCCGAATACAGCTACTACTACTTCACAATCCTGAAAATGCTCCATCTGCTCTTCCCTTGTAACAGCAGAAGATGACGGCCATACAACTTCAAAACCACCTTCGCTCTCAAGTTCTTTAAATGGTTGTTCAGGTAACCGCCGGGTCATCAATATTTTTCTCATACAAGCGAAAAAAATTGTCTTATTAAACAACAACAGAATTGTTTCCTGTCATGCCAGGTAAAGAAAAAACGTGCAATATTCCGTAATTCAAACTTCCTGAAACAGAATACATCCGTTAAATTCCCCTGAATTTATCAGAATTACTGGAGACAGCCAACAATTATTTAATTGGTTTTACCTTAACGGCCACAGGCCCTTTATGTCCCATCTCCACTTCAAAACTGACCAGATTGCCTTCTTTGACGTCTTCAAGCACATTGTTGACGTGAAAAAATAAGCTTTCCTTCGTTTCTGTATCCCGAATAAAACCGTATCCTTTGGCATCAAAATATGAATTGACGGTCCCTTTACGAACAGGATCTTCTTCCTCTTCACTTCGTTTGGGAACACTGATGGCAATTTCATCCGGATCGATCTCTTCCTTCTTCTTGTCGGGATCAGGTGGTGTTGATGATATCACACCATTTTCATCCACATAGGCGATCATATCGTCCATGTTGTTTTTATTATCGCCACTTTCTTTTCGGGAAAGACGCTTTTGCTCTTTTTCTTTCCTCTTTTTCTCTTTTTTGTTTCTTACTTCTTTCTTGTTAAAAGTCTCTTGTGATCTCCCCATACATTATTAAATTTTAAATTAAAACTCTGGCTTTGCTATGCCAATTATTTTTTTCTGTAATTACTGTTTCTCCGGCTCCCGGAATGCCGTTGCGATGATTGAGCCGTTTTCTGTTTCCGGACAGGTTTCTCTGCAACAGCCATGGTGTTATCAAATTGATCGCCAGGCACAAACGGATGTTCCTCAACAACCGGGATCCTTTGATTGATCAATTTTTGAATATCCTTAAGATAAGGCTTCTCTTCCACATCACAAAATGAAAGTGCGGTACCTGAGGCATTGGCCCGGCCAGTACGGCCGATCCTGTGAATATAAGTCTCCGGCACATTGGGCAGATCATAATTTATAACCTGCGACAATTCGGAAACATCAATGCCTCGTGCGGCTATATCGGTTGCTACCAAAACATTGGTGCGTCCGCTTTTAAAATTTCCAAGAGCCATTTGCCGGGCCCCCTGCGATTTGTTACCATGAATGGCCAAAGCATTAATACCGGCTTTCCCTAAAAATCTAACAATCTTATCGGCACCATGTTTAGTACGTGAAAAAACAAGCGTCGATTCCACGGGTTCGTTTTCCATAAGGTGAACCAGAAGTTTCGATTTGCTGCGTTTTTCAACGAAGTAAATGGATTGTTCGACTTTTTCAGCCGTATTTTTCTCAGGTGTGACCGAAACTTTTTCAGGATTACCAAGAATTTTCCGGGACAAATTAATGATCTCGGGAGGCATGGTAGCGGAAAAGAACAGTGACTGGCGTTTCCGGGGAAGTTTTTCGATAATCTTTCGCACATCATGAATGAAGCCCATGTCGAGCATCCGGTCAGCTTCGTCCAGAACAAAGTACTCAATATCTTTAAGGGAAACATATCCCTGGTTCATCAGATCCAGCAAGCGGCCGGGTGTGGCCACAAGTACATCGATTCCCCTTTGAAGAGCCTGGGTCTGGGCACCCTGCTTAACACCTCCAAAAATCACAGTATTCCGGACACCGGTATATTTTCCGTAATTTTTCAGACTTTCGTCTATCTGGATGGCCAGCTCCCTGGTCGGGGTTACAATAAGGGCACGGATATGCCGCGACCTGCTCTGTTTGACTGCCTTGTTAAGAAATAAATGTTGAAGGATGGGTATCGCAAATGCTGCTGTTTTTCCGGTGCCGGTCTGGGCACATCCTAAAAGGTCTTTACCGCGCAATAAAATGGGAATGGATTGTTCCTGAATTGGGGTAGGTTGTGTATAGCCACTCTCTCTGATTGATTTCAGGATAGGGTCTATAATTTCTAATTCTTTAAATGTCATGTAATATTATTAAAACCACAAAGATATCAGAATTATTTGGATTTTACCCCATCATCACGCTTACATCCCAAAATACTTAAAGGCCTCGTAAACGAGAAAAGCCGGCCATAACATGGCTTTGATGAGTCCCAATACCCCCATCCACAAAGTGGTGGAATTGGAAATAAAATAAATGGCCGCACCTATGAAGCCAAGTCCGTAAACAGCATTACCAGCGTGGCCGTTACATGTTGATTTTCCTCTGGAAGTCATAAGTCTTGTTTTTTGTGCAAAATGGAAATTTTTTTTCACTTTTTCAACTGGAATTGGTTAATTGGTTAATTTGGGGATTGGTTGCTGGTTGCTGGTTGCTGGTTGCTGGTTGCTGGTTGCCGGTTGCTGGTTGCTGGTTGCTGGTTGCTGGTTGCTGGTTGCTGGTTGCTGGTTGCCGGTTGCTGGTTGCCGGTTGCTGGTTGCTGGTTGCTGGTTGCTGGTTGCTGGTTGCTGGTTGCTGGTTGCTGGTTGCTGGTTGCTGGTTGCCGGTTGCTGGTTGCTGGTTGCTGGTTGCCGGTTGCCGGTTGCTGGTTGCCGGTTGAGGCGTCCTAATATTGGTTGACTTTTTGAGTAATTAATATCTATTTTTTTGCTAAAAAAAAGAGTGCCTTGTTTTATATTTGAATTGACATTTTTGTTTTGATCTGAATATATGTTAACCAAAGCTCGTGACGAAAATGTATTTCTGGCAAATTTTTTTCAAAATCCACAGGTGTTTTGAAATCCAAATTTTCATGTGGG
>JAWOCV010000153.1:0-7412 GCA_046483585.1 Marinilabilia sp.
CTGAAGAGCTATCGGGTCAGGCAGAACAAATGCGGGAGGTTGTCTCTTATTTCAAGGTAGATTATCAAATGATATCTCATAAAAAACAGTCGTCTAAACCATCAGGGAAACAACAAAGTGGTTCGGAGTCAGGTAAAGAAAATAAAGAAGAATCCATTTCAACCGATCAGGAATCAAAAGGGGTTGATCTGAAAATGGGTGAAACGGAAGTCCCGGATGAAGAGTTTCAAAGGTTTTGATTAAAATAAAAAGACGGGACCGGTCTTAATTTGGACCGGTCTTGTCTTTTTATTTTAAAATAACACTTCTCAGGAATTCGCAGGCTCTTATCTTTGCAACAAAGAAATTATGCCAATGGATTACCCCTGGGGCCACGACAACCCGATAAACGACTACAGCAGTTACCTGCGCAGGCGATTTCCCCGCAGGGTGCAAAAGATTTCGATCGATGCCGGATTTACCTGTCCCAATCGTGACGGCAGCAGGGGAGAGGGAGGATGTACTTTCTGTAACAACGATACGTTCAATCCGGAATATTGTCATCCCTCCAAAAGCATCAGCAGGCAGGTTGAAGAGGGGATTTCGATTTTCAGTAAAAAATACCCCGATCAGGATTATCTGGCCTATTTTCAGGCATATACCAATACCTATGCGCCGCTTCCGGGATTGATTGAGATGTATGAAGAAGCCCTCAGGCATCCAAGGGTGATCGGTCTGGTCATTGGTACCCGTCCGGATTGTTTGCCCGGTGATCTCATTGAATATCTGGTTTCTCTTCAGGAAAAATATTATATAGTCGTTGAGCTGGGCATTGAATCAACCAACGAAGAAACATTGAAGCGTGTTAACCGGGGACACACCTATGAAGAAACACGGGAAGCCATGGTCCGCCTTGATCAAGCGGGACTGCCCATCGGCGGCCATTTGATTCTGGGGCTTCCCGGTGAGACTGAGCAAATGATTTTGTCCCATGCCGAAGAAGTATCTCAATTGCCCCTTTCTTATCTGAAACTTCATCAGATGCAATATGTGACCGGATCGAAACTGGGCGAGGCCTACAAGAATGACCCCTCCGGGTTTCAAGTTTTCGGTGTGGACGAATATATTGCCCTGGTGATACGATTTTTGGAACGCCTCAACCCCGGAATCGTTGTCGAACGCCTGTCAAGCCAGGCTCCCGGACACTTGCTTCTGGCCCCCGGCTGGGGATTAAAAAACTTCGAGATAACCCGGATGGTCCAAAAAGAGATGAAACGTCTTCAGACGTGGCAGGGAAGGTTGAGTGAAAATACATTTAATTAATTTCAGGACTCACCAAATACCCTTTGCAAAAGATCTGTTACTCTGGCCGCCGGGTCTTGCCTGATTTGTTCCTCTTCCTGTGCCAGTTTCAGAAACAGGCCGTCAAGAGCTTGTTCCGTCAGGTAACGGTCCAGCTCGGTTTCGATGGTCTCCAGA
This sequence comes from Marinilabilia sp., assembly GCA_046483585.1. GTDB lineage: Bacteria > Bacteroidota > Bacteroidia > Bacteroidales > Marinilabiliaceae > Marinilabilia. Next base: position 1,459 of record JAWOCV010000153.1, read on the forward strand.
TTGGCCATGCTGCCCACGATGGAATTGGCTAGCCGGTTCCATTGTTTGGTCAGTTTTTCCCAGGATTCTTTTGTGGAAATGTCTCCCACGAGTGCCTTATCAATGCTGGATTTTATTTTGGGTTGGTAAAGGTCGTTAAGCTCTTGATACGTCTCTTTCTTTAAATATTGGGTGGCCGCGTCATTTTCTCCCTGTAAAATTTCAAATCCATCGCGGAGAGTCATTGACCGGACCGCTTTTGCAAAAACCGGTGCTGCTTCACGTGCGGCATCTTCGGCCGACCGGTTGATGCGAAGCAAAACATCTTCCACAAGGTCTTCCCCTCCGGGAATTTTAGAGGCATACTCTGTTACAACCGTTGCCTCAGGTGGCAAAGTGATTTTGACCGCAGGGTCTTTGTAATAACCGTTCGTTGCTGCAAGGCCGGAGGCAGCCGAATCTGCTCCGATTGTCAGGGCCTGCTTCAATCCGTTTACCACTTCTTGTTGTGTCAGCGGTCTTTGCCCGTCAATTTCCCGGACCACTTCTGAGAGTTCGGCACATCCCGTTAAAAACGCGATAATAAGGAGAAGGGAGATTTTTTTCATGGTTAATTGTTTTTGAGTTCCGTGTTTTGAGTTCCGGGTTTGCTTGTTGCTGGTTGCTGCGGGTTCGAGGTTCCCCCTTCAGGGGGTCAGGGGGTGCGGGACGGTGACGTGTTCCGGGTTTCTGGTTGCTGTTTCCTTGTTACAGAAGTCATTCTGAGCCTGCGAAGAATCTGTTGTTGGTTAATTGGATAATTGGTTAATTCGTCAATTGGTTGATTGGTTAATTGGTTGCTTGTTGCTGGTTCTGGGTTCTGGTTGCTTGTTGAGACGCACGGCCGTGTGTCTTTACTTTATTAACCCCCGTTCCGTCTTTTGTGTTCCGGAAACAACTTTCGATAAATATCCGTCCACCCCGCTTTTTTCAGTCGTTTTTCCAATTCTTTCCGAACGTCGGGTTTGTACCAGAAAAAATACTGACGTTGATTTTGTTTTTCATCCCGGCTTCGGGGCACATACACTTCTTTAAGTGAATACGGGTCAAGACCGGTATAATACATGACGGTGGCCAGGGTCATGGGTGTTGGGGTAAAATCCTGGATCTGTTCGGGTGTAAAGTTCAGGGATTTGGTTTCAGCAGCAAGCCAGGCCATGTCTTTTTCTTCACAGCCCGGGTGTCCCGAAATGAAATAGGGAACGATCTGCTGCTTTAGTCCGGCCTTTTGGTTAATGCTGTTAAATATTACGTTGAATTTTTTAAAAAGTTCGAAAGAGGGCTTTCGCATCTTTTTCAGAACTTTCCCGGAGGAGTGTTCAGGGGCGACCTTCAGCCGTCCTGAAACATGCCTGGTGACCAGTTCCCGGATGTATTCCTGATGGGTTTTTTTCTCTTCCTGGGAGGCGCCGGGATTGAGTAGTAAATCGTATCGTACGCCGCTGCCAATAAACGATTTTTTTACCCCGGGTATATTATCTGCCTTTCGATATATGTCGATAAGGGGCTGATGAGAAGTATTCAGGTTTTTACAGACCGAAGGAAAAATGCAGGAAGCCCTTTTGCATGATCTGCATACATCAATGTCGATCCCTTCCATGCGATACATATTGGCGCTGGGTCCTCCCAGGTCAGACAAATAGCCTTTAAAATCTGATGCTTTAGTGACTTGTTCAACTTCTTTTAAAATGGAGGAGAGGGACCGGGAGGAAACGAACTTGCCCTGATGTGCCGAGATGGTGCAAAAGCTGCATCCGCCAAAACATCCCCTGTGCAGGGTCACTGAATGTTTGATCATTTCATAGGCCGGGATAGTGCCTTTGTTTCGGTACCGGGGATGGGGCAGGCGGGTATAGGGAAGATCGAAGGAAGCATCGGTCTCTTTTTCCGGAGCAGGGGGATGGGAGGGGTTGACGATAATCCTGTGGTCCCCACACACCTGATGAAGTCTGGCCGGATGCATCCGGTTCGATTCCTCTTCTATGCATCTGAAGTTAAGAGCAAAATTCTTTTTTGAAGCGATGCAGTCCTCATGTGAGAAAAGTTCCAAATCGCTCCATTTCCTGTTTTTTGGGAGTGGTTCGTTCTTGTTAATCAGTACCGCTGTTTGGGGCAGGGTTTTCAGGTTTTCGAAGGGCACTCCTTTTTGAAGGAGTTGCACCACTTCTTTGAGTGAGCGCTCGGCCATTCCGTAGAGCAGCATGTCGGCGCCCGACCATGATAAAATATTGGTGTTAAGTTGATCATCCCAGTAATCGTAGTGTGTGAAACGCCTGAGTGAAGCTTCGATGCCCCCGAGAACAACCGGAGTTTCGGGATATAGTTTTTTTATGATCCGGGTATAAACAACGGAGGCATGATCGGGCCGGAAACCTGCTTTGTCGCCGGGTGTGTAGGCATCGTTTGAGCGGAGCCGTTTGCCGGCTGTATAGTGATTGACCATGGGGTCCATGTTGCCTCCCGTGATTCCAAAAAAGAGGCGTGGTGTACCCAGTTTTTTAAAGTCACGGAGATCATCCTGCCAGTTGGGTTGCGGAACGAGGGCTACCTGCAGCCCCATGTTTTCCAAAACTCTTGCGATGACCGCCGGACCGAAGGAGGGATGGTCGACATAGGCATCGCCGGAGAAGAGTATCACATCCAGCTCATCCCATCCGTGCTCCTGCACCTCTTTTGTGGTGGTCGGTAACCAGTTGGTTATGTCTTTGGTTGGTTGCAAATGTTTTTTTGCAAAGATAGGAATTTTCGGGGTTTACGCGCGTAGTGAACTTTTGGATGCAACAGTTGGTTTAATAGTAACAGAAAAAAGGATAGAGATGAGAAGGGGAATAAAAATTTTGTTGGTTTTTTTAACGATTGGTTTTATGACAGCATCCGGTAATAAGAATACAGAGTCTGTCGCCACTTTCGGTGGTGGCTGTTTTTGGTGTATAGAAGCCGTTTTTAAAGAGCTTCGCGGCGTTAGCGAAGTAACTTCCGGCTACAGCGGGGGAGAAATGGAAAATCCCACTTACGCTGAGGTGAGTTCTGGTCAGACCGGACACGCAGAAGTTATCAGGATCACTTTTGACCCTGACGTTATTTCCTTCCGGGAGTTGCTTTCAGTATTTTTCTCGGTTCATGATCCCACCACCCTCAACCGGCAGGGGGCAGATGTTGGCCCTCAGTATCGATCGGCCATTTTTTATCACAGTTCTGATCAAAAGGCCGAAGCAGAGCGTTTTATTGAGGAGATGGAAAAAGATGGCGTCTTCGGGGACCCGGTGGTTACGGAAATCTCTTCTGCCGGCCCGTTTTATGCAGCTGAGGAGTATCATCAGGATTATTTCAAAAAGAATCCTCAGCAATCTTATTGCCAGATCGTGATCAATCCCAAAATGAAGAAGTTCAGGGACGAATTCCGCGACAAATTAAGATGATGGTTTGACCATTGGCACAAAACGAACGGGGATAAGAGTGTTTTGTTTGATGCCGTCCTCTTTTTTGATGATCTTTTTGAGCGATTGAACACTGTTGACCGGTCCTACGGGAAGGATCATAGTCCCCCCTACCTTAAGCTGCTCCACCAGTGCGTCGGGAATGCTTTCGGGAGCGGCCGTGATGATGACGGCATCGAATGGGGCTTCCTCAGGCCATCCTTTGTAACCATCGCCACATTTTACGTTTACATCATCATAGCCTGCCTTTTTCAGGTTTTCTTCGGCCATTTCAGCCAGTTCGGGAACAATCTCTATGGTCCAGACTTCCACACCCATTTCAGCCAGTACGGCCGCCTGGTATCCCGATCCGCTGCCTATCTCAAGAACTTTTTCTCCGGGTTTAACATCCAGGTTATCAGTCATAAAGGCTACGATAAATGGCTGGGATATGGTCTGATCGTGACCAATCGTCAGCGGGCGATCACTGTATGCAAGTTGAGCCACCCTTTCGGGGACAAACAAATGTCGTGGTACGGTGCGCATGGCTTCAAGCACTCTTTGAGATTTGACACCTCTTGAACGTATCTGGCTTTGCACCATTTCCTCCCGTTCGTCTTTGTAGTCCTGGGCATGCAAGTTATCCATAGGCAATAAAAGCGTCAGTATTAAAAAGACGGGTATGAGGAAGATGCCCGCAAAAGAGCGGGCATCCGGGTTTAACAATGATGTTGAAATAAGACCGGAACAGGTCTGAAAAATATTGGTATGTTCAGTTTTTGTGGTTCCCATGATTGCCATTGTGTGAAAAGTGTTGTTTTACTTTCGCGATCATTTGGGGTCGGGTCATTTTATCGGCCGATTCCACTTCAAGCTTTTTGGAACTGAATTCATGGCTTTTTTTAAGCTCTTTTTCGAAATGTTTCTTGGTGTTTGCCGGACCGAAAAGATATATTTCTCCGGCATCGGGGGTGAGGTTGTGCATTATCTTTTCAAAATATTCATGCATTTGCTGGTTTTTTCGTTGAGTCATCTTTTTATTGACATCCAGCAGGACACTGCCGGATCTTGTGTTTAGCTTGGCTTCCCTGGGATTGTGGGGTTTTGATTCAATTTCCGATTCAATGGTTTGGATTTTTTCTTCCTCTCCATTCTGTAAACTCACCAACACCGCTTTATCGGTGTTCATCCAAATGCCAACTTGTTTTTTCATAAGCTGTTAAAATAAAAATTAGTGAAACAATTGTTTGAAATGATTGTGACCGGTCCCTGTGCTGAATATAACCTTAACCGTTCATAGAAGATATGAATCCCACTTGCCGGGATGGTCTGTGGTACACCTGCAATTTCTGGTATCAGGCGGGGGCAGACACATGGCTCTGTACGATTTTCCACCCTTCCGGGGTGTTAACAAGAACACCGGTGTGCCGGAAGCCTTCAATGCGGGTGATCTCTCCTTTGGTTTCGTAACAGGTGTCGATCAACTGGGAAAACCATGCAGTATTGCCGTCATCGCTAATGTTTACGCGGGTTTCCTTTTCGTTGATGTCGTATCCGTTACGGGAAGCGAGAATATCATCCATCCGGTGGAAATAGTCGCGCCATGAAGTGAAGTATTCATCTATATCTGTACCAATATGGACAACCTGGTTATTGTGGAGGAAACAACCTGCAAATGTCTCTATATCTCCCTTTTCCTGAGATCTTAACAGATCTTTCAGAACCTTGTCAACAGCATCGGTTATTTCTTTTTCCCGGGGAATGGTCCTTGTTTTTTCCATAATCCATTTTTTAATGGTTTCGGAAACAGCTACTTACATGGATATATAAATTCCATTTTCAAATATAATATACAAATTTGAAAGGAACCTGTCAATGAAAAATTTCCTTAAATCTGCATTAAACTGTTTCTTTGTATTGGAAATCCACAACTGTATGGAAAGATAATATGGCACGATTTTTTACAGAACTGGCTTACAATGGCTCAGGTTTTCATGGATGGCAAAAGCAGAAAAATGCCATCACCGTTCAGCAAACTGTGGAACAGGTGCTTACCACCCTGTTTCAGGAGACGATTGAAGTGACCGGCGCAGGCCGTACGGATACAGGAGTGCACGCCGCTTATTTTGTAGCGCATTTCGATAGCAGGGGACTCCCTTTCGATGAAAATGTGGTATGCAATAAGGCCAATAGCATGTTGCCCCCCGGAATTGCGATTTATTCGTTTACGCCCGTTGATGCTGAAGCTCATTGCCGTTTTGATGCCGTTGCGCGAACTTATGAATATCATCTGGTATTACATAAAGATCCTTTTCTGAACGGGCTTACCCACAGGCCCTGGTTCCGGCCCGATTTTGACACCATGAATCTTGCAGCCCAAAAACTAAAAGATTATGAGGATTTTACCAGTTTTGCCCGGTTATACGGGGGGAACAAAACCAATTTCTGTAAGATCGATGAAGCCTACTGGGAACAGCGCGGATCGCGTTACGTGTTTGTGATCCGAGCCAACCGTTTTCT
>JAWOCV010000216.1:0-5132 GCA_046483585.1 Marinilabilia sp.
TTTGTTTGTACAATTGATTTTGTTTCACATTACACGCCAGGCAGGCGCAAAGTTATGATTATGAGAGAGTTATGATTTGCCTCTTTATTTCATAAACACTTAATAACGAGATACGTGAAAAAGTTTAACGGAGTATTGTTAAACTTTTTCACGTATCTCGTTATTAAGTGTTTATGAAATAAAGAGGCAAATCATAACTCTCTCATAATCATAACTTTGCGCCTGCCTGGCGTGTAATGTGAAACAAAATCAATTGTACAAACAAAAGTTCGTTTATATAACAGGATGCTAATATAAAAAACGGCAGACAGGTCATGGCGCCTGCCTGGCGACAAATGAAATAGAGGCTTTCTATCTTTCAGTAAGAGTCTTTGAGTCAAAACAGGTCTATTTCATGACACGGCAGACAGGTCCTTGCGTTTAGCCTTTTTTTAACGGACCATTGAATTTAAGGGAAATGGCAATATTTTATTTTCCATCAGTTCCTGGCGGATATATCGTTTTGTTTCGTTAATCTGTCTGATCTCTTCCGGATCTTTCTCATCCTCTGTATAGATCCGTTCATTGGTAAGGCTGTCGAGCTTTTCTTTCCACGGTTCAATATGTTCCAGGTATTCAGACATTTTTTCCTCTTTAATCGGATCAACAGGTGGAGCTTCTATTTTGAGCGGATCGATGGGTTGATTGTTTTTAAGGACTCTGAAGTCAAGATGAGGCCCGGTGGCCATGCCGGTTTGACCAACGTATCCGATCAGATCGCCTTGCTGAACTTTTGTGCCTTTGCTAATTCCTTTGGCAAAACCGGATAAATGCATATAAACGGTGGTGTATACCCCGTTGTGACGTATTTTTATGTAATTCCCTCCTCCTTTGCTGTCCCAGGCTCGGTGGGTAACACGGCCATCTCCCAGGGCATAGACAGGGGTCCCGTTTGGAGCAGCGTAATCTACCCCTCGATGGGGACGACGTATCTTCAGGACGGGATGCATCCGGCTGTTGCTAAACCGGCTGCTTATGCGTGAAAATTTGAGAGGAGCTTTCAGAAAAGCTTTTCTCAGGCTGGCCCCTTTTTCATCATAAAAACTCATGACACTGTCCTGTTCGTAACGAAAAGCATAGAAGGGTTTGTTCCGGTGATTGAATGTGGCTGCATGGACCGGACCAATGCCCACAGAGGTACTGTCAACGTATTCTTCATCATAAATGACCGTGAAATGATCGCCCCGCTCAATGCCGAAAAAGTCTACCGTCCAGGCGTAAATTTCGGATAATTCCAATGCCAGGTTAGGGTTAAGTGTTTGATCATTGATGGTATTCCATAGGGAGGTTTCAATTTCCCCGGTTGCGATTTTTCTTTTGGTGGTCACTTCTTTTTCATCGCGATAAATAACTGTATCGCCTTTCAGCGACATGACCAGGAACTCAATGCGATCAATCTCATAGACGAACCACGCGGGTACCTGTGTCGAATCATTTTTTTCCTCGAAAAAAATGGTATAAGGATTGCCGGTTTTCATCCGGCGGACGTCAAAGACATCTTCGGAGGCTTCTGCCAGGCTATGGATGACCGGGTAATCAACATCGTAAGAAGACAATATGGTTGCCAGGTTCTGGGCATAGCGAACCCGTCCTTCTTCGACAATAAAGGAGTCTTTGTTGAGGCCATAAAGTTTTTCGGGAGGAGGTGGAGGGGGAATGACCACCATCCCGAGGCTATCGGTGACAGCATTCGGTTTGGGGGTATTTAACCCGCTGAAATGGCGGTAACACCAAAAAGTAGAAAACCCGAGGATCAATAAAATGATGATTCCAACAATATATTTCTTTTTCATAATTCTGCTTCAATCTCGTTGAGAGGTTTGCGTTTCTTCTCCCGTATTTTGATCTTATCGTAGCCTTCGCCAAAAATACCCATTACACTCCCCATTGTGATGAATGCTTCAGGATCCACGCTTTTGACGATCCTGAAAATTATGGAGGATTCCTTTTTCCGGGCATAAACCATCAGTATTTTGATGTCTTCTCCGGTATACCCTCCTATGGCGGGAATGATGGTGAGACCTTTCTTGCCTGTGTATACAATTTTTTCGGCCAGCTCTTTGTGCTTTCGGGAAAAAATAAAGAACTGTACAGTCTGTTTGTTACCTGAAATAACCATATCGATGGAATATGCAATAACTGCCATGGTCATAAACCCGTAAACCAATGTTTCGATCGATCCGAATAGGGGATAAGACGAGGTTATGATGATGATGTCCATAGCCAGCAACAAACGCCCCAGACTGTAATTGTGGAATTTGTTGATGATCATGGCTATGATGTCGGTGCCTCCTGAACTTCCTCCGTTGGCAAAAACCAGTCCTCCGCCTATTCCACTTAGAATTCCGCCGGTGACGGCGGCCATCATGCGTTCGGAGACCAAAGGGCCGGTGAAAACATTGCTGAAAAAGGAAAGAAAGCCGGCGAATACGACGAAACTGTAAATGGTCTTGATGCCAAAGGACGCCCCCAGCACCTTCATTGCTGCCAGTATGAGGGCTGCGTTGAAGAGCAAACTGGTGAGACCGACATCAATGTCGAAAAGAAAGTATAAAATACTGGCAATACCTGTAAGCCCACCGCCAACGATCTCGCTGGGTATGATGAAGCCCGTCCACCCAATGGCACCGGATGCCAGGCCAAGGGTGATGAGGATATAGGATTTTACTTCCCGCCAGAGATATTCTTGCGTCATACTTGATTAAAAACTGTACCTCCGGAATGACAGAATGATCTTCCGGGGTTTTTGTTCCTGTTTGGTTGTTTTGGCTCTTTTCTTTAAATCAATACTCCGTTAAACTTTTTTCAATGCCTTGTAATTCAGTTGTTTAACTTTTTTGGGTTTTCCGTGTTAATTACAGTATATCAGCATTATACGATTCGTCTTAAATCTAATATCTAATAATCTAACGGTCTATTGTTAAATGTTGGCCGGCAATATCCAAAAAGGTTTTGAATATACCGGTCTTGATGGATGGTATGGCCGTTTGTAAGCTTTTTGCCGGGAATGCTTAGCTGACCACAACATTGATGATCTTTCCGGGTACTACGATCACTTTACGCACCGTTTTCCCTTCAATCCACCTGGCTGCACTTTCGTGTTCCAGTGCCGCTTTTTCGATCTCCTCTTTTGTAGCCTCTGCAGGCATTTCAAGCTTGAAACGCATTTTCCCGTTGAAGGATACGGGGTAAACCACACTTTCGTCTTTCAGGTGCTTTTCATCGGTTTCGGGCCATTTGGCATCCACAATTGTAGTTGTGTGTCCGCTCCGGTGCCAGAGCTCTTCGGCCATGTGTGGAGCAAATGGTGCCAGCAGGATGAGCAATGGCTCCAGAATAGCCTGTTTGTGGCATTTCAGGTCACTCAGCTCATTGGTGCAGATCATAAAAGCACTCACACAGGTGTTGAATGAGAAGCGCTCTATGTCGTCGGTAACTTTGGCGATGGTACGGTGCAATACTTTCAGCTCCTCTTTTGATGGGGTTTCATCATTAAGGAGCAGTTCACTTTCGGTATTGACAAAAAGTCTCCAGGTTTTGCGTAAAAATTTGTAAACGCCATCGATCCCTTTTGTATCCCAGGGTTTGGATTGCTCCAGGGGCCCCAGGAACATCTCGTACAGGCGCAGCGTATCGGCTCCGTATTGCTCAATGATGTCATCGGGATTGACAACGTTGTACATCGATTTCGACATTTTCTCTACCGCCCAGCCACATACATATTTGTCACCTTCTTCCAGAATGAATTCGGCATTCTTGTATTCAGGGTTCCACTCCCGGAATGCCTCGATGTCGAGCACATCGTTGTGGACTATGTTGACATCGACGTGAATGGGGGTGACATCGTATTTGTCTCTGAGATTGTGCGAGACGAATTTATTGGTCCCTTTGATGCGGTATACGAAATTGGACCGGCCCTGGATCATGCCCTGGTTGACCAGTTTCCTGAAAGGTTCGGGTTTGCATACAACTCCGAGGTCGTAAAGGAATTTGTTCCAGAACCTTGAATAGATCAGGTGACCGGTGGCATGCTCTGTACCGCCTATGTAAAGATCAACCTCTTTCCAGTATTGGTTGGCTTCAGGACTGACCAGCATCTGATCGTTATGCGGGTCCATATAACGAAGATAGTAAGCTGATGACCCGGCAAATCCGGGCATGGTGTTGACCTCCAGTGGATATCCCTCTTTGGTTTTCCAGTTTTTGGCTCGTGCCAGTGGAGGTTCTCCTTTTTCGGTGGGCAGATATTTGTCTACCTCCGGGAGTTCGAGGGGCAAATCCGATTCATCCAGGGTATAGGGCATCCCTTCTTTGTAATAAATGGGAAAAGGTTCGCCCCAGTATCGCTGACGGCTGAAGATCGCGTCGCGCAGCCGGTAATTGATCTTTACCTCACCGATGCCTTTATCCCTGATATAGGCCTGGGTTTTTTCTATGGCTTCGGGAACCTGTAGGTCGTTGATGAAACCCGAGTTGATCATATACCCCTCTTTGGAATCTTTGGCATCGTCCCAGGTGCTGGTATCGCCGGGTTCTTCGCCCTGTGGTACCACAACCTGTACGATCGGCAGATCGAAGGTGCGGGCAAATTTGAAGTCGCGGCTATCGTGGGCCGGAACGGCCATAATGGCACCGGTCCCGTAGCCGGCCAGGACATAATCGCTGACCCATACCGGAACTTCTTCATTGGTCAGGGGATTGATGGCGTAAGCCCCGGTGAAGACACCGGTCATTTTCTTGACATCCGACATCCGCTCCCGCTCGCTCCGCTTTTTGGACTCTTCAATATAGCGGATTACTTCTTCTTTATGTTCGGGAGTTACTACTTTTTCGACCAGTTCGCTCTCCGGAGCCAGAACCATAAATGTGGTTCCGAATACCGTATCGGCCCGGGTGGTGAAAACTTTCATCTCCACATCGGAGTCTTTGACGGGGAATACGATTTCAGCACCTTCCGACCGGCCGATCCAGTTTCTTTGGATCTCCTTGAGGGATTCCGACCAGTCGATGGTTTCCAGTCCCTTCAGAAGGCGCTCTGCATAAGCTGAAACCCTGAGCGACCATTGCCGCATAACTTTCTGTTCAACGGGATG
>JAWOCV010000229.1:0-6948 GCA_046483585.1 Marinilabilia sp.
TCTACCTCATCCATTGCAAAGGAGAGACTATTATCCGCTGGTGATATAATTTTTAGAGCTATATAGTTATGGGTTTCCGGAATCTCCTCAAACAGCATTGCTATGTCATTCCATTCCGAACCCAAATCCAACAAATCAATTTCCTTAACGGATACAAAAGAGCTGCCATCCTCCGGCGAAGCCATTGTCCCAATTTCCAGGAAACCAGGTTCGGAATTCGGAGCCAACCCTTTAAATCTTAACATAAGTTGATTGATGTCAACGCCTATTTCGGGGAATGAAAGGTATGCAGCACTTCCCGCATAGGCTCTGAGTAAGAGATTTTGTCCCCCACTATATTCCATATAATCCGTGTAATAGGTATAGACTTGTGACTCAGAATCGGGATCCTGATACAATTCCCAGCATGGAAGCAACCTATTGAAGTCATATAAATATAAATCATCAAAATCTTCTTCAAATGGCAAACCAACGCCTCCTCCTCCACATTCTGTAGAAAAAACATAACCCCTGCTCCAATCACTATAACCATCTTCTCCACAATTGGAGCGGACATAAACTTCATATATGGTTGAGGGCTCAAGTCCCTCCAGGGAATAATTGGACTCGGTGATATCTGTAATTGTCGTACCTTCCCCCTGCGTAAACCCATATGGTCCGTATTCAATTTCCCACTCCGTTATTTCCTGGGGAGAATACCAGTCTAGTTGAGCCCCGGTTTGAGTTTTACTGCCTACAAACAAACCAGATGGAACCCGACAAGTTGGATAAGTCTGGAAGTTTATTTTCCCGGAGAATTCGGAAAAATTATCAGACCCACATGCTGATCTTACATATACGTCGTAATCTTGATCAGGGGTGAGGTCCGTGAGTTCCACACTGGTTTGGGAAGCAAGCATGCTTTCACCTTCCGATTCAGGATCAAATCCTTCCGGACCGTAAAGCACTTCCCACACATCAGCTTTTCCGAAGGGATCCCAGTCAATCTGTGCCGAACGGTCTGTTAACCCGGATGATTGAACATTTCCCGGGGTCAGGCAGGTACCCGGTTCATAATACTCCTCGTCCAGGGAAAAGCTGCCTTCTTCACCATCATAACCACTTACAACAATCCATAAACGTTTGGTTTCACCGGAGTCATTAAACCATGACCCTTTAACATTATTTCCAAAATCGGAAAATACACCTTCTTCTCCCGGGCAATCCTGACCAACACTTAATTCCAGAACGGTTTCAAAGAAGTCAGACGAAAGCATTACATCAATCGCGGCCTGGTCTTCCACATCACGGTAAAACACCATATCTTTGGATGAAGCAGAATACCAGTTATTGAAATCATTATTATAAGAACTCGTATTATCCCTGTACGGCAAGGTCAAAGTACTTAGATCAATGGCATTATCACAATTATCGCCTTCCAGAATATTAAATGAAAAGGGACCGGCCCATATTCCGTCTTCTTCACTGCACACCGGCTGAACATAGAAATCGTAATAAGAATTTTCATTTAAACCTTCTATCCAGTAACTTTCTTCGTTAACGGTAGCCTGGTTTCCTTCACCCTGCACAAAACCGCTTTCTCCCCATTCCACGTGCCATGTATCAACCATATCACCACCGGTATTCCAGCTCAGCAATGCCTGATCAGAAGTAAAATCTTCCAGATTTATCTCCCCAGCATAACAGGAAGGCCCGTCGTAAGTCACCATATCTATCCAGCCACAATCTTCGTTATCACTCACGGAACCATCTTTTGTGTACTCCCAGGAAATGGTATGCTCTCCTTCCGGCACAGAATATTCCACTAAAGTCCAGTCGGTTAATCCCGAGATGTTATCTTCCACCATTCCATCCACCTGAAATTGAAGTTGATCATAATAGCTTTCCGATGAAACTTTCCAATAAAAGGAAAGGGTTCCGGGCCCATAAACGGTTGTTTCCATTTTGGAAGTCTGGTCATCCGTAATATCACCGCTTCGGGCAGCATCTTCGCCGTCCCAAGACTCCTGGGTTTGCCCTTCCCAGTCGGCATCTCCGGACAAGGAGATGGAGAGGTCTTCATTATCAATGGCTTCATTAATGGTTTGTCCCTCCATCGAGAGAGGGGCCAGAAAAAAAGCAAAAAACAAATTCAATAGTAAAGGTTTTCTCATAACAAAAAGGTTTTGGTTAAACATTTATTTATTGTATAAATTGTTATTTCAATAGATCGTTAGATTATTAGATGTAAGATTTAAGAAAACTTGTATAACACTGATATACTGTAATTTAATCGGGGAAACGCCGGAGTTTTAAACAATTGAATTACAAGGTATTACAAAAGTATAACGGACTATTGTTATTTATTATGTAATAAATTTTAAATTAATCCATATAATGTTGATTTCCTAAAGCTTACCGCAAACAAATTTTGAATATAAACAAGGTACTCCTTCGTTATTACAAAAGTTTACGGCGTATGATTATTAGCAATTCAAAAAAAATCACATTGATACTAAAGGACACCAACAGACCAATATCCTACCGGGAAAAAAACCACGTCCTCCCTTATCCGGAAAAACAAACAATTCCCCGTCATCCTGCGAAATTCATAACTGAATTCTCCTGTATGCAAACAACCACAAAACCCTATGAAGTCTAATGTGAAGTAAAAGGTCAAAAATGGATCATTAGTAAAAGTCGTTATATGAAACTCCTCACTTCTCATCAACAAAGAGTTGTACCGCCACATGACCGGAAATGGGATATTTTTCTTTCCTGAAGTCATTAAAAAGCAGGCCATATTAACCAGAAGCCTATACAGACTTACTATAAATCGATTATAACAACCGAGTTATTGCCAAACATTAATGAACACACCTTACCTTTTTTAATATGATGTTAAAAAACGAAAAAAATAAAAATGAAAAAGTTTACCAAAAAAATTAACAATTTTTTTCAAATTATTGATAAATGAAAATAATCCTGCAAAAGATAAAATATTGCCCAATCCCGGGAAATAAGAAAAACGGGCGGAACAAGTCCGCCCGTATATTTACAAAAAATTATTCAACCATTATTTCATCTGTTAAATGAATGACTTCAGAAGAAGCTCCGGCCATAATTTTCACAGGGCCCGGTTCCATAACAAAGCTGTTTTCATCGGTATCCCAGTAAGTAAGGTCCTCCAAATGAATGGGGATATTCACTTCCTTTGTTTCCCCGGCTTCCAGGGTAACCCGTTGAAATCCTTTAAGCGCCTTTTTGGGTCGGCGGACTTCTGTTTCCGGAAATTCCACATACAACTGGATCACCTCATCGCCTTTCACATCCCCTGAATTTGTTATTGAAACGCTCACATCCACGACGCCATCATTGCTGCTCACCATTTTCTGAGAAACGTCCATACGCTCCCACTCAAAAGATGTGTAACTGAGTCCATGGCCAAAAGGATAAAGCGGTTCGCCCTCAAAATACATGTAGGTATGGCCTTCGCGTATGTCGTACTCCATAATATCTGGCAATTGTTCCTGCGATTTGGGCCACGTTTGCGTGAGTTTACCGCCGGGGTTGTAATCGCCGAACAGCACGTCGGCCAAAGCTGTTCCGGTTGCCTGTCCGTTGTGCGTCATGTGGACAATGGCGGGCACATGCTCATCCGACCAGTTGACGGCGTAGGGAAAACTGCTCTGGACAACCAGGATGGTGTTGGGATTGACTTCCATGATGCGACGAACCAGATGTTCATTGGTCAGCCGCAAAGTTTCACGGTCCACTGCCTCACGGCCCATGCCGGGATCGGGACAATCGGCCCATTGGTCGCTGTTGCAAACCGGGTGATTGCCCAGGACCAAAATGGCCACATCGGCAGCCTCAGCTGCTTCCACTGCCGCATTGTAATCGTTATTGGGGGCATAGAGCACATCCGATGCATTGGACATTTTCTTTTGAATGCCTTCCAGCGGGGTTTCCCTGAAGGGCGGCAGGCCGCTGTACCAATCTAAAAGGACGGTATCGGCCAGTTCGCCAATGACGGCCACTTTGTTTAATTCCTCTTTATTCAGAGGCAGTGCCTCTTCTTCGTTTTTGAGCAGAACCACTGATTTCCGGGCCATTTCAAGGGCAGCATCCTGATGTTCTTCAGTGGTCCAGGGCTTAGGACCGTCCTCACGTCCAATGGAAGCATAAGGCACCTCCTCCTGAGGATCAAGTTGGCCCAGTTTGATCATCACCCGGTAAACGCCTTTGAGCACTTCATCCAGGTCTTCTTCATCCAGGTAACCATGGGCTATGGCGCCATATACCCCCTCACGGTAATCGTCGAGGAACTGGTTCAGACCTGCTTTAATCACCCCTTCGGCAGCCGTGTAAAGATCGTCATACTCCTTATGAGCGGTCACCAGCAACTGATATCCGCCGCCATCGGTACAGATGATGCCGTCAAGTCCCCAGAGGTCCATGGCAATATTTTTATGCATTTCATGAATATGGGCAGGAACCCCGTTAATGGCGTTGTAAGCAGCCATGTAGGCATTGGAACCGCCTTTCATAATGGCGTTCCGGAAAGGAGCAGCATAATACTCGTGATAAAGCTGCATATCAAAATCGGAAGACGAGCTGTCACGTGTATTTTCATTGCTGTTGGCCAGAAAATGTTTCAGCAGGGAAGCCGTACGCCAGTATTTTTCGTGATCTCCCTGAAGCCCTTTGGCAAAAGCCGTGGAGAGGGTTCCCACCAGAAAGGCATCTTCACCGAAGCACTCCTCGGTGCGCCCCCAACGGGGATCGCGCCCCAGATCGGCATTAGGGGCACGCACAACCAGTCCGCCCATATCAATATCCGGATGCTGAAAAATATAGCGGGCTTCGATGCTTTCAATCTCTCCGGCCTTTCTGATCAAATCGGGATCCCAGGTAGCCCCCATGCCATAGGCCTGTGGGAATTGGGTGGTGGGCACTTTTTCATCATCTTCCGGAGCCCAGTTGGCCGGTCCGCCCATGGCCACACCGTGATACCCTTCAATGTGGGGGGCACCTTCCAACCCAAGGCGGGGTACGGAGGGATCAGTCCCCAGGGCGGATATCTTCTCATCCAGGGTCATCCGGGAAAGCAAATCGTCGACCCGTGTTTCGGTGTCTTCTGATGGGTCCTGAAAAGGGTAATCTTCCTGACCTGATGCGGCAAAAGAGAACAGAAGAAAGAGGGAAAAAGTCCAGAGTATTTGCTCTGGTTTAAGGAACAACGTTGATAATTTCATCATTTTATGGTTTAAATAGGGGCTTCTGAAATAGTCAGCAGCCCCTTTTTTGATTTCTTTATTAATGTTCTTTTTGGCATTGCCCCAAAAAGAACGAAAAAGGTCTAGTCCGTTTAAACCTATCAACCCGCAAAAGCCAAAATTTCCGGCCTTAGTGTCGTTTCACGCATAAAATATCGCACCAAGCATCGTTGCTTTTTGTTTTTTATTCATGATAAAAAGACTCACGTAGCTATGGCTATGCTTACTTTTTTTCATTGCTAAAAAATCAAAAAGCAACTTCAACTTATGCGTCATTTTATGCATGAAACGACACTGGCGCAAGGCCATGAAAGTCGCCCATTTTGGCTTTTCTCTATCCGCCGGCCCGGAAAACGGACAGGCCTGCGCGCCGTTTGAACACTAACATGTATAGCTTTCTTGGAATATTCCTTTAAAATAGAAAACTATTAAAATTTAATTTTAAACTCTATTTCAATAGTTTGAGACACAAATTAATTTCTAAATTTTAACAAAACATACCCAAATAAAAGTCAATATGTTTTTTTAGCGAACCTGATTAATCATTCGTTTTTTCAACATTATAGACGGACTTAATAGTAATTGTTTTCTCTACACCTTTGTAAAGTGATAAAATTACTAAACAAATGTCAAAATACCAATCGAATACCTTGAGAATTTAATTTTCGGGGACAACAACGCGGTGATGGTCATTGATCATCAGGACAACACGAAGTTGGGCATCGTCAGACAGCAAGGGTTTGCAGACATCGTAACAACTTCGGGCCACAGTGAAGTAAAAACACGGATATTGATGAAAAGGAAGTATGTCAGGAACGGCATTGGCCAGTTTCTGGTTTTTGATCCGGGCTGTTTGTTCCGGGGTAACACCACATGTCGCTGCTATACCCGCCAGAAATTCGGGATCGAAAGAAACATGCCGGCTGTGGGTATCCAGATTGCCGGCCGCCAACTTAACCCCTTTTCCAAACCGTATGACCAGGTGGATTTTACCAAAACCATACTCCACGGCCTTCTCAAGGGTAGGTCCGATCAGATTGCCAAAATGCACAAAAGCCATGGCGGGCAGATGGGAAAATTCCTGACGTACATTGTTCTCACTGCGCTTGCCCGAAGTCAACACCAATTCTTCAGCTCCGTTCGATGCCAACACTGACAATTGCTGCGCAATGGAAGCCACAAAAGCTTCATTGGAAAAAGGAACCACCCGGCCCGTGGTGCCCAGAACAGAAAGTCCCCCTTCAACACCCACCCGAGGGTTGAACGTTTTACGGGCCAGCTCTTCCCCACCCGGAATAAAGGGTTCCACATCAAAAGCCGGTTCCTCCTCATATGCTTCCGACAACTTTTCCAGTGCCCCGGTAATCATTGTCCGTGGCGCCGGATTGATGGCAGGTTCCCCCACTTCAACCTGCAAACCCGGCATGATCACAACACCGACGCCTCTCCCCCTGTGAAAGTGCACGCCGGGATGAGCACTCCGGGACAATTTGCACCCGATTTCCCGGGCATGGGTCACATCCGGGTCATCCCCAGCATCTTTGATCACCACACACGATGAACTGTCCGTGGTCATTTCACCCGGGAAAACCACCATAGATGCAACCTCCCCGCCGGGCAGCTCAACATCCACCCTGCCGGGAAATTCACCCTCCAGCAAAGCCATGAAGGAGGCTTTGGCCGCTGCCGT
>JAWOCV010000242.1:0-9218 GCA_046483585.1 Marinilabilia sp.
GAAAGCCGTTTTAAAAAATACCTTGACGAAGTTTTCATTCCCATGGCCGAATATGCCATATCGAAAGGATTGTATGTCATTATGCGTCCACCAGGCGTTTGTCCCGAAGTCATTGGGGTGGATGATGAATACGATTATGCTGAATATTTGTTAAATGTATGGGACATTGTCTCTTCTCATCCAAAAATTAAGAACAGCGAGGAGATCATGTTTGAGCTGGCCAATGAACCGGTAGAGATCCGTTTGGAAGATGGCAGTGTGGGGAGTAATACACAAGCCCATTTTGATGTGCTGAAACAAATCTTTCAACCTGTCGTGGATACCATCCGGAACAATGGCTTTCATAATGTAATATGGGTTCCCGGGTCCGGATATCAGTCTCAATACAAAGGATACGCGGTAAACCCGATTGAAGGAGAAAATATTGGTTATGCGGTACATATTTACCCCGGCTGGTTTGGCAGCGCCGATGGCTATGAAGTATTTAAAGAAGAGTGGGACAAACAGGTGAAACCGGTGGCCGATTTTGCCCCTATTGTGGTTACTGAAATGGACTGGGCGCCCGAAAAATATGAAGATGTATCCTGGGGAACCGGAACGACCGGAACCGCCGGAGGTGAAGGTTTCGGGGCCAATTTCAAAAAAATCATGGACGAAACAGGTAATGTGAGCTGGTTGCTGTTTACCAGTCCCCATTTGCTGGCTGATTTTGAAGATAAACCCCCGGAAGAAGGGGAGTCGTATACTTTCCTTAACGACCCGGAAGCCTGCCCATGGCCTGTTTATCACTGGTATCAGGATTATGCAAAAGAAAACGATCCTCGACCTGAGTTTGAATATCAATCACACAGTGACAACGGGGATGGCACCTATACCAATCCTTTGATACATGCCGATTTTCCGGATCCCGATGTGATCCGCGTGGGGGATATTTATTACATGGTAACCACGACCATGCACATATTCCCCGGTGCGACTTTGCTGAAATCTCATGACCTGGTCAATTGGGAATATTGCAACAATCCTTTGGAAATGATCGAATCCAGTGATGCCTATAATCTGCAAAATGGAGAAAACAGGTACGGCCGGGGGCAATGGGCTTCAAGTCTCAGGTATCATAAAGGAAAATTTTATATCTTGTTTAACACGCTGGATGAAGGGAGCTTTCTTCTGACAGCGACCGATCCTGAAGGAGAGTGGACATTGGAGGAATTGCCCGGCAATTATTATGATCCCGGGCTTTTGTTTGATGATAACGGGAAAACCTATGTGGTGCATGGCATTGATGAACTTCAGGTTACGGAATTAGATGAGAATTTTGAAGCGGTCAGTTCAGGTCAAACGGTCATTGAAAGACCCGACCAGGGACTTGAAGGTTCCCATTTCTACAAAATTAACGGCTACTATTACATTTATGCGACCTATGGCGGATGGCCGGCATCCCAGGTGGTTTTCCGGTCCGAGGATATTTCCGGACCTTATGAAGAGAAATTTCTTCTGGAAGATGATAACATTCATCAAGGTGCATTAGTTGAAACTCAGACCGGCGAATGGTGGACCGTTTTGTTTTATGATAAAGGTGCATACGGGCGGTTACCCAATCTGCAACCTGTAAGCTGGGACGAAGATTGGCCGGAGATTGGTGTTGACGGGAAAGGGGTTGAAACCCATCAAAAACCTGATGTGGGAAGGGAACATCCCATTGAAGTTTTGCCCACGAACGATAATTTCAGAGACTACAAGCTTGGTTCCCAGTGGGGCTGGAACCATAATCCTGATGATTCCAAATGGTCATTGATCGAGCGGCCCGGGTTCCTGAGGTTAAATACTGTCGGCGTCGTGGATAGTTTCAAAGCGGCAAGAAATACGCTTACACAAAGGATTTTTGGATATCATTCAGCCGATGTTGATTCTTACGGCACTATTAAGATGCACATTGATCAGATGAAAGAGGGTGATAAGGCAGGGTTAGCCGTTTTCCAGGATCCTTATGCCTATATTGGCGTAACGGTATCCGATGGAGATAAACGATTCGTCTTTGAAAGTGACGGAGAGGTGGAAATGGGCAGTGTTGTCGAAGACACAGTGGTCTATCTCAGGGCCGTGGCAAATTATAAATCCGGTACAGCCAATTTTTATTACAGCACCGATAATGAAACTTATACCTCTTTTGGGTCGGAATTGGACATGGCGTTTGATTTGTCTGTTTTTACGGGAAACAAGTTCTCCATTTTCAATTATGCGACTGAAGAAACAGGGGGTTATGTCGATGTGGATTGGTTTACCACAGAGGAAGTTTTTACGGAAGATATGTTCTACAGCGACAACTTTGAGGGTTATACAGAAGATCAGCTGGCACTGGATAGCTTAACAATGGAGTCTGATACACTCCAATTGCTGGTTGGAAGCTATAAGACACTGAATATTAAAGCCCATTTCAGAGATGGTCATTCCGAGAATGTCGCATCCGATGTAAAGGTCTTTAATCCCAATCCTGAAGTTGTCGAAATCGTTCATGGTCAGATCATAGCCAAAAGTTCTGGACAAGCCACCATTGATGCAACTTATGAGGGAAAGCTGGGAGAAGTCCAAACCATTCAGTTTAATGTTGAATCTTCCTTTTTTCCTCTAACCAAAGAACTGTTCAATCCTTCCATATGGGAAGAAGGTACATTTAATGAAGAAACCGGTGAATTGATCACGGGGACCTACGGGTTTGGCGGCTGGCAGTACGAAAATGGCATCGATATTTCTGATTACAAGTTCTTGGTTGTTAAACTAAAAGAACCTACATCAAGCGGTGCTTCTTTCCGGATTTTTGATGAAAACAGTTATTGGTCAGAACCCTTTAAATATGATGTAGGGTCGGAAACGGAAATAATTGTTGATTTGAATCGTATGACAAAAGAAGTTGATGGCCAGGTTCTTGATGTGGAGTCCTCTCATATATACATTGCCGGTTTTTGGTCAAATGGTGGAGAACCCATTTACATAGATGACGTATATTTGTCAAATTCTGACGATTATGATACAGCTGTTGAAGAAACTTATCTTGAAGAGATTGATGAAAACGACATCGTGGATGTTTATTCAATAACGGGGGTGATGCTGCGTTCTGGTGAAAAACGAAAAAATGCCACCCAAGGACTCCGGACAGGTGTTTACATTGTTGGTAATCCTGACCTGGGTTACCGGAAAGTTCTTGTCGAAAACTCTGATAATTGATCAGACTTAACGTGGTAAGAACGAATTTTATAATTATTTTTAATTGTTTTTTTGCAATGCTCCGTTTAACTTTTTCAAGTAATTGATAATAAGATACTTGTATTCAATAAGGTTAATTTCAACTTTCTGATAATAAGAGCTTTTCGTTGTTGCGTTTAGGCTTTTAACGGACTATTGTTTAAAAATATAATAAGAAAACCTTCTTTTATGAGAACAAGAAATTTCCTGCTCATTTTCCTGACTTTACTGCTGGCCGGTCTGAATTCCTGCGAAGAAAAAACACAGACATTGCCCGATCCTGAACCATTTCATCTGTCATCAGTGCAGTTGTTGGATGGCCCTTTTCTTCATGCTGCTGAGCTCAACAAGGAATATGTGATGGCCCATGATCCCGACCGTCTTCTGGCTCCGTTTCTGATTGATGCCGGGCTGGAACCCAAAGCACCACGTTATGGCAATTGGGAAAATACGGGGCTCGACGGGCATACGGGTGGACATTACCTGACATCCCTGGCGTTGATGGTGGCCTCAATGGAGAGTGAAGAAGCCGAAGATCGTCTCAACTACATGATCAGCGAATTGGCCCGGTGCCAGGAAACCAACGGCAACGGATATGTGGGGGGTATTCCCGACGGTCAGGCCATGTGGGCTGATATTGCCGAAGGGAAGATCGATGCCGGGAACTTTTCTCTCAATGACAAGTGGGTGCCCCTGTACAATATTCACAAACTTTTTGCCGGCTTGCGGGATGCCTGGCTGCTTGCTGAAAATAAGTTGGCCCGTGATGTTTTGGTAAAACTTACCCGTTGGTTCTATTATCTTTGCGAAGATTTGACCGACGACCAGATACAGGATATGCTGGTTTCAGAGCACGGTGGTATGAATGAAGTTTTGGCTGATGTGTCCGTCATAACCGGAGATGAAAAATACCTCGAACTGGCACGCCGTTTTTCTCACCGGGAAATTCTTGATCCATTGCTTGCCGGTGAAGATGAACTCACCGGCCTTCATGCCAATACCCAAATCCCAAAGGTTGTAGGCTTTATGAGGGTGGGAGCGTTGACCAATGATACGTCCTGGATAGGTGCTTCCGACTTTTTCTGGAAAACGGTGGTTAATAATCGATCTGTGGCCATTGGCGGAAATTCCACCCAGGAACATTTCCATCCGGTCGATGATTTTTCTTCAATGGTGGAGTCGCGCCAGGGACCCGAAACCTGCAACACCTACAATATGATGAAGCTTTCAAAAAAGCTTTACCACCACAGGGGAGATCTGAAGTATCTCGATTATTACGAACGTTCGCTGTATAATCACATTCTCTCATCTCAGCATCCCGAACATGGCGGATTGGTCTATTTTACATCCATGCGCCCCCGTCATTACCGGGTTTACTCCAAACCTGAAGAAACTTTCTGGTGTTGCGTGGGATCAGGAATTGAAAATCATGCCAAATACGGGGAGCTTATTTATGCGCATGGGGAAGATGCCCTGTTTGTGAATCTCTTTGTTCCTTCTGAACTTAACTGGAAAGATGAAGAAGTGAGCGTTGTTCAGGAAACAGATTTTCCCGAAGAAGAACAGACCTCCCTGAAGGTTAAAACAAAAGGAGAATCAAAGCAGTTCCGGATGGCTGTTCGTCATCCCGGATGGTTGAAAACAGGAGAAATGACAGTGTCTGTGAATGGTGAAAGGGTTAGTGGAAGCAGTCAGCCGGGTGATTACTTCGCCATTGATCGCACATGGCACGATGGCGACCTTGTAGAAATCAGTCTTCCCATGTATACTTATGATGAGCCACTTCCCGATGGATCACCTTATTCGGCTCTGATGCATGGTCCCCTGGTTTTGGGGGCTTCAACCGGGACCAGCGGCCTGGAAGGCTTGATTGCCGATGACAGCAGAATGGGGCATGTGGCCCATGGCCGGCTATTGCCCCGGGAGGAAGCTCCTATGTTGGTGACCAAAGGGGATGACTGGCCGCAAAAGATCAGTCCTGTTCCAGGAGAAAATCTTGTGTTTGATGCATCGGAACTGATCATTCCTGATAGTGCTAAGGATTTGAGACTTGAGCCTTTCTACCGGATTCATAATGCCCGTTACATGGTTTACTGGCAAACCGGGACCAGGGAGGAAATTCAATCCATCCGGGCCGACCTGAAGCAACACGAACGGGAAAACCTGGCGTTGGAAAAACAAACCATCGATCAGGTGGCAACGGGGGAACAACAACCCGAATCGGAGCACAATTTCAGAGGTGAGGGGACGGAATCGGGGGTTCATAAAAATCGCCACTGGCGCCACGCCACCGGCTGGTTTGCTTATGATCTGGAAGATCCCGGTGACGAAGCCGAAATTTTGAGAATCACCTATTATGGGGAAGATACAGACCGAAAATTTGATATTCTGATAAATGATCAGGTGCTTGAAACCGTAACCCTGGACGGTTCAAAGGGTGATGCGTTTTTTGAAGTGGATTATGCGGTGCCTGGTGCTGTTAAGGAGGCTGCTTCAGACGATACTCTTACCGTTAAGGTCAGGGCGCATGACGGTTCTGTGACCGGGGGTGTTTATCATGTCAGGTTGTTACGGGGAGAGGAAGAGTGATGAATATTGTGTTGAATTTTGCCCATTATTAAACAAACTCATCCAAATATCAATGATAAGCATTTTCAGCAGACCTGAATTAATAGAATATAAAACGAGCATGGAAGTTCTTTGTCAAGAGCTTCCATGCTCGTTTTTTTAAAAATCTTTGTTCCTTAAACCGTCTGGGTTAAAGCTCACTATCCACCAAAATCCGGCCGCAATATTCACAAACAATCACTTTCTTGCGCGACTGGATATCAAGCTGGCGCTGAGGAGGTATTTTGTTGAAGCAACCTCCACACGCATCTCTTTCAACGGTTACGACTGCCAGACCATTACGGGCATTCTTGCGGATGCGCTTGAAAGCCGTTAAAAGACGGTCATCGATATCTTTTTCGGTCTCTTTGGCCTTTTGCTTGAGTTTTTCCTCGTCCTCCTGGGTGTCGGAAACAATGTTGTCGAGTTCTTTTCGTTTGGACTCAAGGTCGGATTTCCGTTCTTCGAGCAAAGCCTGTGAGTTGGAAACGGCCTCTTGTTTGGCATTCATCTCGATTTCAAATTCCTTGATCCGTTTCTTGCACAACTCTTTTTCAAGATTCTGATACTCAATTTCTTTATTGAGCGATTCGAATTCCCGGTTGTTGCGTACATTCGACTGCTGAGACTCGTATTTCTTAATCAGCATGTCGGCTTCCTTGATTCCGTTCTTCTTTTCCTGTATGTTGTTGTTCAGGTTTTTGATCTCCGCATTGAGATTGTTAATGCGGGTCTCCAGTCCCTCCACTTCGTCTTCCAGATCCTGCACTTCCAGGGGCAATTCGCCGCGAAGGGTGCGAAGCTTGTCAATTTCGGTCATCACTTTCTGGAGATTGTACAGGGCGCGCAATCTTTCTTCAACGCTTTTTTCGCTGGTATTTGTTTTGGTGTCCTTCTTTGCTGCCATTATGCTAAAAATATTTTATTGGATTGGTAGAAACATTCGACAAACGGACTGCAAAATTAGGGAATTTTTTTGTAAGTAGCTCAAAAAAAACTTCTTTAGTAAACTGCTCACTTTCATAATGCCCTATATCCGCGATAACGATTTTATCGTCGGCTTCTGCAAACTGGTGATATTTAAAATCTGCACTAACAAAAATGTCAGCACCTGCTGCGATGGCGTCGTTGAGTAAGAAACTGCCTGAGCCGCCGCATACGGCAATTGTCTTAACCGGATTGTCTTTCAGTGCTGTGTGTCTTACGCATTCACTTCCGGTTACATTTTTGAGGGTTTCGAGCATCTTCTTTTCACTGACCGGGGCCGGAAGTTCACCTATAGCTCCAAATCCGGTTTGCGCCCATTGATTGTCCAGTGGATAAAGATCATAAGCCACCTCTTCATAGGGGTGCGCATCAAACAGGGCTTTAAGTACTTTGCTCTCGAGATAGGCGGGAAGAATGGTTTCGACCCGTTCCTCCTTTTCATAATGAAGCTTTCCCTTTTCACCTACAAAAGGATTGGTGTCTTCTCCTGCTCTGAATGAACCATGACCGGTGAGGTTGTAACTGCAACTGTCGTAATTGCCAATGACACCGGCTCCGGCTGCAAATATGGATTCCCGTACCCTCTCTGCCTGTTCGGAGGGGACAAATGTGACCAGTTTTTTCAGAAGGCCTTCACGAGGCTTAAGTACCTTCACTTTCGTGAGGCCCAGTTTTGTGGCAAGGATTCCACTCACGCCGTTTTCGACACTGTCCAGATTGGTATGAGCCGAATAAATGGCCACGTCATTTTTGACGGCCTTCATCATAACGCGTTCGGGTTCCGTGCGTGGTGTGAGTTTTTTAAAACCTTTGAGGGTTAGGGGATGATGAGCGACAATGAGGTTGACTTCTTTGTCAAGAGCTTCGTTCAGAACCGCTTCGGTGACATCCAGGGCGATGAGTATCCCTTTGACCGGCATCCGGGGATTACCGGCCTGAAGACCCGAGTTGTCATAGTCTTCCTGGAAAGCCGGGGGAGCAAAGTTTTCTATTTCAGCAATGATCTCTTTCAGCAGTGGTTGGCTCATATTTGATGTGTTTTTGAAAGACTTGATTGTCCTCATTTACGGATATCCTGCCGTGATATTTTATTGCGGGACGGAAAGATGCCTTCAGACAATAGCTGAAGAATTTTGACCGGATTAAAACTTTATTGATTGGTCATAAATCCCTTGTAATCACACGATCTATATGGTGTCTTTGATCTCTGCCAGGACTTGCCTGATCTCCTGGAGACGTTTAACCACTTCGAAATTTTTTTCGGTCCCTTCCTTGTTCTCCCGAAGCTTCTTCTGAGCCCCTTTGAGAGTCATGCCCCGTTCTTTTACAAGGTGGTAGATAAGATGGAAATTGTCAATATCTTTTTGTGTGAAGAGCCGGTTCCCTTTCTTGTTTTTGTGTGGCCTGATGATGTCGAATTCCTTTTCCCAGAAGCGGATAAGGGAAGTGTTGACATCAAATATTTTTGCAACCTCACCAATGGAGTAATACAGCTTTTCGATCTTTGGCTCTTTGTAAGGCATTGCAATGGAATTTAGGTTTTTCCCAATCGTTTTGTGGCATGTATCAATAGATCATTAGATTTTAGATCTAAGATGATTCATTTATTACTCAGTGTTGTGCGATTCATCTTAAATTTTAAATATAAAAATCTATTGATTTTACGCACTTAACCTGAATAATTCATGAATTTTCGAAATAGATAATTTATGAATTATTCAGGTTAAAATAAAAATTGCTGTACCGGACCGGACAGCAACTACAATTTTAATTCTTTTTTCCGGGGTCTGCAAATATTATTGGTCTATAACTCTATAAAGAGGTTTGCCGGTAAAATCGGATGATTCTGTATGCCGGGTCACCGGGGTCAATAAGCTAAGACCTGATTTTTGACCGGTTAGTATCCTTTTAGGTTTAAAAATAGCTCGTTAAACTTCTCTAAGTATTTGTTATTCAACTATTTAAATACGGAGAGGTGCTTGTGTTGAAATACAGATCATCAGCAACATATGAATCATCTTAGCCTGAACTATTGACTTCGTCAAACTTCGTTTCATAAATTATTTCCTTTATGAATAAAGTTCAGGTTAACCCCGACTTAGATGAAGTTAAACCTTTGAAAAAAGTTTTTACTGAATCTTAGTCGCTGTCGGAGACAGGGATTATTTATGAATAATCCGGGTTAGATCTTAAATCTAAAAATCTAATGATCTATTTTTGAGTTAATCAAACGTTTGATTACTGTTGTTGGCAATATGGATCATTTCTTCATATTGGTCGGGTGTTAGATCCTGAAAATAATAGTGAGCCGGGTCCACTGGCCGGTTTTTTACCCTGACTTCATAATGGAGGTGAGGAGCGGTTGATTTTCCGGAGTTCCC
>JAWOCV010000277.1:0-3004 GCA_046483585.1 Marinilabilia sp.
TTCACCCACCTGTTTGATGAAAACGACCGGCGGAAAGCCCTGGCCGAATTTTATTCCGTACTGAAACATGACGGCATCCTCATCCTCGACCAAAGGAATTACGATGCCATCCTCGACAGTGGTTTTTCCACCAAGCACACCTACTATTATGCCGGGAAAAATGTCAAAGCCGAACCGGAATATACAGATGACGGACTGATCCTGTTCAAATATGAATTTCCCGACAACTCTACTTACAACCTGAATATGTTTCCCCTCCGTAAAGACTACACCAGGAAACTAATGATGGAGGTTGGTTTTCAGAAAATTGAAACCTACGGCGATTTTCAGGAAACTTACAAAACCGATGACCCGGACTTCTACATTCACATTGCCGAAAAAGGTTATCAAAACCCAGATGAGGAGTAATAACCGGACGTATTAATTTTCTTTTTGCAGAAAAATCCATACTCTGCAATTTAATGCCGGCTCTTTCACGCGAAATGCGTGATAAGACCGGCATTATTATTTTGATTCACCCATCAAAGCCCCAACCGATACGTAGCTTTCACCAAAAAAACATTATGGGGATAAATTCCAGTCAATTGATTAAGGTCATCTTTGAAATGAAAGGCCCCGTTGGTCATATAATCCTTACGTTGCTGACTCCACACCAGATAAAGGGTTGAACCGGGCAGGTATTCCCAGCGGGCCACCAGGTTCGATTTGAAATCGAGGAACTTAAACCCGGGATCATCAAAGGAGTAATCGGATGCTCCGTCCATGTCTTCATCCACATGATACACCTCCTCTTCCCCATCATAGGTGAGTTGCTCGTTTTCAAATGTGGAAAACCTGTCGGTATAAGCATCAGCGCGGCTGTTGGTGATCCTTTTGAACCGGCTGTAATCACCGGATGCCATGAAAGGCTGTCCCCAATACTGAAGGGAGAGATCGGGGGTAAGGCTCCAATTCACCCTCAGGGACATGCTGGCTGTGGTTCTGTCAATGGATCCCATCAGGTAACGGTCTTCCTGCTGAAAAGTTTCTGTGGCGATGTATTGCAGGCGGTTTTCGCTGAGCGTGACAGAAGGCCCTAACGTCACATCGAGATTGCCTGCCGGCCGATACCTGATGTCGGCCCAAAAACTGCTGCTTCGGGCGTGCCCGTGATCATTACTTTGATGGTTGTTGCCAAATCTCATGTAAAGATCTTTACGCTTGTCGGTACTGGCATTCCACCAATAATTCATGGATGCCGGCACCCGAAAATACGGCCCGCCTCTCAGGTAAGTCTTCGACAACATGGAAAGGTTGGAATTGATCCCTCCGCCAAATCTCCAATAATTTGTAAAAGTCATGTTCATGTTGACATTTCCGCCCCGAACCATGTTTGTTCCGGCGTAATCCCAAATTTGCCATTGGTTTAGATTGATCGACAAATCCCGGAATATGGCAAAAGGTTCAAGAAAGCGGTATTGTATCCAGCCCAGTTGGGACAATTGGTCCGCGTCCTGCTGATACCCTATGTCATTGAGCTCCAAACCAGGCGATTTCCAATTGAAAAACAAAGCATAATTGATGTTCCCGTTCCCCATTTTTCCGATAAACACGCTGCCTCCATGCCCGGTAAGGGAATTCCGGGTAGAATCCAGACGGACGTGAGAAGCATCGGGCCGTTGATAATAGCGGGCAGAAGACTCCTGCATATTGACCATGGCATCCTCTTCGCCCCTCACATGACTAAAAATCCCACGGAATCCGAATAAATATGTTTTGTCCTTCCATTGATGCTGATAATTCAACCCTCCGGTATAGGCCTGGTCATTCAAAAAATCAAGATGGTCCTCTTCAATCTTCCTGTTGGTTGCTGTTAAAATACCACCAAACGAGGAGTTGCCATCATTAAAATCTTTCTCAACCCGCCCCAGGAAATAATTGCTCAGGGGCTCAACAGTTTCATAACGCGTGTTGTTGCCATCACTGATCTCGGCCTCCTCTTTGTCGGTCATACTTTCAAGTATACCCACGGACCATCCGTTGCGCGTTTTGCCCGTCAACTTGGCTGCGCCTAAAATGGTGGTATTGTCAGGACGGTCGGTATATTCTCCGTCATAGGTATCGGGCCAATGGCGTGGGGATCGACCTATCCTGCGGGAATAGAAAAGATTGTCTTTCATGAAATCCCCCATCTGCATGAGGTTAAAATCCATGATATTGCTCCCTTCAATAAAAAAGGGCCTCTTTTCTTCAAAATAGGTTTCATAAGCGGTGAGGTTCACCTGAGACGGATCTGCTTCCACCTGTCCAAAATCGGGGTTAACAGCCATATCCAGCGTCAGATTATTGGTCACGCCGAATTTGCCGTTCAGTCCGGCATCGATACCCGACTTGCGCCCATCTGCCCGGAAGGGGTTTTCACTTTCCTTTTTATATTTTTCAAAGCTGGCTAATGTATAAGGGGTGATCGACTTCTCCTTTTTCGGCTCAATCTCATCCAGGCCTTTCAGGGTCCCGAATTGACTTACCCATCCCCCCGCATCTTTGGGGATAAGCTTCCAGTGCACTTCTTCGTCATGCCGGTAAATATTGCGTTCGATCTGGAAGCCCCATTCCTGAATTCCTTTCCGGCTGAATCGCAATTGAGTGAAAGGTATTTTCATTTCTGCGGTCCATCCGAGTGAATCAATCGTGGTTTTGACATTCCATATGGGATCCCAGTTATCATCTGAGCCGGAGCCGTCGCCACTTATAACCAGGTCTCTTTTCACACCGGCTGCACTTACACCAAAAACAAAAGCCGTCCGTTTGTCATGGTAGCTGTCGATGTGTATCGCCACATTATCACCATCCTGCTGATCACGTCTCGACAATCTTTGGACTATGCTGTCGGGGTGGCTGTCATACGCACGAATGGCCACAAAAAGAAAATCATCATCATAAAGGATTTTGAAAACGGTCTCTTCCGAAGGGGGACGCCCTTCATAAGGCTTCCTCTGTTTGAAATGATCCTGCCAGGAAACAG
>JAWOCV010000099.1:0-22452 GCA_046483585.1 Marinilabilia sp.
GGAGAGGAAAGTTCGGGTGGCGGTAGTACCATCACTCAGCAACTGGCCAAACTCCTGTTTCACGATCCTGCTCAAAATTTGTGGAGCCGGAGCCTGCAAAAATTAAAAGAATGGGTAATTGCTGTCAAACTCGAACGCAGCTATACCAAGCAGGAGATCCTGACCATGTACCTGAACAAAGCTCCTTTTATTTACGGAGCTTATGGTATACAATCAGCCTCACACACCTTTTTCAGCAAACCTCTGGATTCAATAAGAGTAGAGGAAGCAGCCACGATGATAGGTATGCTTAAGAATCCCTCGCTTTACAATCCATTAAAACGTCCCGATGTCACCCAGAACAGACGGAATGTCGTTCTCAGACAAATGGTAAAGGCCGGCCATGTAGCGCCTGAGGCTTATGACAGTTTAAAAAGCAGGCCTTTGAATATAGAATTCCAAAGAGATGACCATATCCATGGACTTGCCCCTTATTTCAGGGAATATTTGAGAAATACCCTCACAGCCAGGGAGCCCAAAAGAGAAAACTACGGGGCATGGCAGGAACAGCGTTTTAAAGAGGACAGCATGGCATGGATAAACGATCCGCTCTACGGATGGGTCAATAAAAATCTGAAAGCCGACGGAAGCAAATACGATATCTATAGCGACGGACTTCGTATTTATACGACCATCGACAGCCGCATGCAACAATACGCTGAAGAGGCTATTGCCAGGCACCTCGGAGAAGACTTACAGCCCCTGTTTTTTGAAGAAAAAGAGGGCAGGGAAAGAGCGCCATTTACCAAAAAAATCAGTGAAGAAGACTATGAGAGCATCATTGCCCGTGGCATGCGCAATACCGACCGTTACCATATTCTGAGAAACAATGGTGCATCCGAAGATTCCATAAAAGAACACTTTAAGGAACCTGTCAATATGCAGGTATTTTCCTGGGATGGCCCTGTGGATACTGTGATGAGCCCTCTGGACTCCATCCATTACTACAAATCATTTTTAAGAAGCAGTCTCCTGTCCATGGATCCTCAATCGGGCCACGTTAAAGCTTATGTGGGTGGCCCCAGTTATCAGCATTTCAAATACGACATGGTGACCAAAGGGAGGCGGCAGGTAGGATCGACCATCAAGCCTTTTGTGTATACTCTGGCCATGCAGGAGGGCCTAACACCCTGCGATATGGCCCCTAACATTCCCCAGACTTTTCACCTTTCAAGCGGAAAAACCTGGACGCCGCGGAATTCTGGTACTAAAAGAGAGGGAGATATGGTATCCCTGAAATGGGGCCTGGCCAATTCAAATAACAACATTACAGCCTGGGTCCTGAAGCAATTTAATCCTGAAGCGGTGGTTAATCTGATCAAAAATCTTGGCATCTCAAGCCCTATGGAACCGGTGCCTTCCATCGTCCTGGGGGTTCCTGAGTTCGGTCTGAACGAAATGGTAGCAGCCTTCAGCACCTATGCCAACAAAGGGGTTCACTCCCAACCTTTAATGGTTACCCGGATTGAAGACCGCTATGGTAATGTAATTTCAAATTTCAATCCGCGTAAACAGGAAGTATTGAGCGAAGAATCCGCTTTCCTGATGATCAATCTTCTGGAAGGGGTTGTTAACCAGGGAACAGCAGTA
Source organism: Marinilabilia sp. (assembly GCA_046483585.1). Lineage (GTDB taxonomy): Bacteria > Bacteroidota > Bacteroidia > Bacteroidales > Marinilabiliaceae > Marinilabilia. The sequence goes on from JAWOCV010000099.1 coordinate 1,630, forward strand.
AGATTAAGATCCCGCTACGAATTTGAGGGGGAGATAGGCGGGAAAACAGGTACCACTCAAAATCATTCCGACGGTTGGTTTATGGGCGTTACCCCAAACCTGGTAACAGGTATATGGGTGGGCGGAGAAGACCGTGACATCCATTTCGACAATTTGTCACTGGGCCAGGGTGCCAACATGGCTCTTCCAATTTGGGCCCTCTATATGGAAGAAGTCTATGAAGATGAGGATGTTCCCGTAACCGAGGAGGATGAATTTGAAGAACCGGTAAATTTCGATATAAATCTGGATTGTCCGGATGAAGATGCTCCCGCAGATGAAAGGGAGTTTGAAGGAGAGGATTCCACTTATGTAGAAGAAGATGATAATGAGTTCTTTTAACCAAAGAGAACCCGGAAGGCTTCTTCTATTTTGCCAGCCTGTACAACCCTGATTTGTTGTTCATCAAAGCTGATCCCCCGGGTGTGCCGGGGCACAACAATTGTGCGAAAACCCAGTTTTTCGGCCTCACTGACACGCTGTTCGATACGGGTGACCGGCCGGATCTCTCCGGAAAGTCCGACTTCCCCGGTAAGACAAATGTTTCCGGGAACATTCAGATCGGTATTGGATGACAAAACCGAAGCGACCACAGCAAGGTCTATAGCGGGGTCAGTTACTTTAAGGCCGCCGGCGATGTTCAGAAACACATCCTTGGCAGCAAGTTTGAAGCCTGCCCGTTTCTCCAGAACGGCAAGCAACATATTCAGGCGCCGCAGGTCAAAGCCTGTGGAGGAGCGTTGCGGAGTACCATAAGCAGCAGTACTGGCCAGAGCCTGCACCTCGATCATAAAAGGCCGGATGCCTTCAAGAGCAGCCGCGATAGCAATGCCGCTCATTTCCTCGTCCTGATGGGCCAGAAGCATCTCCGAAGGATTGGCTACTTCCCGAAGGCCGTCACCCTGCATCTCGAATATCCCTATCTCGGAAGTTGCTCCAAATCTGTTTTTTCCCGCACGCAGTATACGATACATATAATGCCGGTCTCCTTCAAACTGAAGCACCACGTCGACGATATGCTCCAATACCTTGGGTCCGGCCAGGTTGCCTTCCTTATTTATATGCCCGATCAACAGGACCGGAATGTTCTTTTCCTTGGCCACTTTCAAAATAGAAGCCGTACACTCCCTGATCTGAGAAACACTCCCCGGCGCAGAATCTATGGTTTCGCGTTCCAGAGTCTGGATACTGTCGATAACCACAATACCGGGAGCTTCGTTCTCAATATGAGTCAGCACCTGCTCAAGAGAATTTTCGCCCACCAATAAACAATGTGAAGCATCGTTGCCGCTAAGACGATCGGCCCTGAGTTTTATCTGCTGCGGACTCTCCTCGCCCGAAACGTATAGAATTTTTTGGCTGGTCAGACGAAGCACCATTTGTAAAACCAAAGTGGATTTTCCAATTCCGGGCTCTCCTCCCAGCAAAACCACCGAACCGGGGACTAACCCTCCGCCAAGAACTCTGTTAAGCTCTCCTATACCGGAGTCTATCCGTGGTACATCATTCACTGTTACCGAAGAAACGGGAACAGGTTTCTGCTTTTCTTTGCCAAACGAAAGAGTCAGCCTTTTATCCCTGGCATTTCCAGTGACAGCAACCTCTTCAACATAAGAGTTCCATTCACCACAAGCGTGACACTTACCGACCCATTTGGGGGATTCGGCACCGCAATTCTGACATACAAAAACGGTTTTGGTTTTGGCCATAATATTCAAATTTGAAAACAGAAACAAACTTAAACTTTTTTCTCCGAACGGCTATCTTCTTTCAATTTTAACCTCCACAACAAGCGAATCCGAAGCATATACAGGAACCAATATGATTTTCCCGTCTTCCGGAAAAGTCACCATCTTGATTGGCGTTTCAAGGGACGCAATAGTCTGTTAAAAATAGCCTAAACGCAGAGACCTGTCTGCCTTGTCATGAAATAGACCTGTTTTGACTCAAAGGCTCTTACTAAAAGATAGAAAGCCTCTATTTCATTTGTCGCCAGGCAGGCGCAATGACCTGTCTGCCGTTATTAATATTGGCATCCTGTTATATAAACGAACTTTTGTTTGTACAATTAATTTTGTTTCACATTACACGCCAGGCAGGCGCAAAGTTTTTATTATCAAAGGGTTGAGATTAACTTACATTGTCATACAAGCATCTTATTATCAAACCCTTAAAAAGCTTAACGGAGTGTTGGGGCCTGGGGATACAGCATTCATTCATCAAACCCCGGACCGGACAAATTCGGAATATTCTCAGGCAACAACCGCAGGAAAACTCTAACGAATTATTGAACATCAAAAAACCCCGGGTTTCCGGGGCCTATGTTCAACATCAAAACTAAAAATTCTCTCTTCCTACAAGTCTGATCATATCAGCTTATTGGTTGCCGTGTCGGGAAATACAAACACTGGGGTGTATTTCCTGGCCTCCTCAAGCGACATGGAAGCATAAGTTATAATAATAACAATGTCGCCCACAGCCACTTTACGCGCTGCAGCCCCGTTCAGGCATATCACACCCGAATTACGTTCCCCCTTGATGACATACGTCTCAAGGCGTTCGCCGTTGTTATTATTAACCACCTGCACCTTTTCATTCTCAATAATGCCTGCAGCATCCATCAATTCTTCATCAATGGTGATGCTTCCAACATAATTAAGGTTGGCTTCAGTGACCGTAACGTTGTGCAATTTAGATTTTACAACCTCAATATTCATCCGTATAAAATTTGTTTTTTAAGGTCTGAAGGAACTCACATTTCCCGGTAATCAAAGTTCCATGTTTGTTTCATCACGACAGAACTGGTAAACCACATTATCAATAAGTCGGATCCGGCCTGCATAAACTGCAATACATCCAACAATATAATCGCTTTCCTTCCAATTGTCAACGGGTTGCAAAGTATAACCGTTCACAATTTCAAAGTATTCTACGTCAAGATCGGGGTTAAGGTTTATCTGTTCTTTCACAAATCGCCTGATTTCTTGCACACTCTTTGATTTTGCAAATTTACAAGATTCAAACAAAGTTTTGGCTATCAATGGCGCACTTTTTCGTTGTTCTTCCGACAAAAGCAAATTGCGTGAGCTCATGGCCAAACCGTCAGGTTCCCTGACAATAGAACCTGCAACAATATCTGTTCCAATATTTAACTGGCGCACCATTTCACGAACAATGGCCAGTTGCTGAAAGTCTTTTTGTCCGAAATAAGCCTTGTGCGGTTTTACAATATCCAGCAACCGGCTCACCACCTGGGCCACGCCATTGAAATGTCCGGGACGGTGCCTGCCTTCCATCACTTTATCGAGTTGCCCAAAATCAAAAACCCGCGTATCGGGTTCCGGATATATCTCTTCAACAGAGGGAGCGAAAACAATTTCACATGGTGTGCGCTCCAGTAACATCAAATCCCTGTTTAAATCGCGGGGATACCGGTCAAGATCACCAGAATCATTAAACTGGGTCGGATTCACAAAAATACTCACAACAACCAGATCACATTCCTCACCGGCTTTTTCTACAAGCGACAAATGCCCTTCATGCAATGCGCCCATCGTAGGCACAAAACCAACCTTCTTCCCATGTTTTCCCCGCTCCGATATCCGGTCATCCAGAGCAGCAATAGTCTTTATCAATTCCATATTTGTCCAGTGCAAACAAAAATAAGATCTACAAACAAAAAATCAAAACGCTCAAAGCAAACCCTTTAATCCTCCTTGAGCCCTTCAGAGAATGGCGTGACAAAGTAAAAAAATATTATCACAGGTTCGGCTGCAGAAAGTTGAAAATTACGGAAGGCTCCTGACAAAGATATTAGTTTGTTGAAAGACAATAACAACCCGCTGTTCATTCAGACTGACCCTCTCTCTTCCGGCATGAACTGCCAACAAACCTCTTACATTGAAAATCAACATCAAAGCAAAAAGTGAAGGCCAAACAACTTTGTTTAGGTACCAGATTTTTTGTACTTTTGTGCAATATTTTACCTAATACATCCTTGAAAGATGGAAAACAACAAGGTCTTATTCATTTCGCAGGAAATTACTCCGTATCTGCCTGAAACATCCATGTCAACGCTTTGCAGAAATCTGCCCCAGGGCATTCAGGAAAGAGGCAAACAGATCAGGACGTTCATGCCCAGATTTGGCAGCATCAACGAACGTCGCAATCAATTGCATGAGGTGATACGGTTATCGGGGATGAACCTTATCATTGATGACACCGATCACCCCCTCATCATCAAGGTAGCTTCCATACAGGCAGCCCGCATGCAAGTCTATTTCATCGACAACGAAGATTATTTTTCCAGAAAAAACACAGTAGCCGACGATGATGGCAAGGAATTTGAAGACAACGATGAACGCATCATCTTTTTTGCACGCGGTGTTCTGGAAACAACCAAAAAACTGAGATGGGGCCCGGACGTTGTCCATTGTCAGGGTTGGTTCACTTCTCTGGCACCCCTTTACATTAAGAAGACCATGAGCGACGATCCATTTTTTTCCAACACCAGGGTCGTTTATTCCGTCTTCGATGATGATTTTAAAAACGACCTGAACCCTGACATAAAGAAAAAAATAAAACTGGAAGGCATCACCGACAAGGACGTTGAAGTTTTAAATCCGGCCAGTTTTGCCAACCTTACCAAACTGGCCATTGATCATTCAGACGGAATCATAAAAGGTTCCGAAAACATTAACCCTGAAGTGGAACAATACATCAAAAATTCCGGAAAACCGTTTCTGGAATATCAACCCGAAAACAAATACATTGATGCATATAACGAGTTTTACGACAGCCTGTAAAACCATTTTTGAACGAGCTAAACAGATTGCACCCTTATGCTGAAAAAAAGAAGTATGCGGCACATAACGCCTCTAATACTGATAACTTTTGCGCTATTTTCCGCCTGTGAAGATAAAACAGGAAATCTGGGCCTGGACATCTTGCCATCCGATGATCTGTTTGAAGGAACAGACTCCTCGACCTTTATTCAAGCCAAAAACATAAGTCCCGGGAGGATCAGAAGTGATGATGCCTCATATGCCATCATCGGAAATGTGGATGACGAATTTGCCGGTCAAACCAATGCCGAATTTATCACACAGATAAATACCGGAGAATACATCGACTCGGTTTTGAATAAGGGTGAGGATTATTTCGTGGACTCGCTGGTCCTGAATTTGGCTTACAGGGAAAACTGGTGGTTTGGCGACAAGGATGCTGAACACAATATAACAGTTTACAGAATGACCAGCCCCTTGTCTCAAACGGAGACCTATTATTCCGATATGAACACTGAAGGGCTCTATGACAGCGAACCAATAGGAGAACGGATCAGCAGCGGGTGGGACGCCCAGCCGGATTCGGTATGGGAAGACGATGATTATGTCCATCAATGGCAATTCAGACTGGACGATGAGCTGGCACATGAAATATTCAATTACCCGGAAGAAACCCTCGATTCAAGAGAGGCGTTCCGGGAAGCGTTTGCAGGAATTCTGGTGCGCCCGGAACTGGTATCCACCAACACACCCGGTTCACTGATCACCCTGGATCTTCTGTCCAGTGATTCCAACATGGAACTCTTTTACTCTTATTATGAAAGAAATGAAGAGAGCGGGGAAGTGACCGATACAGTCCATACTTCATACACTTTCCCCATCAACAAGGAAGCTGTGCGCATCAACCTCTTCGACCATGATCACAGCGAATCAATGGATTTCAATGATCCTTCCCCCGAAAATCTTGTAGCACAGGGAATGGCCGGTAGTTACGTAGAGATTGACCTGGAAGAAAGCATTGATTTTGAGAAGTGGGAAGATATGCTTGATTCCGAAAGTGATCAGGAAGATTTTTACGGGATCAGTGCCGTCAACCTTTATTTCAAGGCTGATACAACCCTGCAAAATGAGGACACCACATTTTATTCGCCCACACCCCAAACATTAAGAGTTTATGAACTGGATGAAGAAGGGAACCTGGAAGAACCGGTTTATGAGACAGGACAGGAAAACGACCCCATCAGGCCATGGTTTGCAGAAGGCTCTTTCAATGATGAAACAGGGGAATACAGGTTCAGACTGGTCGGAGAATATTTCAGGCGTATGGTAGAAAATCCCGAGCTCCGAGGCCCTTATTATCTGGCTTCTCCCCAACCAGTGTCGGATATTCGCAGAATAATGTTACTCAATAATTCTTCAGGTGAAGATATAACCCCTCATCTGCAGGTAAAGTATGTCAACATCGACAAGCAGTGACGTTTTAAGGAATAATTGCCTGTCAAAAGATTAAAGAGTCAAGAAAGGAAAGCACCTTGTGTAGCAAATTCACTACACAAGGTGCTTTTTTTATTGCATATAAATTACCCTTGCATAAATGTCACCTGTCCGAACAAAATTTGCAATTACAACAAGCCATGGCAGGATGATCCGGTCAACAACACTCCGCTCTCCAAATTCGACATTCCGGGGAATCAGGGAAAAGTTTAAACATCATCGTCCATAATAGAACAGAACGCTAATCACCAGGACGTTACCCCAGCAGTATGTCAATAATTGTATAAACTTCCGGACATTGCCTTTGAACGAAAAGTTTGTAGGATATTTTTAAAAAAACTATTTTAGAGCGATTAAATTTAGAAAATTCCACAGCAAAAAATTCGTTTCGACCCGATAAAAACTGGAACTATGACAAAAAAACTTCAGGACCTTACCGAAAAAATTTATAACGAGGGGGTCCAGAAAGCCAAAGAGGAGGCCGATAATATCATAGAAGAGGCCCGGAAAAAAGCTTCGGCAATAGAAGAGGAGGCCCGGAAAAAAGCCGAAAAAAAGGTGGCCGATGCCGAGAAAAAAGCCGAAGAGACAAAAAAACACGTAGAGGCCGAAATGAAGATGGCCCTCGACCAGTCAGTGGCCGCTCTCAAACAGGACATTGCCAATCTGGTAACCATGGAAGCCATAGAACCCTCCATGAAAGAGCTTTTCTCCGACAAAAAATACCTGGGTGATCTTGTGAAACGTGTGATCGACGGATGGATTGAAAAAGAAAGTATGGACCTTGAAATCATCCTTCCCGAAAAAGATCGAAAAGAAATGGAAGACCATTTTAAAAAACAATTGGCCCACCACCTGAACAAAGGGCTAAAACTTTCATTCTCCAGGGATGTAAAATCGGGATTCAAAGTTGGGCCGGCCGACGGAAGCTATGTGATCAGCTTCACCGACGAAGATTTCAATAACTTCTTCAAAGCCTATTTGCGTCCCAAATCTACCGAACTACTTTTTGAAAAGAAATAACCATGTCAAGAGGCTACTATTATCTTGTTGCCGGTTTGCCTGATCTTGTGCCTGAAGAGAAAAAGCTTGTTTTTTCATCGGCCGGATTCCGGGAGATGATGGCAGACGAACTGGCACCACAAGATTTCGAATTGCTGAAAAGTTTCTATTTGCCCTTTGACCATGAAAATCTTTTAAACCTTTTCTTTGAAAAGGACAAAGCATGGGACGAACGGGGCAACTTCAGCAAAGAGGAGCTGGAGCCATTGATCGACCGAAAATTGGTGCATACCGCAGATATGGAATCATTTCCTTCTTATATGGAAGATTTTGTCCTTGCCATGCACGGCGAGGAAGCATCAGAAAGCCGTGTGAAAGCGGCACGGCGGCTCAGCACCGATTACAATGCATGGCTCGACCAATCAGAGAACATATTTGTCCGCGAGCTGGCCAGGTACCTGCGCGATACCTCCAACGTACTGACAGCTCTCAACGGAAGAAAATACGAGATCAATTACGAAGATGCCCTCATCGGGGACGATGATGTAACAGATGCCCTTAAAAAAAGCAGGGGACGTGATTTCGGGCTTAAATCGGAAGTAGAACATATCGAAGACATTTTACAGATCTTTGAGACAGACAATCTGAAGGACCGCGAACTCAAACTGGATGTTCACAAATGGAATTTTGTGGAAGAAGCCACTTTTTTCAATTATTTTACCGTGGAAAAAGTGCTGGCTTTCCTTCAGAAGCTTTTCATTGCCGAACGCTGGATACATCTCGATCCTGAGAAGGGACGCGAAATGTTTGAAAAATTGTTTAACGAATTGAAGTCGGGTTTTGAATTCCCCGAAGAATATACATTGACCTATGGAAAGAAACGATAAAACAGTCGGTATTGTATCCGGAATCATTGCCAACCTGGTAGTGGTAGATGTGGAAGACCCGGTTGGCCAGAACGAGATTTGCTTCGTCACCCACGGGGAGGAAGAGTTGATGGCGGAGGTCATCAAAGTGACCGGCAAACAAGCTTATATTCAGGTGTTTGAAAGTACCCGCGGCCTTCGTCCCGGCAGCAAGGTCCATTTTGAAGGGCACATGCTCGAGGTGACCCTCGGCCCCGGTATTCTCTCAAGAAACTACGACGGGTTACAGCACGACCTGGACAAGATGGACGGCATTTTTCTCAAGCGTGGCGATTACACAGATCCCCTCGATCATGACAAAAAATGGCATTTCAAGCCCATTGCCTCCGAAGGCGATGAAGTAGCCGCCGGCGACTGGCTTGGCGAAGTGGAAGAAAACGGTATGCCACACCGCATCATGGTGCCTTTTAAACTGGAAGGGACTTACAAGCTAAAGTCGCTTGTTTCCGAAGGTGAATATACCATAGATGATGAGATCGCTGTCCTGGAAGACAGCAACGGAGAGTCCATTTCGGTAAACATGATCCAGAAGTGGCCCGTCAAGATCCCCATCAAAACTTTCAGAGAGAAACCAAGACCTTTTAAACTACTTGAGACCGGCGTTCGCTGCATCGACACCCTCAATCCCATCACGGAGGGTGGAACAGGCTTTATCCCGGGACCTTTCGGTACAGGTAAAACAGTCCTCCAGCACGCCATATCCAAACAGGCTGAAGCCGACATTGTGATCATCGCAGCATGCGGTGAAAGGGCCAATGAGGTGGTGGAGATCTTCAAAGAATTCCCGGAACTGGATGACCCCCGCACAGGACGTAAACTGATCGAGCGAACCACCATTATCGCCAACACTTCAAATATGCCGGTTGCCGCACGTGAAGCCTCGGTCTATACCGCCATGACCCTGGGCGAATACTACCGTTCCATGGGGCTGAAAATACTCCTGATGGCCGACTCAACATCACGTTGGGCCCAGGCCCTGAGGGAAATGTCGAACCGCCTTGAAGAGCTCCCGGGACCGGATGCTTTCCCCATGGACCTTTCGGCCATAATCTCTAACTTTTACAGCCGAGCCGGTTATGTTTATCTCAACAACGGGAAGACCGGCTCGATCACTTTCATCGGAACCGTATCACCAGCCGGTGGTAACCTGAAAGAACCCGTTACAGAAAACACGCGAAAAGCCGCCCGCTGTTTTTACGGCCTTTCGCAGGACCGCGCCGACAGTAAGCGCTATCCCGCCATCGATCCCATCGACAGCTATTCAAAATACCTGGAATATCCGGAACTTCAGGAATCTCTCGGAAAAAACCTGGGCGAACACTGGCTCGAGAATGTTCTGAAATCCAAAGACGTTCTAATCCGGGGTAAGGAAGCCAACGAACAGATCAACATCCTGGGCGACGACGGCGTACCAATAGAATTCCATCAACGCTTCTGGAAAGCTGAACTTATCGACTTTGTCGTTCTCCAGCAGGATGCTTTCGACACGATCGATGCTTCCACGCCACTGGAAAGGCAAAAATTCATGCTCGAAAAAGTGCTCAGCATCGTTGACACCGACTTTGAGTTCAAACATTTCGAACAGGTCGGCGATTTCTTCAAGCGCATCATCAACCAGCTGAAGCAGATGAATTATTCAGAATTCCAGTCAGACCGTTTCAATGAGTTCGAGAAAGAACTCGGTGAAATGCTGAAGGAACATGCTGTGGAAGCCTCAGAAAAAGAAGCTGTCTAATATCCAAACGTTTTCAGATAAAAGATCAGACTATGAAGAGTCAGGCATTTCAAAAAGTATATACCAAACTTACAAACATTACCAAAGCCACAGTTTCACTCAAGGCCCAGGATGTGGGTTATGACGAAATGGCAGTGGTACACGGCCGCATGGCCCAGGTGGTAAAAATCGTGGGCGACCAGGTGGTGCTCCAGATATTCTCCGGCACGGAAGGCATCCCGACCAACGCCGAGGTCACTTTCATGGGTAACCCGCCTCAGATCAAGGTCAGTGATGAACTATCGGGACGGTTTTTCAACGCTTACGGGGATCCTATTGATGGGGGACCCGATATAGAAGGAGAAGTTCGTGAAATCGGAGGCCCGTCGGTGAACCCGGTGCGTCGTGAACAGCCTTCCAATCTTATAGCCACGGGAATTGCCGGCATTGACCTGAACAACAGTCTCGTGTCGGGCCAAAAGATCCCGTTTTTCGCTGACAGTGACCAGCCTTACAACCAGGTAATGGCCAGTGTGGCCCTTCGGGCCAAGGCCGACAAGATCATCCTCGGTGGCATGGGGCTCTCCAACGACGACTACCTCTACTTTAAGCAGGTTTTCGACAATGCCGGTGCCCTCGATCGCATCGTCAGTTTCGTGAACACCACCGAAGACCCGCCGGTTGAACGTCTCCTGGTACCTGATATGGCCCTTACCACAGCGGAGTATTTTGCCGTGGACAAAAACGAAAGTGTTTTGGTTCTGCTCACCGATATGACACTCTTTGCCGATGCTTTGAGTATCGTATCGAACCGGATGGACCAGATCCCGTCGAAAGACAGTATGCCAGGTTCACTTTATTCTGACCTGGCACGTATTTACGAAAAGGCGGTTCAGTTTCCGGAAGGAGGATCCATTACCATCGTAGCTGTAACAACACTTTCGGGTGGCGATATCACCCACGCCATTCCCGACAATACCGGTTATATTACAGAAGGTCAGCTGTTCCTGCGGCGCGACACGGACATCGGTAAGGTTATCGTTGACCCGTTCCGATCACTGTCACGCCTGAAACAGCTCGTGATCGGAAAACAAACCCGCGAAGACCATCCGCAGGTAATGAATGCCGCGATACGTCTGTATGCCGATGCTGCAAACGCACGGACCAAACTGGACAACGGGTTTGATCTTACTGACTACGACGAGCGAACCCTCGAATTTGCCCGGGCCTACTCGGAAAAGCTGCTGGCCATCGATGTTAACGTCGACACCGATACCATGCTTGATATTGCCTGGGATCTCTATAAAGAGTATTTTTCCAGGGCAGAGGTTGGGATCAAAAAAGACCTTGTGGACAAGTTCTGGAAAGAGTGAAAGTAGGGAATCTTTCCATCCTTTCACCAAGTGTGGCTGAAAGCAGAAAGATGAAAACATCTTTTACCAGGTTTTACCAGGAATGTTAAAGTGCAACAAAAGAAGGAGACAACGTGGCCATAAAGTTTCAATATAACAAGACATCACAGCAGATCCTTGCCAAGCAGTTAGCCATCAGGGAGCGCGCGTTACCGACACTGAAGAACAAAGAGTCGGCCCTGCGCGTGGAGGTCAAAAAGGCCAAAGACAAAGCTGCTGAACTGGAGAAGGCTCTGAAGGAAGAGCTCAGCCTCTACGACGAAATGATGCGCCTTTGGAATGAGTTCGATCCCACGCTGGTTAAGATCAGCGATGTGGAGCTCTCCACCAAGAAGATTGCCGGGGTTCTGACACCGGTACTGGAAAAGGTGCATTTTGAAGTGCGCGATTACAATATGTTTGAGCGGCCTGCCTGGTTCCCCGACGGTATAGCCATCCTCGAGAAACTGGCAAAAATTGCCATAGAAAGGGAAGTGTTTGAACGAAAGATGGCGTTACTGGATTTTGCCCGTAAAAAGACCACCCAAAAGGTGAACTTGTACGAAAAGGTGCAGATCCCCGGTTATCAGGATGCCATCCGCAAGATCAAACGCTTCCTGGAAGACGAGGAAAATCTGTCCAAGGCAGCCCAGAAAATTGTTAAAACCCGTCAGCAAAATACGGAGGTGGCGTCATGATCATACCAATGTTCAAATACTCTTTTCTGGTGTTTCATGCCGATTATACCCGGTTCCTGGAACACCTGAAAGATATGGGTGTGGCGCACATTGTGGAGCACCAGGATGAGCCCACCGCGGAGATGCAGGATCTCTACCGGAGAATCAGTGATCTTTCCAAAACCATCAAAAATCTTGAAGCGCGGAAAAAGAATGCGCCGGAATCAACAGGAGATATCTCCGGGACTTCCGGTGAAAAGCTGAATGAACGGATCATCGAGATCGAAAATAACCTGGAGCAACAACGCCAACGGCTCTCTTCCCTGCAGAAAGAGGAGAAACAACTGGCACCCTGGGGGCATTTTTCCCAGGAAGATGTGGCCAAACTAAAGGAAGCAGGAATCAATTTCAGATTTCTGATGTGCCCCGAATCAAAATATGATCCTGCCTGGGAAGAAAAATACCCTGTGGAACTGATTTCTCAAACAGATGGTTACAGCTATTTTGTTTTTGTCGATGACTCAGAAGCAGGCAATCTTCCTGAAGAGCTGGATACGGTGGACGAAATCACCCTTCCCGAAAATGATCTGGAACAGGTAACCCGCCGTATAGCGGAAACCCGGGAACAAATCGCCAGTCTTGAAGAAGAGCTGGATGCCATCGCTGTCAAGGGACTGGATCTTCTTGAAAATTACAAGCTGGAACTGGAGGATCAGCTGGGTGATCTTAACGTAAGATTTCAGACCCTTGAGGAAGTGGAAGGGGCCGTACGGCTCATTGAAGCATGGATCCCCCAGATCAAAATGGGTGAGCTGGAAAAGTGGGTTGACCAGGAGGATGTTTACTACCTGAAGACTGAGGCCCGGGGGCATGATAAGCCGCCTATCCTTCTTAAAAACAATCGGTATGCCCGCTTATTTGAGCCGGTGAGTAAGCTCTTTTCCCTGCCTTCATACATGGAACTGGATCTGACACCGTTTTTCGCCCCTTTCTTTATGCTGTTTTTTGGCTTTTGCCTGGGTGATGCCGGTTACGGTTTCCTTTTACTCATTGCAGCAGGTATATACAAACGAAAGGCAGCAAAGAAAATGAAACCGGTCATGACCCTCGTTCAGTTTCTGGGGGGAGCCACAGTATTGTTCGGGGCCATAACAGGCACATTCTTCGGGATTAATCTGATGGAGACCCCACCCAAATTTCTGACCGATTTCAGGGACATGTTCCTTGACAATGACCAGATGTTCAACTTAGCCCTGATATTTGGTGCTGTTCAGATCATTTTCGGAATGATCCTGAAAGGAATCAACCAGATCAGGCAACATGGTTTTGGTTACTCCCTGGCTACCTGGGGCTGGTTGCTGTTGATCATTTCATCCGGCATTTTTTATTACCTCGACCAGAAGAATCCTGAAGCCGGCCATTTGTTTGGCACACCCCATTTATTGTTGTTAGGAGTGGCCGGATTGGGAATCTTTGTTTTTAACCATCCCGGGCGAAATGTAGTGGTCAACGTCGGAGCAGGCCTTTGGGATGCCTACAATACGGTAACTGGCGTTGTTGGAGACCTCTTGTCCTACATCCGTTTATTCGCACTTGGCCTGGCCAGTGCCATTCTGGGACAGGTATTCAATCAACTGGCTTTCGACATGTCGCCCGACATTCCCGTACTTGGAGCCATTGTGGTTCTGATCATTTTGTTGGTCGGACACGGAATCAATATCTTTATGTCAGGACTCGGGTCGTTTGTACACCCGTTGCGTCTGACTTTTGTTGAGTTTTACAAAAATGCAGGATTTATAGGAGGCGGAAAAGAATACAAGCCTTTTCAAAGAGTTAAGTAAATAAAATTAATTAATAACCTTAAAAATAGGATTATATGACTCCAATTGTATTGGCCTATATAGGCATTGGTTTGATGATTGCACTGGCGGGGGCCGGAAGCGCTTATGGTGTTTCATATGGCGGAAATGCTTCCCTTGGTGCCATGAAAAAGAACAACGAGGCGTTTGGTAACTACCTCGTGTTAAGTGCATTGCCCGGGACACAGGGACTCTATGGCTTTGCCGGATATTTTGTGATCTCCGGAACCGGTGTCCTTACAGCCGACATCACGGCCGTACAGGGTGCAGCCGTCCTTGGTGCCGGTATCGCCATGGGGCTGGTTGGTTTGCTTTCTGGCATCCGTCAGGGACAGGTTTGTGCCAATGGGATTGCCGGTATCGGTTCGGGACATGATGTTTTCGGAAGTACCCTGGTTTTGGCGGTATTCCCGGAACTTTACGCTATTTTGGCTTTTGCCGCAACTTTCATGATCAGCGGTACACTTTAAAATTACGGGCCAAAAACTTTTTAGAGAAGCCTGGTATCATTGGATGCCGGGCTTTTTTATGTCCTTGTCGAACAGACGGAAGAATAGATTTTCAGATAACGGGGTTTCAAAAAAGCATTAAATTTTACTGGTTATTCAAAAAAAACAATGCCCTGTGTGCCCTTTGACACCCCTTCTCTGGCTAAAAGGGAAACAAACAAGCCGTGAATTAAGGCGCAATTAATTATGCAATTGTAGTATATTATTCATAACTTCGCCATTTACAGATGGTTATTGGTTATCATGTCACATGTATGATCGATTCCAATTTCACCATTACCAATCGAGGGCCATCCCGTAGGGTAATCACCCACGGACAGGATTCATTTTTTTGTTTTCGGATCACCGGATTCTAAATCCTTTGAAGAGTAAAAAGCATTCGGTGACAGAAACGGATTTTCCGGAAACCTGTAAAAATAAATTGCTTAATATGTCAGAATACAGAACCTTATACCCCGCCGAGATCGAACAAATGGAAGCACAGGGATGTCTGGCGTCCAACTGGTCGGACGTATTTGTAAAAGACGACTTCGATCCCCGCTTTGTTCGGCACACTCATTTTTCGGGCAAAATAGAAATCGGGAAGCTACACCGGACCTTTGATTTCCCAGGTGGTGTTGTGAAACATGCCGGCATATCATACGCGACCATTCATAACACCACCATCGGTGACAATGTTTACATCAGCCAGGTTCGGAATCAAATTACCAATTACAACATCGAAAATGATGTTGTGATCGAAAATGTGGACTCTCTGACCACTGAAGGGCATTCCTGTTTCGGCAACGGAGAAAAAATCGCCGTACTCAACGAGGCAGGAGGCCGTGAAGTCCCTATGTTCAACGAACTCTCCGCCCATACAGCGTATCTCATGGCCTTTTATCGTCACCGCCCCGCCCTTATAGAACGTCTTTATAAGATGGTAAGTGACTATGCTTCGGGCGTATGCTCCGATCGCGGTACCATTAGCCATAATGTCCGGGTCATCAATTCCAGGACCATGCTGAATGTAAGCATCGGACCGGGCGCATTGGTCGAAGGAATATACAGGCTGGTCAACGGCACCATCAACAGCACACCCGAGCATCCCTCCTTTTTCGGGCCCGGCGTAATCGCTGAAGATTTTATCGCGGCCAGCGGAGCTGTTGTGACGGATGCCACACTCATTTCCAAATGTTTCATCGGACAGGGTTGTCATCTGGGCAAACACTATTCGGCGGAAAACTCCCTTTTCTTTGCCAATTGTCAGGGGTTTCACGGAGAAGCCTGCTCCATATTTGCAGGCCCTTACACGGTTTCACACCACAAATCAACCCTGCTGATCGCCGGTTATTACTCATTCCTGAATGCCGGCAGCGGTTCGAATCAGAGCAACCACATGTACAAGCTGGGCCCGGTTCATCAGGGTGTTGTAGAACGAGGCAGCAAAACGACCAGCGACTCCTATCTGTTGTGGCCTGCCAAAATCGGTGCCTTTTCTCTTGTGATGGGCCGGCACTACAGGAATCCGGATACTTCGGCATTTCCATTCTCATACCTCATCGAGAACCGGGACGAGAGTTATCTGGCCCCAGGCGTCAACCTCCGCAGCGTCGGAACTACGCGGGATGCCAGAAAATGGCCCACCCGGGACAAACGAAAAGACCTCAGGAAACTTGATCATATCATTTTCAATCTCCTCAGTCCCTATTCGGTGGAGAAGATGATCCGGGGAAAAAAGACACTGAAAAAACTCCGGGAGATCACAGGCGAAACCTCGGAATACTTCATGCACAATAACGTAAAGATCGAAGCCAAGGCGCTGGAAAGAGGCATCAAAATGTATGAGATCGGCATTACAAAATTCCTTGGCAACGGCCTGCTGAAAATGCTGGAAACCCTGAATTTCGAAAACATAGAAGACCTCCGCAAAAAAGTTTCCAATACTTCGGACGAAGGTGTTGGAGAATGGATCGACATGGCGGGACTGATCATTCCGAAAAAGAAGGTTCTGGAACTCGCTGAAAACATTGAAGCCGACCAAATCCGTTCTTTCCCGGATATGAACACCGTCTTTGAAGAGTGGCACATGAATTATTACGAATGGGTCTGGAACTGGAGTGTCCAGGTTTTCCGTGATGAGCTGGATATCGATCTGTCTTCGGTGGACAAAAAAACGTTGCTGGATTTTATCTCGAATTGGAAAAAGGCTGTCGTTTCACTCGACGAAATGATGTTCAACGATGCCCGGAAAGAGTTCACCCTGAAAGCCCAGACTGGTTTTGGCATGGATGGGGAAGACGACGTCAGACACGTGGATTTCGAACAAGTCAGAGGGGCTTTTGAGCAACATCCGGCGGTTTGCGATATCCTCTCCCACATTGAAAAAAAGAAAAACCTTGCAAAAAGAATGACTCAAAAGATCGAAAACCTGACCGAATGAACCCCAATTATAGCAAACCAACAAAAAACAACTTGATATGTGTGGAATTGTAGCTTATGTTGGCGAACGAACCGCCTACCCGATACTGATCAAAGGACTGCAACGGCTTGAATACCGCGGATACGACTCAGCGGGGATAGCCCTGATGAATGATGAAATGCACCTTTACAAGTGTAAGGGAAAAGTCAAAGACCTGGAAGGCATGGTGAAAGGCCATGAAATTTCGGGCTCCATAGGGATGGGGCACACACGCTGGGCAACCCATGGTGCCCCCAGTGACCTGAATGCTCACCCACACCAGTCACAGGAAGGCAAATTCGTTATCATCCACAACGGGATCATTGAAAACTACGGCCATCTGAAAAAAGAGCTCACCAACCGTGGGTATGAATTCAAGACCGAAACAGACACAGAAGTTCTGGCCAACCTCATCGAAAACATCTACCTGGAAAAACAGGTGCCGGCCGAACTGGCGGTACGGCTCGCCCTTACAAAGGTTGTGGGTGCCTATGGACTGGTCATTTTCTGTACCGATGAGCCGGGACGCCTGATCGGTGCCAGAAAAGGAAGTCCCCTGGTGATCGGAATTGGTGAAAAAGAATATTTTATGGCATCTGATGCCACCCCCATCATTGAATACACCGATCAGGTGGTTTTTCTGAATGATGAAGAAGTGGCGGTGATCGATCATGACAGCTTTGAGTTGAAAAATCTCCACAACGACACCAAAACGCCGCAAGTCCAAAAAATTGAACTCAGCATTGACGAGATCGACAAGGGCGATTTTGAACATTTCATGCTGAAAGAGATCCACGACCAGCCTTCGTCTATTGAAGACACATTCCGGGGACGGATCTCCATGGATCACAGCAAAATTTTTCTGGGAGGTATTCTGGATGTTATCCCCGCTCTTGTTAATGCCCGCCGAATTATTATCATAGCCTGCGGGACTTCCTGGCATGCGGGAATGGTCGGAGAGTATCTGTTTGAAGAGTATGCAAGAGTGCCTGTGGAAGTTGAATATGCTTCCGAATTCCGTTACCGGAAACCTATTATATATTCTGACGACGTGGTCATTGCCATTTCGCAAAGCGGTGAAACGGCCGATTCACTGGCCGCATTAAGAATGGTGCGGGAACAATCTGACGCAACCATCCTGGGCATCTGCAATGTCACAGGATCCTCCATCTCGCGTGAAACCGACGCCGGCGTTTACACCCATGCCGGTATTGAAATCGGCGTGGCTTCCACCAAAGCTTTTACAGCACAAATCACGGTCCTCACCATGATGGCCTTTCTGATGGGACACCGCAAAAAGATCATCAGTAATTCGGAATATGTAGAACTGGTTAACGCTCTCACACAGGTCCCGGACCAGATGCGCAAGATCCTGAAAAGCGAAGGATTCATCAAAGATGTGGCCGAACGTTACACCCACGTGACCAATGCCCTTTACCTTGGACGTGGTGTCCTATATCCGGTGGCCCTCGAAGGGGCCCTTAAGCTCAAAGAGATCTCCTACATCCATGCTGAAGGCTATCCGGCGGCCGAAATGAAGCACGGCCCCATCGCCCTCATCGATGAAAATATGCCGGTCTTTGTCATGGCCATAAAAGATGACTCATATGAAAAAATCATCAGCAATATCCAGGAAGTCAAAGCACGGAACGGAAAAGTTATTGCCATTGTGACAGAAGGGGAAAAGACCATTCGCAAGATGGCAGATCATGTCATTGAAATACCGGCCTGTCACAAATCATTGTCTCCTCTCCTGGCGGTCGTACCCCTCCAAGTCATCTCGTACTACATCGCCGTCAAACGGGGCTGCAATGTTGATCAGCCAAGGAACCTGGCCAAGTCGGTCACGGTAGAATAACCCCTTTTAGGGAAAAGAAATAAACTGCCTTAACTGGTTTATGTTCATAAAGCCCATTGGCTTTCCCGTAGGGCAGGAACAGGCTGTTCCGTTTGCCCGAAAATGACTTATTTGCTCAGGTAAACTCCGTATTTTCGGACTTCGCAAGCCTCGCAACTGGCCCTTTCTGAACAGACACATGACCAGAAACGAACTTTGCTTAGTTTATAGACGGGCACTGACTAAAGGAGATTTAACAAGGGTCTCAAAAAGATCAGAACAAGATCAGCCAGTCCGCTAATAGCAGGCTGGCTGATCTTATTTAAAATCTGTTGCCTTTTTTCATCAAACAAAGAAATTAATCTCATTACACGCCAAAAAGCAAGCATTCATCACTTACTCATCTACGTTAATCACAAAGAAAGGTGATTCTATACTTCTAACTCCTGAATTCAGTTTACATTCATCCCTTTTTGCCGTAATTTTACTCTACAGCAGCTTCCGTTATATTATCGGTTTCTAAAGTTTGATGCCAGATACAGAGGTTTGCCATTTTGCACAAATGAACACTAAAATAATGACTTGGTTTCCTGCCGTATGATTTCGATCCAAATCATTGGGTTGTTTTTTTTACCTGAACCATTCATAAATTATTTCCCTTATGAATAAAGTTCAGGTTAACCCCGACTTAGATGAAGTCAGACTTTTGAAAAAATTTTTTCTGAATCTTACCCGCTGTCGGAGACAGGGATTATTCATGAAACGAAGTGCGACGAAGTCAATAATCCGGGTTAACTCGTTTTTCTGTGTTTTATGGGTAGGATTAAAAACAGAATTCAATGCATCTCAATTTTACTAACATAAAAGTATTCCTGTTAGGAATTTCAATGAATTTGGGCATTTCACTGACAGCTCAAAACATTTCGCTGGAAATATCGGACAGGTCTCTTGACGAAAATGGTGGTGAGGCCACAGTAACGGCCACTTCTGATGACATTTTTCCATCAGACACTGAAGTTGTGCTCTCTTTTTCAGGCACAGCCACTTTTGAAGAGGACTATACAACAAGCGATACCGGTATTATTATCCCGGAAGGAAGTCTGGATGGTTCAATAACGATAACAAGCATCGATGATAATATCTTTGAAGGAGATGAATCCATTATTATTGACATTGAATCGGTAGATAATGGGACAATCGGCTCCCCCTCACAAGTGAGAACCAACATAATCGATGATGAATCGCCCCCCGAAGTCACCCTCGGAGCCTCAACCCTCAACATAGAGGAAGGCGAAACCTCAACCCTGACCGCGAGTCTCAGCACTGCCACTTTTGAAGATGTGGTCGTCTCCCTGGACACGAACGACATCTCCACCAATCAGGACGACTACGAACTCTCTTCAAACACCATCACCATCGAGGACGGAGAGACTTCAGGAACCGCAACCTTTACCGCCACAGATGATGATATCTACGAAAGCGACGAAGAAGTCGAGGTTTCCATTTCGGAAGTTGACGGCGGGTCCGCTTCTTTTGAGGAGCCCCAGTCTGTTATCATCACCATAACAGATGAACAGGATCCACCGGAGGTAACCCTCAGCGCCTCACCGACCACCATAGAGGAAGACGAATCCACCACCCTGACAGCCACACTCAGCAGCCCAACTTCTGAAGACGTAACCGTCACTCTGGCCACAAACGACATCTCAACAAGTCAGGATGACTACGACCTTTCTTCAAACTCCATTACCATTGATGCAGGAGAAACGGAAGGCACCACAACGCTGTCCGCCATCGAAGATGACATTTACGAAGAAGATGAAGAGGTGGAGGTCGCCATTTCGGAAGTTGACGGCGGGTCCGCTTCTTTTGAGGAGCCGCAATCTGTTACCATTACCATAACCGATGAACAGGATCCACCGGAGGTAACCCTCAGCGCCTCACCGACCACCATAGAGGAAGACGAATCCACCACCCTGACAGCCACACTCAGCAGCCCAACTTCTGAAGACGTAACAGTCACTCTGGCCACAAACGACATCTCAACAAGTCAGGATGACTACGACCTTTCTTCAAACTCCATTACCATTGATGCAGGAGAAACTGAAGGCACCACAACGCTGTCCGCCATCGAAGATGACATTTACGAAG
>JAWOCV010000283.1:0-7055 GCA_046483585.1 Marinilabilia sp.
AACCAATTGACCAATTAACCAGCCACAGATTCTTCGCAAGTCAGACAATCAACCAGCAACAAGCAACAAGCAACCAGCAACCAGCACGCACCCAAATTAACCAATTGACCAATTAACCATTTGACCAATCACCCCCCCCTCCCTCAACCTCTGATTCTCTCTCACTTCAACTCATCCAAACTCTCCAGCCTTTTCAAAAGTGGCGGATGGGAGTAGTTAAAGAATACAAACCATGGATGCGGTGTAGGATTGCTCAGTGCATTGGCCGATATTTTTTTCAGGGCGGATTGGAGCGCTCCAGCTTTTGCATACTTTGCAGCAAAAGCATCGGCCTGATATTCGTGGCGGCGAGACAAAATGGTCATTCCCAACCCCAAAATTCCGCTAACAGGACTGTACAACATACCAAACCCAACCAGCCCGAGGTGAAAAGAGGCCTCCCCGGCTCCGAGGGCCTGGGAAATAGCGGGATGACTCACGAACCATCCCAAAAGGAAAAGTGTAATACCAGTCTGAAGCACACTCAGGGTGGTTCCCTTAATGATATGTTTAAGCTTGAAGTGCCCGATTTCGTGTGCCAGAACGGCTACAATCTCATCGGTATCAAGATCTTTAATCAAGGTATCAAACAGGACAATGCGTTTATTCTTCCCAAAACCACTGAAAAAGGCATTGGCCTTTGTCGAACGGCGGGATCCATCCATCACATAGACATTCTCAAGTGTAAAGCCGGCCCTTTTGCTCATTTTTTCTATGGCAGAGCGCAATTCTCCTTCCCCGAGTGGTGTTTGCTTATTGAACAAGGGGAGGATCAGGGTGGTATAGAACTTGCTGAAGAAGATCATGAACAGGGAAAGACCAATCCAGGCGTATAGCCAGAACCATTGGCCTGCTTCCTCATAAAACCATACCACCAAAGCCAGTAATGCGCCCCCGATCAGAGCACCGAGTAGCAACCCTTTGACCTGATCCAGAACAAACGTCTGCGGAGTGGTTTTATTAAACCCGAAACGTTCCTCAATCACAAACGTTTCATACACTGAAAAAGGCACACCGATCAGAAAAGACGCAAACCCTATAATGCCGAAGAAAAAAAGCGGACGCCACAACCAGTGATCGGTGACTTCCATCACAAGTCCGTCTACAAAGGCAAATCCGTGAAACCACAGAAACACCAACAATACCAACAAGCTGAAGGTAGAGGAGATCTTTCCAAACCTGTGATTGACTTGCCGGTATTGCTTCTGTTTTTCAAACTTTTCCTGAGGATAAACATCTGCCAGACGGTCCGGCACCTTATCGGCCCAACTCCGGCGATTCAACTCTGCCAGTATCCAGCCCCAGAGGGCGTCGATAAGCAGAATGGCTATAATAATGTAAAAGAGGGTTGTATGCATCTCAACAGTTAGCGGTAGACATTTTGAATTTATTGTCAAATGGGACCCGGTCTGTGGGGCCTTGTCCTGAAGCTTTGAATTTTTTGTCAATATCAGGACAGGGAGAATGATGAATCCCGGATTTATTTGTTGTCATCCGGATTAAAAACTCCCTGCAAACAGCCTGATTTTGAAAACAGTTGAATCTATTTCTTTTTCAATGCTTTCCTGACAAAGTAAACCCCCATCAAAACAAACGGAATGCTTAATATCTGACCCATATTCAGGGTCATGCTCTCTTCAAAAGCTTCCTGGCTTGCTTTCATAAATTCGATAAAAAACCTTGAAGCAAAGATGCCGATGAGAAAAATACCAAACAAAAGCCCTTGCCGGTTACGGGCTTCGGTGCGCCAATAAAGATACATGAGTACCACAAAAACGATCAGATATGCAAGCGCTTCATAAATCTGAGCCGGATGTCTTAAAACTTCCTGATCGGGATCCACACGCTGAAACCAAAAGGCCCAGGAGACACTAGTCACCTCTCCTACGATCTCTGAATTCATCAGGTTTCCCATTCGGATGAACACCGCTGCAAGAGCTACCGGCACGACCAGCCGATCCAGTATCCAGATGGGCGATTTCTTGCTCACCTTTTTTGAGTAGAAATAAATGGCCACCAATATACCTATAGCGCCGCCATGACTGGCCAGTCCGCCTTGCCATATGGCCAGGATCTCACCGGGATTCTGCGAGTAATAATCCCAGCCGTAGAAGATCACGTGTCCCAGACGGGCGCCAATCACCGTAGCCACTACCACATAAATGAACAATTTGTCGAGCCATTGTTCGGGAATCTGCTCACGGCGAAACATCCGTTCAATAATATAATATCCAAGAAGAAACCCCAGAGCAAAAAAGAGTCCGTAATACCTTACCGAAAGCGGACCCAGAGAGAATAACTCCGGATCGGGGTTCCAGGTAACAAAATCAAATAAGACCATAGCAATAATTATTTACCGTGACAATGTTTGTATTTCTTTCCACTTCCGCAGGGACAAGGTTCGTTTCTTCCCACCTTCTTTTCCACACGAACGGGTTCTACTCTTTTGTTTTCTTTCTGTTGACTTCCGCCGGATCTTCCTCCGCTTACCCCTGTACCGGGCAATTCGTCTTTCTGCATTTTCAGGCGTCCAATATCCTTATTCTGAGGCTGCTCTTCCGCCTTTCTCACACCACTTGAATCCTTGATGGGGATATGTGCTTTGGCAAGCGATGAAACAACCGTCCGGTTGTTACGGTCGATCATGGCCTTGAAAAGGTTAAACGACTCGAATTTATAGATCAGCAACGGGTCTTTCTGCTCATACGAGGCATTCTGAACGGCTTGTTTCAGATCATCCATTTCACGCAAGTGTTCCTTCCATGCCTCATCAATGGTCAACAACAGGATGGCTTTTGAAAACGACTTGGCCAGATCAGCTCCCTCTGTTTCATATGACTTCTGAAGATTGGTGGTAATCTGATAAACCCTTTGACCGTCCGAAATGGGAACCACAATGTTTTGGTAGACCTGACCTTTGTTCTCATAAACATCCTTGATCACCGGATAAGCCTGCCGGGCGATGGTCTCCATGCGGCGCTGATAATTGTCCCAGACCTTTTTGTGAAGCTGCTCAATGAGGTCTTCAACTTTGTTCTTTTTAAATTCTTCTTCTGTAAAGGGCGAATCGGTAGAGAAAGTTCTTACCAGATCCATCTGAAAACTTTCAAAATCGTTGTTCTGCTGATTTTCAGCGATCATTCCCTCACAGGTATCCAGCATCATATTGGAGATGTCCACCTGTATCCGCTCGCCATAGAGGGCGTGGCGACGTTTGGTATATATTACCTCCCGCTGGGAATTCATGACATCGTCATACTCCAGCAACCGCTTCCGGATGCCAAAGTTGTTTTCTTCAACCTTTTTCTGGGCCCGTTCAATGCTCCGCGAGATCATTTTGTGCTGGATCACTTCACCATCCTGAACCCCCATACGGTCCATATATTTCACGATCTTGTCCGAACCAAATAAACGCATCAGGTTATCTTCGAGGGAAACGAAGAACTGGGAAGACCCCGGATCGCCCTGACGTCCGGCACGTCCCCTTAACTGACGGTCAACACGCCTTGATTCGTGACGCTCGGTACCAACAATGGCCAAACCTCCTGCTTCCCTCACTTCCTGAGATAACTTAATATCGGTACCACGGCCGGCCATGTTGGTAGCTATGGTCACTATGCCTTTTTTACCGGCATCGGCCACAATCTCCGCCTCACGCTGGTGAAGTTTCGCGTTCAGAACATTATGCTTGATTCCACGTATTTTCAGCATGCGGCTGAGTACCTCCGAGACATCCACCGATGTGGTTCCCACAAGAACCGGTCGCCCTGCATTGACAAGGGAAACCACCTCCTCGATCACGGCATTGTATTTCTCACGAGTGGTTTTGTATACCAGATCGTCATGATCTTTTCGAATAACGGGTTTATTGGTCGGGATGACCACAACATCCAGCTCGTAAATATTCCAGAACTCACCGGCTTCGGTCTCGGCTGTACCTGTCATACCGGCCAGCTTATTGTACATCCGGAAATAATTCTGCAACGTAACAGTGGCGTAAGTCTGGGTGGCAGCCTCCACTTTCACACGCTCTTTGGCTTCAATGGCCTGGTGCAACCCGTCGGAATAGCGTCGCCCTTCCATGATACGACCGGTCTGGGCATCAACGATCTTTACTTTATTATCCATCACCACATACTCCACATCTTTCTCAAACATGGCATAGGCTTTGAGGAGTTGATTTATGGTATGGACACGCTCGGATTTTACAGCATAACTCTGAAGTACCTCATCTTTTTTGGCTACTTTGTCCTCTTCGCTAAGAGAAGTGTCTTTCTCAAGAGCAGCCATTTCAGACCCTATGTCAGGCATGATGAAAAAGCTGGAATCATCGGTATCTCCTGTGATCAGATCAATACCTTTATCGGTCATCTCTACGGAATTGGTCTTTTCATCGATCACAAAATAAAGCGGATCCGTGACCACGTGCATGTGTTTGTTGTTCTCCTGCATATAGAAGTTCTCGGTCTTCAGCATGCGGGCCTTCATCCCCTGCTCACTCAAAAACTTAATAAGCGGCTTGTTCTTGGGAAGTCCTTTATAGGCACGTAACAATAACAAAGAGCCTTCATCCTGAACTTTGGGATCTTCTGACTTAAGTTTTTGTTTGGCTTCAGCCAGAATTTTGGTTACCAAAGACCTCTGAGCTTCAAAAAGCCTCTCTACTTTCGGACGAAATTCTATGAAAAGTTCATCCCCTCCCTTATTGGGCACCGGTCCCGAAATGATAAGAGGTGTACGGGCATCATCGATCAACACCGAATCCACCTCGTCCACAATCGTATAATTATGTTTTCGCTGAACAAGATCTTTAGGCGAGGACGCCATATTATCCCGAAGATAATCAAACCCGAACTCATTGTTTGTGCCGTACGTAATATCTGCTTTATAGGCCTTACGGCGTTCATCCGAATTAGGCTGATGTTTGTCAATGCAATCGACGCTGAGCCCGTGAAACATGAAGATCGGTCCCATCCATTCGGAATCCCGTTTGGCCAGGTAATCGTTTACCGTCACCAGGTGAACCCCACGCTCAGACAAAGCATTCAGAAACATGGGCAATGTCGCCACAAGTGTTTTTCCTTCACCCGTGGCCATCTCGGCAATTTTCCCCTGGTGAAGCACCACCCCGCCGAAAAGCTGCACGTCGTAGTGCACCATATCCCAGGTGACTTCATTACCACCAGCCTGCCAGGTATTGAAGTATACGGCCTTGTCGCCTTTGATCTCCAAAAAATCGTTGGTGGCTGCCAACTCCCGGTCAAATTCAGTAGCTGTCACCTCAATGGTTTCATTCTCTTTGAACCGGCGGGCCGTTTCTTTGACAATCGCAAAAGCTTCGGGCAGGAGATCATCAAGCACATCCTTCAGCTTCTCGGTAATTTCTTTTTCCCGTTTGTCTACTTCATCATAAATATCTTCCCGCTCATTTATCTCGAGGGCTTCGGTCTCTGCCTTGTGCTTCAGTTCATCAACCCGCTTTTGGTGATCACTAACGGACTCTTTGATCCGTCTTTTCAGATCCTGGGTACGATCACGCAGATCATCATTGGATAACTGTTCAAGTTCGGGAGAAACTTTTTTGATCTGTTCAACAATGGGCATTATGGCCTTCTGGTCACGTTGATACTTACTGCCGAAAAGACCGGTCATTATATGATTAACAATTGCCATATTCTTTATCTGTTAAATTTATTTTTTCAAATCCATATATCAATAGTCTGCTGAACTTTTGCAAACATTTTAAAACCATATACTTATGCTTCAAAGATCCATTTTTATTAAAATACAGGTTCTCAGTATTGGTACGATTCATCTTAAATCCAGAATCTAACCGATCTATTGATATATAATTTTTGCCGGAAAAACCGGATGATTCTTATCAAATTTTTTACATGAATTTCTGCAAAAATCATGAATACAATTCATTACAAAAACACCCGCACTGAAAAACTTTTTTCCGGGCAACTCTTAACCGCCGCAAAATTAGGAATGTTTTATGGAATTCCTACAAACGACTGATCTCTCATCCCGGATCTCTTCCGCTGATTCCCTGCATATGCATTGAGTAAGTAAGAAAAAGAAGGAAACAATGTAACAAAAGGTTCAGAATTGACTTTTTATAAAAGCTAAAGCTCCGTACATTGCGGTTATGTGCTGTAAAATGCGAGGAATCAGGCGTGAGGGCCGGCTCTGATTTCACCGGCAAATGAAGGAGACGGATTTTTATAACCCGCGGCATCAGCCGTGGAAGTCATAGATTTATCATCAAAGCTGTAATCTCCAAATGTAAAGAGAGAGGATACCAGAAATGATGGATTGGCATAAAACACTTTTAGGGAAAAGAGGTCTCCCTCTCCGGATGTCAATTCCGATAATGAATGGCCACCGGAAGATAAAAAAGAATGTTCTTTCCGTACGTCTGCATGAAAGGCGATAAAATAATGGTTTCCTGCTTTCACCCAGACCTTTTCCTCATCATCATCCGAAACTGCACCGGTATAAACATCCTGAGAAGATCGTTCAAACGAAAAAGCATCCTTCCGGCAGTCCCCTGCCACCGCATAAACAGTCAAGGTAACACCCAGTAACGTTAAACATCCTATTTCCGAATAAGTGCGCACTAACTAAAGATTATTTCTAATTTTAAACTCAATAGTCCGTCAAATTTTGCAAAATTCTGTAATTCAGTTGCTTAAGACTGTAGCAATTGCTTTATTAAAATACAGTAATTCTGTATTATACAGATTTTCTTTTATCTAACAAAATATGTAAACAACCGAAATTCAATCATATACATTTTTGTTAGTTCTTTGGTTATGTCGCAAATGAGAGAGCAACTTTTCCTTCCAACTTCGAGCTTCGAGCTTTGAGCTTTGAGCTTTCAGTTTTCAGCTACTACTGACTCTGCGACTGAGCTACTAACAACTAAGAGCTAACAGCTAACAGCTAAGAGCTAACATCCTACATTTAGGGGTGTTGGTGCGCAGAGCGCACCCTACATGAACTTCAAAAGA